>UGGN01000002.1 GCA_900450455.1 [Eubacterium] infirmum
TTTAGGAGAAATATTATCTATGATTAAGTTATAAACAAGGCTTGTGAAAGTCGCTTAAAAACGATTTTAGAGCCTTGTTTTTATGTGGAAAGGTATAGAGATGGATAAGAAACAAAATGAGGAAGTAATATTTGTAGATACGGAAACTTTATCTGAAGAAGAAATGCTTCAGGGTGACAGTTATGAAAGAGAGGACGATTCTGATGACGAAGAATTATAGAGAAGAAATAGCTGATTTTTATCCTGGCACTCGATGAAGACCCGATTGATTTATTAAGGGATGGAATTTTTCGCAAACAGGAAGTCCAATGAACTCTTTCACATATAAAGAGTATAGTGGAATTAACAAGCTTTATCTTAAAATAATTGAGGTAAAAAACGGTTATGGAGATAACAGATGGCTTACATTTAAACAAATCCAGGACAAGGGGTATCATCTACAAAAGGGTGCTAAAGGTGCCAAGGTTGAATATTATATTCCATATGACAATAAAGAGAAGAAGTGGATAAGCTTCGATGAATATAATAAATATTCTCGTGATCCTGAGTTTGATGACGAAAGATTTAGTTTAAAGCAAAGAATATATACAGTATTTAATGCAAGCTTGATTGATGGAATAGAGTAGTTTAAGCCTTCATATACAGCCAATAAAATAAATGAAGAAGAGGTAATAGAGAGAATATCCGATAGTATAGGGGTTAAATTGTTTGAAAGAAGAAATTCACAAAGTGCTTTTTATGATCCTGGAGAGGATTACATATTAATTCCTGAAAAGGAGCAATTTAAGTCACAAGAGGACTATTGTAGAACAGCGCTGCATGAACTATCTCATTCAACAGGGCATAAGGATAGACTTAATAGAGAGCAAAATAACAAATTCGGGAGCAAAAAATATGCCTTCGAAGAATTAATTGCCGAAATATCATCAAGTTTTATGGGAGAATATATAGAAGAACCTTTAACAGATGAGATTCTAGATAAGCATAAAGCATATATTCAGAGCTGGGCAAAGGAAATTAGAAATAATAAAAATTTCCTTTTTAAGGCAATAAAAGAGGCTGAAAAGGCAGCAGATTATATGATTGAAAATGCACAGCTATACCAATACAAGAAGGATAATATTATCAATATTGGAAGTTGCGATAAGGAAAATAATAATACGTTTACAGAAAAATGCCAGGAACAAGAAGTAATTTCTTTTTCAAAAGACGATGAGGAATTGGAGTTTTAAATGAACACTTATTTAACGCCCTTGCTATGGAAAATCAGCTTTATAGCTGTAGCAATATTTATAGTTACTGCAATTTTAAAGCTAATTTATCTTAAGCTTAGCGGTAAACCTATAAGTAAAATAGCTGGAAAAGATACTGGTGCAAGAAATACTATATTAGGAAGTGGTCTTAAAAAAGCACTTTCCCCGCATGGTTTTATTTTTGGTTTTCTCAAGAAAAACAAAGTATATCTTGAGAATACTAAAGAAGGACACATTGCCATTTTCGGTGGCAGCGGTATAGGAAAGACTTCAGCGCTTCTTGTTCCTACGCTTAGAGCCTGGAATGCACCTTTCTTTTCAATAGATATTTCCGGCGATATATCAAAAAATGTAAAGCTTGCTTCTGAGGAAAAGATAATTATTGAGCCGGAAAACCCGGCAAATAGCGTTACATATAATGTTTTCTATCTTATTGATAAAGCTACTGATGAAAACGATAAAAGGACAATGCTTGAGCAGCTTGTTATGCTTATAGTAGACATACCATCAAATGCAAACGATGCTAACCTTTACTTTCTTGAAACTGCAAGGAAAATTTTTTTAGCAGGACTTCTTGCTTTTTATGATATTGGACTAGATTTTACAGATATCTGTAAAACTATATTTTTTAATAATATAAACGAGCTTGTTAAGCTTATTTCTGAAACTCAAAACGAACTTGCTTTAAGCTACATAAAGCCACTTGCAGGAGAGAACGAGAAAAATATCTCCGGAGCAAAATCAGCGCTTAATAACAAGATAAAGCTTTTTTCTGATAACGCAAATATGGAAAGTATTCTTTGTAGAGATTATCCAGGTAAAGAAAGCTTCAATCCTGGGATGATCGAAGAAAAGAAAATTTTTCTTAAAGTATCAGATAAAAAGCAGGAAT
Organism: [Eubacterium] infirmum; assembly: GCA_900450455.1. GTDB lineage: Bacteria > Bacillota > Clostridia > Peptostreptococcales > Anaerovoracaceae > Eubacterium_B > Eubacterium_B infirmum. The sequence continues at coordinate 2,146 of UGGN01000002.1, forward strand.
ACTATGCTCCGTTTATCCATATTGTAACAGCACAGCTGCTTGAATATATAGGAAGCAGAAAATTTGTTCCTGGAAAAGACGAAAGGATACTTCTTGCACTTGATGAATTTACAAGCCTTGGTCATTTTGATGTGCTTGCTCCATTTAGAAAGTTTAGAAAAAATGGATGTAACTTATGTATCCTAACACAGTCACTTGTGGATATAGATCTTGTTTACAGTGAAAAAGAGAGAAAGGTGATCCTTGATAACTCAAAATATATTGTTGTTCTTGACTCGACAGATAACAGCACAAGAGAATATTTTTCAAATCTGATTGGAAAGAAAGATGTAGACAAAAAAAGTATATCAAAAGGAAAGGGCGGAACAAGTACAAGTATAAGTACGCAAAGGGATTATGTAATTCAGCCAGAAGAGTGGAAGGAACTTGGCGATGATCTTATTGTTATACATAAGGCAGGATATTTAAGACTTAGGAAAAACTACTATTATAATGAAAAATAAGGAAAAAGTATAAGATGAGTAAAAATGGAAAAGATAAATTGATATTAGACAAAGAAATAGAAGTTGTAACAAGTGATAATAAAAAAATCATCGGTAAGCTTGAAAAAATTAAGTACAAAGGTAAAGAAATTTACACATACACCTTAGGGCTTCCTGAAGAAACGCTTGGACATGTATGGAGCAAAGAAGAACGAAAAAGGCTTTATCAAGGCGAAGAAGTCAATGTAGATGGCTTTATTAGTGATAAGACCGGAAAGCCTTTTTCAGGAGTAGCTAAATGGGATTCCAAAGGAAATAAAATAATATTAGAGGATAAAAGTGAGTAGAATAAATAGAATGTAAAGGATAAGGCTTAAAAGTCGCTTAAAAACGATTTTAGAGCCTTGTTTTTATGTGGAAAGGTAAAGAGATGAATAAGAAAGATTACATTGAACCTAACTTAGTTAAAATTGCAGCAGATCAGGATGTATTTGATATATTATCAAGAGATGGCGTGCCAATGAAGCTTACCTCAGGAGTGTATAGACATAGAGAACATGACAGTATGGTTATATCACCGGGGAAAGGTTTTTATTGGTTTTCGCAAGGGTACGGATCTAAAAATCCTATAGATTACTATATTAAGGTTGAAGGTATGCCTTTTACTACGGCAGCATACCATGTTCTTGAGGTGATGAACTATGATTTCACAAGAAAAGATATAGTAATATCAGATAGTTTTGCTGCAAATCCAAACTATATACACGGTGAATTTTCTCTTCCGGAAAAGGCTGAGAATAACAAGAACGTCTATGCATATCTTACAAAAACAAGAGGGCTTAACAAAGATATTGTAAAAAGTCTTTTAGACAAAGGGCTTATTTACCAGGATAAAAAATACAATAACGCTGTTTTTGTAGGTAAAGACTATGACGGTAATATTGTAAGTGCTTTTAAGAGAAGTACAAGAACATATGGAAACTCTAACTTCAAAAGTGGTGATGAATACGGTAGCATGAAAGAATATAGATTTAGAGTTGAAAACCATACAAATACTACAGTAAATGTATTTGAGAGTGAGATTGATCTTTTATCGTACCTTAGCATGCTTCCGGAGCTTGCAAGAAATGAAAACTATATAGCACTCGGTGGCGTAAGCGATAGAGCATTAACTGCTTTTTTGGAAAGGAACGCTGCCATAGAACATATTAATATATGTACAGATAATGATAAGTATGGATATAGATTTTGCACAAAGATAGCAGAAACGATAGGTAAGGACTATTACATTACCCGGGAAATTCCAATAAATAAGGATTTTAACGAGGATTTAACAAAAGGCTTGCAATATGAAAGAAATAGAATAGATGTTATAGTCTTCGATGACGCTACAAAGCAAATGACAAAAAAAGAAAAGATAAAGTATATTAATGAAATATTTAGCAATAAGTACCAGGGCATGCAGGTTGAGCTTCCGTTCCCTGATATAAACGCTTTTTCTGATAAAGAAAAAAATGCAAACATCAATAGAATCACTAATCACCATTTCAAACATATGGATAAAATTGAAAGCTATAAATCATATAAAACAAAATTAAATATAGGTGTTGAAAAGGACTTGGTTAATTTGATAGAAACATCGACGTATGTTGGAAGTAAGGAAGAAGCTAAAGAAAACCAAAATTCAATTCATAAAGCAACTGAAGGGTGGCATTACTTTAACAAACCTCTTATTATTGATGATTATATTTGCATGATGATAGTTGATATAAGAGAAAATAGTAATAATGATTTATTCGTACATAAGATAAGGCTAAAGGAAATAGAGTTTAACTTGTTAAATAGAAAAGATGGCGAGTTCTCCCAAACTCTCTTTACGAGAGCTTTAACCCGGGAGCAACCGCCATCAGATATATATAATAATAAATGTGATGGGAATAAAAGTCAAGACCTTAAGAAACAAAAAAAGAATGAAGATGAAGAATTTTTCCTTTCAAAAGATGAGGAGGAATTTGAATTTTAAAAACGGCGGCATGTGAGAGTAATCTCATATGCCGCCGTTTTTTCGTTTTTAAGAAGATATATAATAAAAGCGAGTTGACTTATATACTAATATGGTTAAAGCTGCTTAAACACTAAAATAGAGGCTTGAAGGAATAGCATTATGTTATAGACAAGGGAAAACCTTTTTTGTATAACGATAACAGGGGAAAATATTGGAGATGTTATATGAGAAAATTTAAGCACCTTGACTATTCAAAGAGACAGCAAATCGAGCGTATGCTAAAGAAAAGATATACACCTTCCGAAATATCAAGCTGTCTTGATGTTGCACTTAGTACAATTTATCTTGAGATAAAGAGAGGTACTTGTGAGCAGTTGAAATCAGATTTAACCAAAGTAATGGAATATAAAGCCGATTTTGCACAATATAAATATGAAGCTAATCTTAAGAAAAAGGGAAGAAGAGCAAAGATAGAACGAGATCAAAAATTAAATAAGTACATATACAGCCTTATAAAGGATAAAAAGTATTCTCCTAAAGCCATTATATATGAGCTTATAAACAGTGGTATTAATTTTGATGAAAGTATCAAGTCATATACCACAATATATTCTGCTATAAAAAAAGGGTTTATTCCGGGAATTAAAAGAAAAGATTTACCGAGAGGAAAGTATAAGGTAAGGCTTCCTAAGGATAAAAAATACAAAAGAAATATCCCTGGTAAAAGCATTGAAGAAAGACCTTTAGAAGTGGATGAAAGAAAGGTTTTCGGTCACTGGGAAATGGATTGCGTTTTAGGCAAAAAGGAGAATAAGAAGGCAGCACTTGTTTTCACTGAAAGAAAAACAAGATATGAAATTATTGAAAAATTAAAGTATCACACAACAGATGAAGTAGTAAAAGCATTGAATCGTGTTGAAAAAAGATGTAAGAGCAGCTTTTATACTGTGTTTAAATCTATTACTGTTGATAATGGACACGAATTTATGGATTGCAGTGCTATGGAAAAGGCTTTATATCGCAAAGGAAAGCGCACAGAAATATATTATTGCCACCCAAATTCTCCTGGAGAAAGAGGCAGTAATGAGAATTGTAATTTGCTTGTGAGGAGATTTCTCCACAAGGGTATGGATTTCGATAAATATCTTACAACTGTAAAAGCAAAAGAAGTTCAGGAATGGATCAACACATACCCAAGGGGAATACATAAAGGAAAAACTTCAAAAGAGCTTTTTATCACTGAACTTATAAAGCTCGGAGTGGCGCATTATTACAGATGTTGAAGTAAATGTAAATGAATTTATAGTATCGAACAGTCAGAAATATATCACGAAAAAATAAAAATCCTTGTATGAATCAATCTATACAAAAGGATTATTTATAATGCATAGAAATTACAAATAATCAGTGTTTAATTTAGTAATATGTTCTTAATTTTATATAAACAATTTGATAAACATTTGAGCGTGCTTATATAATAACTTTATCATATACATGATAAAAAAATTATAATATTATTTGAAAAAAATTCCGATTTAGTGTTGACATTTAATTACAGTTAAATTTTGGGAAATTTAAGATGTAGATTTTTGATTGGTCGAAACGGAATAGTGTCTCTCGCGGATTTCCTTTATGGCCTTGCTGTAGTTTCCTTTTTTTAGGTCATCGAGATACTTGGACAGGAATTCCTCGGTGATGTCTTTTCCGTTCTTGTCCTCAACCTTAGAACTTACCGGATTTTGTTCAACCGCCTGTAGAACCTTGGTGAGTTCTTGATTATTAGCGTTTTGGGTGCGGAAATAATCAAAGCAAACTGTAGCGATTATTACTATAATGATAAATGTTGCTATAGCGATATTCTTCTTTGTTACTAAACTATATTTCATAACAGCACCTCTCGTTACTCAAAGAAATATCTCAATCTATATGCATTATGTTTGGAAAGCGGAGTTTCCTTTTATTATTTTCATATTACCCCTTGTTTTCGGAAAAATCAATACTATGACTAATTAATGATAATATTCTATTGTAATTCTACAGGCAATAGTTATACATGCCATCAGGCGTATTGTTTCATACAGATAAATATGATATAATATAAACAATTTAATACGTTGGATTTCAGTGCGGATTGGCGCGTGCCATGATGTTAAAAGGAAATCAGGTGAAAGTCCTGAGCAATCCGGTTACTGTAATCATCTTACTAATCCCCTAATTATGTCATTGCGCACGACGTGAGAAGGCGTGGGGAGATATGGGTGAGAGCCAGGAAACCTGCTGAATTTTGGTAAGTTCTTCCGAAGAAAGATAAGCTTGCTTTCCAGATTCAATAGTTGTTACAAAGTCGCTGTAGATTATTGGCTTAATGGATTTTATCATGACATCAAAGTTTAATGATGTTATGTGTTTTATAGTTTTGCTGCTCTCTTTTCGGAGGGCAGTTATTATTTTAGGAGAAACTATGAGGAAAAAAGGGAAGAGAAATTTTGAGCGCTTGATTGTAGCTCTGCTTGCGCTTGTAATCTGCATGTCAAACATCAGCTTTGATGCTATGGCTAATGAGGCGAAGACTTCAGCAAAAGAAGAGACGCTTAAGAGCGAAAAAAGTGCTGTCGAGCCGGAAAAACAGGAAGCACCTAAAAGCGAGAAAAGCGCTTCTGAGTCTAAAAAACCGGAAGTGATAAAAGGCAGTTTGGGAACAAGGGATGCGTCTATATACGATGAGAATGGCAAGCTTAAGGACGGAACCTATTCCGTAACGGCGAATACAGACAGCTCCATGTTCGGTGTGACAAGCTGCAAGCTGTTAGTCCAAAATGGACAGATGAATGCGATAATGACCCTAAGAGGAATGGGCTTTAATAAAGTTTATATGGGTATGGCTGATGAGGCAAAAGCTGCGAAGGAAAGCGATATTATAGGAAGCATCCCGGACTATAGCGAAGAGACAAAGGGAAAGAGAACTTTTTGGAATATCCCTGTAGACGGATTTGATAAGGATATTACAATATCGGCCAGATCATCAAAGAAGCGCAAGTGGTATGACCATACCATAAGGTTTGAAAAGGATTCTCTGAAGTTAATATCAAACAAGATCGAAAGTCCGACTCTTGAGCAGAACGCTCAGAAATATCTTTATCAAAACTTCATTGATGAAAAGATATTTACAGCTAATGCGGATGTCATAAGCGTTTCCGGAGACAGTTATACCGTACCTTTCTTTGAGAAGGACGAAGCTACGGAGATAAGCAGCATAAAGTTTAAACAGAGCGATACCCCTGATTTTAAGCTTGGATGGCATGTATCGGATTGGAGTGTTTTTTCAAACAGGAAAAAGGATCTTCACGCAGCGAGCACTAAATCGCTGAAGATAAAGGATCGTTCAGCGGGGGATGTCGATTTTGATGTTACCCTCAAGATATACAATGGAAAGGATTTCAGCATAACCAGAAGCACCATTATGGACGATAGTGCACCTGCGCTTGCAGAAAAGACCTTTCACATAAAGCTAAAGGGAGCGCCGGCACCGGTAGATGTTGCTTTTGATGTCAAAGACATCAAAACAGGAAAGTCTGTGCCGAATCCGACTATTAAAATTGAGGCACCCGATGGTACAGAGGTAAAGAGCGTAGGAAACGGAAAGTATAATCTCAAGGTAGGTGTAAAGTATAGACTTGAGATAAGTGCACCGGGATATGTTGACAAGGACGGAAATGAAAAGCTTTCGGAAACACTGCGTGTCACAACTGCAGGCACGATAGAAAAACAGCTGCTTGCAGAAAAGGACAGTAAACACAAGGCTAAATTCCGAATAGTTGATAAGGGCAACAAAGCTATCAAAAATGCAAAGTTTGAAATCATCCACAAGGCAACAAATAAAAAGCTGGATGCGGAGGCTGACGGCAGTTATATTCTTAAGGATGACCAGGAATATGAATACACGGCAAGCGCAGACGGATATATATCAGATAAAAACACAATAAAAATTACAGAGGACAAGGACATTGATGTAGTTCTGAGGGAGAATATAAAGATCTATAAGGCCAATTTCTGGTTTTATTCTCTGACAACATACGAAAAATATAGCGGTGAATATGAACTTTCAGTGTACAGTAAAGACGGTGAGCGCAAGGAATATGTGCAGCCCGATTCAGAAGGGAAATATCCTCTCAAAAGGGATGTAAAATATTATTACGAAGCGAAAGTGCCAAACCACTATTTGACGGAGTACAATGAGATACCTGTTTCCTTTAACGGTGAAGATGAGAACGTAGAGGTTCGTTTGGTAATAGATCAAACAGGAGATTATAAGCTGAGTCAGCAAATCGACAAGGCTAAGGACTATTTAAAAACAGTGGTCGTAGGTACAAACCCGGGAGAATATCCACAAGGAGCAAAGGAAAAATTAGAAAAGGCAATAGCAGATGCGGAAACACTTCTGGCAAAGCAGGACGCAAGTCAAAAGGATAAAGAAGATGGTGGTAAAAAGCTGGCAGAGGCGGTAGATGCATGCAAGAATGTGCAGAACTATGCAGAAATTGATGTTAAGGTAGTACTTCACATCAATACGAAAAATAAGTTTAATTCGCCTGCACAAGTCATGACGCTCAAGGTAAGAGGAGACGAATGCCTCAAATACGGCTACCACAAATCGGCAATAGATGCCAAGAGAAATGTGACAGTGCTTGATATAGCATGTGCAGTTCATAGTAAACTATATGGAGAAGATTTCAAGAAAAATCCCGAGAATTATTTTGCATATGACTTCGTAATCAGCAAGATGTTCGCTGAGTTTAAAGATATGTATTTCTTTGCCGCAGTAGATAGCAAGAGTATAGAAAAAATTGAGAGAACTGTAGTGGGCTCGGGTTCAACGGTAACTTTGTCATCATATCCATCAAAAGAAAAAAATACACAGTTCCTTCATTTTAAAGAAAAAAATTTAAGTGCTTATGAGGGAGAAGAAGTGTCGCTCCATCTTTTGGGAGGAGAAGCATTGATATCCTTCAATGGATATGATAACCCTCAGCAGGGGTATAGGATTTGTTTTGAAAATGTCAATACAAACAAAAGTTTTGAAACAAGTACAGCTACGGACAAAAACGGAGAAATCAAAGTCAAATTTCCGTCAGCCGGAACCTATAGAGTTAAAAGCGTTAAGAATGAGAAACAAAATAGCTTGCTTATGCCACAAATTGAGATAAAGGTTAAGGAAGATAAACCAACGCTTACTATCAGTGCGTCAAAGGACGGAATAAATGTTGATAACGATGTTGTATTAGATAGGGATCATGACGATTCAATTACTTATATTCTTGATAAGTCAAAGGGAGTTGCATTAAGTGTGATTGACGGCAATTTTGCGAACTTTACGAACTCTGAAGGCAAGGTCATGATAGATAATGTAGTTCTGAGAAGAGGTATAGACTATGAAGCGAGAGAAGGCAGCATTATCATATCTATAAAAAAAGAATATCTCAACACTCTGACGGCAGGTAAACATATAGTAAGAATATACGAGAAGAATGGGTATGCACAAGGGACAATAAATATTGCAAGAGCGCAAAACAAGAAAGATGATGAGATCGGTGCAAACGACGGTCAGAAGAATGATAAACTGAATAAACCCGGGAATACAAGCGGGAATATCAATGGAAGAAAGGCATTTGTAAATACTGGAGATAGAGGTGGTTACAAATTATGGATAGGAATTGGTATTGCAGCAATAATTGTATTTTTAGGACTTGTTCTTGTGCGTAGAGATAAAAAGTAGATATATGGAAAGCTTTCAGTTAGTAGTTATAGGTTTATAGGATAAAAAGTAAATAGGGCTATAGGACAAAAAGTGTGTGTAAAAACCGACATAACAGTTGATATTTCAATAGTTATGTCGGTTTAATCTTTTTTGAAAGAAGATTGAGGGTGGACAAAAAGTGTGTGTGAAAACTCTTTAAAATATTGGAATTTCAATGATAAAACGTGGTATATCTTCCTTAGAATCAGAGTTCTTGGAGGAATATATTATGAAGCAGGTAAATTGTCCAATTTGTAATTGCAAATGTATAAAACACGGTAAGATAAAATCTGGCTCTCAAAGGTGGTTTTGTAAGTCTTGTAAGTTAGCGTTTACGCCAAAGATAGATAATGATACTAAACAGCTTCAGCATTTCTTGGCTTGGTTATTCAGTAAAGAAGTACAAAGTAATATGTCAGGTGGTGGAAGAACTTTTAGAAGAAAAACCTCCAAGTTTTGGGATATATGGGTTATGGCACCAAAGATTGAAAAATCAAAAGATGTACTGTATTTTGATGGTATATATCTATCGCGTAAATCGTGTATTTTGATATGTTGTGACAAAGAACATGTATTAGGTTGGTACGTATGCAGATATGAGCATTCAGGAGCTTGGGAGGCTCTAATGAGTCGTATAGCAGAACCTAAGGTGGTTGTATCCGATGGTGGTAAAGGATTTAGAAAAGCACTTAAGAGAAAGTGGCCAAAGACAAAGCATCAAAGATGCGTATTTCACGTGTTTTCACAGGTTAAAAGATATACAACAAGTAGACCAAATACTTTAGCCGGGCTAGAGCTTTATGCACTGGCAAGGGATTTGTTTGATGTTAAAAGTATTGAAGACTCAAAGATATGGGTTGATCGTTTTACAGGTTGGATTGTCAAGCATAAACGTTTTTTAAGCGAAGTAACATATGATGAAAATGGAAAGATAAGACCTAAGCATGAAAGACTGATAAAGGCTGAAAAATCAATGCTAAGACTACTTAATGATAATACTCTATTCACGTATCTTAATGAAGAATTAAGGGCTGAGTTTAAAATTCCATCGACAAACAATCGAATTGAAGGTGGTGTAAATGCTTGTCTTAGGGAGATGCTGCATAACCATAGGGGGTTATCTGTTGAGAGAAGAATTAAAGCGGTTTTTTGGTGGTGCTATATGCACTCACCAAAACCGCTTTCTGCTTCTGAGATATTAAAAACAATGCCTACAAACAAGAGCATAGATGATATTTACAAGAAGATGACTGCCAAGAAACAACTAGAAGATACTATTCCTATGTGGGGTGATGCAGTTGTATGGAGCGAGCTACATCATTCGAGCAATTATCCGGTGTACTGGGATTAGTCACACACACTTTTTGTCCTATAGCCCAAATATCAATGATAAATAAAAGGGAAAGGTTCAGCAGAATTGCGAAACCTTTCCCTTTGTTATGTGATATAAGAAGAACAGCAGTTAGTATCTGCTCTATTATTTTTCTGAATTAGATAATCAGTATCTGTTTTCCGGAGCGTAGTTTTGATATCCCTGTTTTTTGTGTGTGTCCGCATTCCAAATTTCGGAAGCAGGTCCTTCCCAATTTTGGGCATACTGCTTACATTTATCGCATAGATGATCTACTTCTTCTATCGATTCTAAATCCGTGCTTCTTGCATTTGTAGAGTGAACTATCTTGCGGAGAAGTTCAGGATTTTCGAGCATAGGACAAGGTCTCAAGTGATTCCTGTTAAAAGGCTGTCCCTTGTAATAAGCCATGAAGAGCGGACTCTTGAGAATCTCGAGGATGCTCTTGTCATGAATGTTCGAATCGGAGTAGTGTATGAATACACATGGTTCGGCATCACCTGCAGAATTTACATGGAAGTAGTTTCGCCCACCTGCAATACAACCGCCGACGAATTCGCCGTCGTTTTGGAAGTCCATAGGGAAGAACTCTATAGGACATTCATCGCTGCGTATGTAACGGATTCGCTTAATCATGTATTTGCGCTGTTCAGGGGTAGGTAGTAGCTCAGGTGCAGCTTTGTTACCTGTAGGCATGTAGTGGAAATAGAATCCGAAGCGAGCACCTTTGTCGGTAATCATCTTTAGAAACTCATCGCTTGTCACCGCCTCAATATTGTCTCTTGTATAGCAAATTGAAGTGCCAAATATGATACCGTATTTCTTTAATAAATCCATTGCCTGCATAACTTTATCAAAATGACCTGCGCCACGTCGTCCGTCATTTGTCTCAGGTGTCCCCTCTATTGAAAGCTGGAAGGTTATATTGCCCAGTTCAGCGACTTTCTTGCAAAACTCCTCATCTATCAATGTCGAATTTGTGTAAATAGAAAATTCTACATCGTTATGCTTCTTTGCCAGTTTCAGAATATCGTCCTTGCGCACAAGCGGCTCACCGCCTGTTAGCATATATAGATAGATCCCAAGTTCCTTGCCTTCACTGATAAGCTTGTCCATATCCTCAAAACTGAGGTTGTTTTGGTTTCCATATGTTCCTGCCCAGCATCCGGTACAGTGCATATTGCACGCGCTGGTTGGATCAAACAGGATAAGCCAAGGGATATTGCAAGCGTATTTTTCTCTATTTGCACGTATTGTCTTTGTACCGCGGAAGAAAGCTTCATATCCGAGATTGAGCGCAGCCATCTTTGCTACATTAGGATTGGTTTCATCTAAAATTCGGTTGATATATCTGTTCCACTTATTGTTATGATCAGTGATGAGATTTCTAGCTTTCTCATATGATTCAGGTGATAAATTTTTTCCATAGAAGGTCTTTGCAATATCTAATATCTGCAAGAATGCCTTTTCTCTGGCATCACCATCCTGCTTTAAAACTCGATCAATTAAAGTGCTAAGTGTTTTTCTTTGCGCCCCGTGTGACAGGTTTTTCAATGACAGTTCCATATTATCTCACCTTTCTTATTGATTATTATACAATTGTATAGTATTATACTTATGTATAATAATTCAATGGCCAAATTAAGCAAAAGTGAGTAAAAATACGCATAATAAGAGGTGATGGGTATGAACGAAGAAAGAGTTTTTAGTGATAGACGAGTAAAGAAGACTAAAAAAGCAATTCAGAATGCACTTTTAACCTTAATGGACAGAAAGAATATATCTGACATTACAATAATAGAGTTGACTAGGGAAGCAGATGTAAACAGGAAGACATTCTATAACCATTATTCTGATATCTATCAGGTAATGGACGAAATCGAAGATAATATAGTGGACAACCTCAATGGACTGCTTGTAGACTGTATTGCCAAATCACATGTAAATATGGCTCAGTTTGAAGGAAGCAGTAAAATGACCAAGGGGCAGGAACAACTATCGAAGTTGATTTTACCGTTCTTCGAGAACATGATTAACGAGCTTAGATATAACCCGGAGCTCTTTAAGCTGGTTATGTATTTTGGCGGACATTCCAAACTCATAAAGAAAATTGTAAAGAAAGAGAAAATGACATTGATTGCCTGCGTGGGATCAAGTGAGAAAAGCATGCCATGGATGGACTTTTATTTGACTTTCATGATGGAAGGGATGCTCGCGACAATTTTCCTTTGGAAGGAGATGGATTATCCGGTCAGCGGTGATGAGATAGCTGTATTTTTGAGCGGAATTACTGCAAGTATAGGAACTACAGGGATGGCTTTGATGGATTGAGCCGATAGTTTACAATTTAAAAAATATATATTTGAATAATTAATATTTATTTAACAAAATCTCTTCGTAATGTCGTATAATAGTAATAGTACAATTGATAGAGATTTTGGAGGATGAAATGTACGAAAATTCAACGAAGGTGCTTATGGGCTTCCTGGAAAAGTCGCATACGCCCTTTCATGTCGTGGCAAACGTGCGTGCGATACTGAAAGAGCAAGGCTTTGAGGAACTCAGCGAGGGCAGTTCGTGGAATCTAAAAAATAAGGGTAAATACTTTGTGGTCAGAAACGAATCGTCGGTTCTGGCTTTTAGGCTGCCCAAAAAAGATTTTAAAGGATTCCAGATTGCTTCAGCACACACGGATTCACCGTGCTTTAAGATTAAGGGAGAGAGGCCCGAAATTGAAGAGGGTGAACTATATGTCAAGCTGGATGTAGAAGGCTATGGCGGTATGCTAATGGCTCCATGGTTTGACAGGCCGCTTTCGGTTGCAGGTAGAGTTGTTGTGAGTGAGGAATGTGACGAGGGTGGAGGCAAGGTTAGACTAAGCACCAAGCTAGTCAATATTGACCGTGATCTCCTTATGATTCCAAATCTTGCAATCCACATGAACCGTAAAGCAAACGACGGAATTGCGTTAAATGTGCAAAATGACTTGTTGCCACTCTTTTCCCAGAAGGGATCAAAGGGAGAACTCATGGAACTTGTGGCGGATTCTGCCGGTGTATGTAAGGATAATATTGTCGGAAGTGATCTGTTTCTATATAACAGGATGAAGCCGACTTTCTGGGGAGCTAGGAATGAGTTCTTTTCGGCTCCGCACATCGATGATCTGCAGTGTGTATTTTCTGCGATGCAGGCACTCATATCATCGGAGAGCAGGGATGCAGTCCCGATGTTTGTGGCTTTTGATAATGAAGAGGTCGGAAGCGAAACTAAGCAGGGGGCAAGTTCAACCTTCCTAAGCGATACCATAAACAGGATAGGAGAAGCTTGTGGAAAGAGCAGCTCGGATATTGCAAAGCTGATTGCTTCGAGCATGATGGTCTCGGCAGATAATGCACATGCTGTGCACCCGAATGCATCATCAAAGGCTGACCCGATAAATAGACCTGAGATGAACAAGGGCATAGTTATAAAGCATAGTGCCAACCAGAAATATACGACAGATGCGGTTTCTGCCGCTATGTTCAAACAGATTTGTAAGAGGGCAGAGGTTCCCTACCAGGAGTTTGCAAATCGCTCAGATATGGCGGGCGGTTCGACACTCGGAAATATATCGAGCGCTCAGGTATCATTAAACACAGTCGATATAGGGCTGGCGCAGCTTGCGATGCATTCGCCATACGAAACGGCAGGCAGTGAGGATACTGACTATTTAATCAAAGTGCTAAAGTGCTTCTACGAGACCGTTGTGGTTTTTGACGGAGCAGGAAGTTATTCGCTAAGTTTTAATTAATATATTAACTTGGATATAGGAGGAAACAAATGGAAACCTACGGACTGGAGAAATCCGGCATTATCAATACAAAGGCAATTTATCGCAATCTATCACCGGCTGAACTTATTGAGCACGCTTTGAGAAGAGGTGAGGGTAAACTCTCAAATACTGGAGCACTGGTTGTAAAGACAGGTAAATATACAGGAAGAAGCGCAAAGGATAAGTTTATCGTTGACACTCCGGCTGTTCACGATGAAATCGCTTGGGGAAAGGTAAATCGCCCAATCGAGGAATCAAAGTTCAATGCGCTAAAGGCTAAGATAATATCATATCTGCAGGGAAAGGAAGTCTTTATCTTCGATGGCTTTGCAGGTGGAGATGACAAGTACAAGCAGTCATTTAGAATAATAAACGAGCTCGCATCACAGAATCTGTTCATTCATCAGCTTCTGAGAAGACCTACTACAGAACAGCTTGATAATTTCAAACAGGACTACACCATCTATGTAGCACCGGGGTTTAAAAGTATTCCCGAACTAGACGGAACAAATTCGGAAGCTGCAATCATAATTAACTACGAATCACATGAGGCAATAATCTGTGGTACATACTATTGTGGAGAAATCAAGAAGTCCGTTTTCTCAATCATGAACTATGTGCTTCCTAAGAAGAATGTCTTTCCAATGCATTGCTCGGCAAATGTCGGCAAGGATAATGACAGCGCAGTGTTCTTCGGACTTTCGGGAACAGGTAAGACAACTCTTTCGGCGGATGCTAACCGCAAGCTTATCGGTGATGATGAGCACGGCTGGTCCGATGATTCGATATTCAACTTTGAAGGCGGGTGCTATGCTAAGTGCATCAACCTTTCTGCAGATGGTGAGCCGGAAATCTATAATGCTATCAAGTTTGGCGCCTTAGTGGAAAACGTGGTCATGGACGAGGAGACAAGGGAGTTTGACTTCTTTGATGATTCACTGGCAGTAAATACAAGAGTGGGATATCCTATAGAGCATATACCTAATGCAGAGCTTTCGGGAATGTGCAAGAGCGTGCCTAAGACTGTAATATTCCTAACTGCGGACGCTTACGGAGTGCTTCCTCCGATTTCCAAGCTCGACAGAAACCAGGCCATGTACTACTTCGTTTCCGGGTTCACATCAAAGGTAGCCGGCACAGAGATCGGCATAACCGAGCCTGTTCCAACATTCTCAACATGTTTCGGAGAACCGTTCCTGCCGTTAGATCCTTCCGTTTATGCGAAGATGCTGGCCGAAAAGGTTGAAAAATCAGGTGCTAATGTATACCTGATCAACACAGGATGGAACGGCACAGGCAAGAGAATGAAGCTATCTTACACAAGAGCGATGGTAACTGCTGCTCTAACGGGAGATATTGAAAAGTCAGAGTTCATCAAAGACGATACCTTCGGTGTAGCGGTCCCTACAACTATAGAGGGCGTTCCTTCAGAACTTCTAGTTCCTGCAAACACATGGGAGGATAAGAAGGCTTATGAGGATAGATGTCAGAAGCTCGCTTCAAGCTTTGTGGAAAACTTCAAGAAGTACACAAAGATGGATGCAGAGGTTGTAGCTGCAGGACCTAAGCTAAAGTAGAAAATAGGAGTGTATGAGAATCTCGTACACTCTTTTTAATGGGAAAGCCCTGCGTTTAATGCGGGGCTTAACTTATTTTTCCGTGATTACTTTTGTAAGCGGTACATCATGCGTCTGAGCAAGTATTCTCTTTACCTTTTGGCAATCAAAGGCTACTCCTATGACATCCGCCGATTTTGCTTTTGCGAGGAACCTATCGTAGTATCCCCCACCCATGCCTATGCGATTTCCGTTTTCATCAAAGGCAGTAAGTGGACAGATTATCAAATCAAGCTCGCTTGGTTTAGCCTCGCTGGAGCCGGCCTCACTAGGTTCTGAAATTCCGAAGGAACCTCTGAGCCAAACTATCTCTGCTTCCGGTTTAAGGGCGAGCATTTCGCCTTCACCCTTGCAGAGCGGATAATATATTTCTTTACCAAGAGCAGTTGCTTTATCTATAAGATAATCGAGTCTGACCTCACTGGCTACAGCCTTGTAAACGAATATCTTCTTGGCTTTTTGAAACTCATCGCTGGAGATAAGCTTTTTGCAGATAGTGTTAGATGCGACCTCTATATAGTCTTTGCTAAGTGAATTTCTTGCAGATAGGGCTTCTTTTCTTTGCTTTTTCTGAAGGAGTTTGGCTGCGCTTTCTCTAAGCTCTCCTGCCAGGTAGAGTGAGCCGAAGGCCATTATAGCTTGCTCACTTACTGATTCTAGAAGTTTTGATAGACATTCTTCACTTGAAGAATAGCTCTTTGCGCTTAGTCCCTTTGACATAATCAAAGCTGCAAGTTCATCTGCCGGCATTGCTCTATCGCTATCTGGCGTCAGGCAGTAGAACTCGCCGACCTTAGGTGCAAGTATATCTATGACATCACTGACGTTCTTGTCTGCCAGCATTCCGATTATGAGTCTAAGCTTTTGATCAGGAAGATAGTCTGAAATTGCCTGAGAAATTGAACTCGCACACTGCGGGTTGTGTCCGCCATCTAAGATAAAGATAGGGTCAAGTGATAGAATTTCAAACCTTGCCGGCCATTTAGCATCACGAAGTCCGAATCTGAGTGCCTCGTCAGAGATTGTCCAGCCTCTTGAGCGGAGCACCTTGACAGCCTCTATTGCAACAGAGGCGTTTTTGCATTGATGCTTGCCTAGTAGCGATATTGAGTATTTTGCGCCTTCGTAGCTGAAAGATTGCGATTTCAAGCTCCGGCTTAGGCAGTTCAGGTTGTCAAACTTTGATATGTGAAGAGGAGTGTTTAGCTCCTTGCATCTATTTTCTATGATTGATAGTGCTTCACTTGCCATTTCATAACACACTACTTCACAGCCCGGCTTTATGATACCTGCCTTGTTTTCGGCTATTTCAGCAAGGGTGCTTCCAAGGAAATCCGTATGATCAAGTCCGATGTTACAGATTACTGCAAGTTCCGGTGCTTTTATAACATTGGTGCTATCCAGGCTTCCGCCCATGCCAACTTCCAGGACAACTATGTCACAACTTTGGGTTTTGAAGTATAGGAAGGCTATGGCTGTTGAAATTTCAAACTGGCTGGGGTGATCGCCAAGACTATCTGCAGCAGCTGCAACCTTTCTTGTCGTGTCTATGAAATCCTCTTCAGAGATTTGCATTCCGTCTATCTGAAAGCGCTCACAAAAACCGGAAAGATGGGGGGATAGGTAGAAACCTGTCTTAAGACCTGACTTTGACAGTATGGATGAAAGCATGGCGCAGGTACTTCCCTTGCCGTTACTTCCGGCTACATGGACAAACTTAAGCGCATCCTGTGGATTTTCGAGCACTTCAAGAAGCTCGTAGGTTCTTGAAAGACCTGGACGAGTCTTGCTCCATGTATAGTTTTCAATATAGCTGAGCGCGTCATCGTAGGTGAGAATTTGGTCAGCCTTAATTCTTTGATTTGTGTTTTCCATCGTACCCTAATATTATTTTGATATTTTTTGAAGCGGCTTCACTATCTGAGGTGCAATCAGTGAAAATGCAATTCCCTTTGCAATGCAGATTCCAAGCCTTGGAAGCAGAAGTCCGACAATCAAAGCGGGATAGTAGTATCCATAGATATGGCTGTCTATGTAGAGTGAAATCGTGTTGATTATCGTAATTAGAAGTTCTCCTGAAATTACGATGAAGAATGTCTGCTTGGTACTCAGTTTGAAGCCGTGGCGCTTTGCATAGTAGCCCACATACAGTCCGTAGAGGGTGTACGGTAGGATCCAAAGCGGTGTTGTAATGGTGACACCGAATTTGAGCAGCTGATAGATTATGGTACCAAGCGTGCCTATTGCAGCTCCGCTTAGTGGTCCAAATAACAATGCACCTATGAGAACGGGAAGGCTCTCAAAGGTAATCTTTAATCCCTGCGTTGAAATTGCAAGGAAGGCGAGGGTCGCGCATATAGCGGACAGCACTGAATTCAGCGTCATCTGTTTTGTGTTTGTTTTCATTAAAAAAACTCCTTTCATGGCTATGCCACAAAAGAAGAATCTAAAGTGGCAGCGGATGCGGAATTGGCACCGCAGGAATAAATTCCTTTCGTTCGCAGACAACTCCCATCCTGCGACACTTAACGCGCCAAATCCTACTCTGACATTAAAATATTTAGTTAAAACTTGGTAGTCTATCTAGAGCATGCTTGTCTTGCTGCTGCTTCGACAAGATGCTTAACTAGTATGGTTGATGTAACGCCGCCCACACCACCGGGAACCGGGGTTATGGAAGCGACCTTATCGGAAACCGCATCATAATCTACATCTCCGCAAAGTTTCTGCTTTGCCTCGCTATAGCTGACACCGACATCTATTATACACTGGTTTTTGTTTACATATTTAGGACCTACGCTCTCAGGTCGACCTGTGCATGCTATGAGTATGTCTGCTGAGCGAGAAATCTCATCTGCATTATTGGTTCTGCTATGGCATATGGTCACGCTTGCGTTCCTTCTAAGAAGCATCATCGCAACAGGCTTTCCGATTACGAGGGAACGTCCTAAGACAACGGCATTCTTGCCGCTAATCTCAATTCCGTAGAAATCTAATATTTCCATTGCTGCCTGAGCAGTGCACGGTGGGAAGCCGACTTCGCTATCCGTAAAAATTCCTGTAAGGGAAGCGTCGGTTGAACCGTCTACGTCCTTTGATGCAGTAATTATATTACGTGCTTTATCGCCATCTATGTGTGCAGGAAGAGGTCTAAACATCAGTATTCCGTGGACACCGCTGTCTTCATTCAGCTTTTCCAGTTCAGCATAGAAGTCATCTGCAGGAATATCATCGGCAAGAACTACCTGTTTTGCAAGTACGCCTATCTTGTCGCAACGCTTTAGGATGGTGTTTTCGTAGCTTATGTCATTAGGCTTTGCACCAACTCTAACTATGGCAAGACAAGGTTTGATATTTTGCTTTGATAGCTCTTCAACCTTAGCGATTAACTCTTTGCAGAGCTTGTCAACGAGTGGTGCTCCCTTTAATATATTTGCCATTTAAAATCTCTCCAATATATTATAGAAAATTTCCTCTGAAAGCTTGCAGTACTGGTCCGCAAGGGTTTCCGCCTCTGCATTGACCATATCCGCATAGCATCTATCCTTCATCAGCTTGGTGTTTACTTTTACATTAACCAGTGCCCCCATAAGTGAGGCGCGGCAAAGGGCAACTCCTGTCGCTGCATCTGAGACAACGAGTGGACTTCCGACGATTGCAAACTCCCTCTGAATTTCTATAGCCTGAGCTGCTAATTGCATGATGCGAAGTGGAACTGAGGCAGCCTGCTGAAGACAGCCCTCCATAATCCTGTCTCTACCGGGCGTATCCTTTGGAAGTGCATAGCACCTTGCCAGAGGAGCAAAGGCATCTGCGTCCTTTTGAATACAATCTGTGAGACTTCTTGTGAGTTCCTCCGCCTGCTTCAGCAGTATTTCGATTTCGCCCTGCACATTCTCATATTTTTTCTTTCCGCTGGTTAAAGCTCCTACCATATGCCCGAGAGATACACCGATTGCACCTGCCAGAGCGCTGGCACCGCCACCTCCCGGAGTAGGACTTGATGAAGACAATACATCGAGAAATTCTTCTATGTTATATGATTTTATCATTTAATACCTATACCCTTCAATCTGAGGCGTAAAATAGCATCCTCAAACCGTACACAATGAAATATTTATAAAACTATAAAAATCACCTCTGAAAAACTAGAACAGCCCCGTAATCTTTCCTTCGTTATCGACATCTATTCTCTCAGCTGCCGGTTTCTTTGGAAGCCCGGGCATGGTCATGATATCTCCAGTCAGGGCAACGATGAAGCCTGCTCCTGCAGATATCTTGAGGTTTCTAACTGAGATGCTGAAATTCCTCGGTGCTCCGAGCAAAGCCGGATTATCCGAGAAGGAATACTGAGTTTTTGCCATGCAGATAGGAAGCTTGCCGAAGCCGAGTTCTTCGAGCTCCGCAAGTTGCTTAGGCGCCTTCTCGACAAAATTCACTGAATCAGCGTGATATATCTTCTTTGCTATAGCTTCGATTTTTTCTTTGATTGAAAGCGAGTTATCGTAAGCAAATCGGAATTCGTTTGGCTTTTCGCAGAGTCTAATCACCTCTTCTGCCAGCTCTTTTCCGCCGATGCCACCCTTTGCCCAAACTTCACTTAGCGCTACATTTACGCCCAGTTCCTCGCACTTTGTCCTTATGAGATCAAGCTCGGCTTCCGTGTCCGTAGGAAATGCATTGATTGCAACAACTGCGGGGAGATTGTAAACTTCAGTGATATTTGATACGTGCCTGAGCAGGTTAGGGAGCCCTTTCTCAAGTGCCTTTAGGTTCTCATTGTTTAGCTGATCCTTTGGTACTCCACCGTTGAACTTGAGCGCTCTTACGGTAGCTACGATGACGACTGCATCCGGCTTAAGCCCTGCTATGCGGCACTTGATATCCAAAAACTTTTCGGCACCGAGGTCTGCACCGAAGCCGGCCTCTGTAACGGTGTATTCGCTGAGCGCAAGAGCCATACGAGTAGCTGTTATCGAGTTGCAACCGTGTGCGATGTTGGCGAACGGTCCGCAGTGTACGAATGCCGGTGTTCCCTCTAGTGACTGAACAAGGTTAGGCTTGAGTGCATCCTTTAGAAGTGCAGACATAGCACCCTGAGCCTTGAGGTCGCCCGCTGTTACCGGTTTGTTATCGTAGGAATATCCAACTATTATTCTTGCCAGTCTATTTTTTAGGTCTTCGATGTCGCTTGAGAGACAAAGAACTGCCATTATCTCGCTTGCGACTGTTATATCAAAGCCATCCTCTCTAGGTGTCCCGTTGGCCTTGCCGCCTAGTCCTATTACTATGTTTCTGAGCTGGCGATCGTTCATATCTACAGCCCTACGCCATGTGATACGGCGAGGATCTATGTTTAACTCATTTCCCTGCTGGATGTGGTTATCAAGCATAGCTGCGAGGAGATTGTTTGCCGCACCGATAGCGTGGAAATCTCCTGTAAAGTGAAGGTTGATGTCCTCCATAGGTACTATCTGTGCATATCCACCACCTGCGGCACCACCCTTTACTCCAAAAACAGGTCCCAGGGAAGGCTCTCTAATAGCCATCATTGAATTTTTACCGAGCTTGCGAAGAGCATCTGCAAGACCGACAGTCGTGGTCGTCTTGCCCTCTCCTGCCGGGGTCGGATTTATCGCTGTAACAAGGATAAGCTTACCATGTTTCTTGTTAATGTCTTTTAGTAATTTATAGTTTACCTTTGCCTTATAATTACCGTATAGCTCCAAATATTTCTCGTCGATTCCGGCAAGTTTTGCTATCTCGGTTATCTTTTGCATTTTACATGCTTGAGCAATATCAATATCAGATTTGAAAGCCATCTAAATCCTCCGCATTTTCGACTGACTATAACGTTACTAAAGTATATCACACATTGTATGTTAATTAAACAGAAACTATGTATCAAAAGAATATAATAAATGGTATAATCAAAGTGTAATAATAGTAAGATAAGCAATGCGATTTTTTATAAAATTTTTCGAGGTGGGAATATGGATATTACAAAGCTAAAGGTGATGTACCCAGTAGTTGCGGAAATGGCCGATGCCAAAGAGGTTTTTTGGTTAAACGAGAGAGCTGATGAGGAGAGAAAGCTCGAGTATGGAATGAGCGATATCGATGATGCGGAGGCAAGGCTTGCTCGCTTTGCAGCATATATACAGGCTGCTTTTCCTGAGACTGAGAAAACAAAGGGAATCATAGAGTCTCCGCTAAGAGAAATTCCTAAGATGAAGAAGGAACTTGAGAAGATGACCGGTTGTGATTTTGATGGAAAGCTATTCCTTAAGATGGACTCACATCTGCCTGTTTCCGGCTCAATCAAAGCTAGAGGAGGCATCTACGAGGTGCTTAAGTTTGCCGAGAAAGTAGCTATGGAACACGGACTTCTTAATGAAGATGACGACTACTCAAAGCTTATGAGTGAGGATTGCATGAGGCTGTTTTCGGAGTACAGCGTTGCTGTAGGATCAACAGGGAACCTTGGACTTTCGATAGGAATAATCAGTGCTAAGCTTGGCTTTAAGGTGACAGTTCATATGTCAGCCGATGCCAGAGAGTGGAAAAAGGCTCTTTTGAGATCCAAGGGCGTTACTGTAATTGAGTACGAAGACGACTACCAGAAGGCTGTTGCTGAGGGTCGTAAGATCGCTGCGGGTGATGACAAGTGCCACTTCGTAGATGATGAGGGATCGCTTGACCTATTCATGGGGTATTCAGTTGCCGCAAAGAGAATCGTAAAGCAGTTTGAAGATGCGGGAATAGTTTGCGATGATGAACATCCGGTATTTGTTTACATACCTTGTGGAGTTGGCGGAGCACCTGGCGGAGTCACTTTTGGACTTAAGGAAATCTATGGAAAGAACATACATGTTTTGTTTGCAGAACCTACTCATGCGCCTTGCATGACTTTAGGTCTTGCTACAGGGCTGAACGACGGCATAGCTGTCTCAGATATAGGATTAGATGGAAAAACCGCTGCCGATGGACTTGCTGTGGGCAGGGCATCCAGACTCGTTGGAGATATAATGTCAACTTTGCTAGAAGCATGCTTTACAATAGAGGATGACAAGCTTTATCCTTTCCTGACAAAACTCGCTGACTCCGAGAATATTTTTATTGAGCCTTCGGCATGCGCTTCCTTTACAGGACCAATGCACGTGACTAAAAATCTGGAAAGGCTAAGCGATAAGAATTTAAAATCAAAGATGAAGAACGCAACTCACATCCTTTGGGCTACCGGCGGAAGCATGGTTCCGGAGGCTGAGATGAAGAGCTACTACGAGCAGGGCAAATAGATTTATGAAAATACTTGTT
Source organism: [Eubacterium] infirmum (assembly GCA_900450455.1). Taxonomy (GTDB): domain Bacteria; phylum Bacillota; class Clostridia; order Peptostreptococcales; family Anaerovoracaceae; genus Eubacterium_B; species Eubacterium_B infirmum. Next base: position 24,522 of record UGGN01000002.1, read on the forward strand.
ATTAGCGACACACATGGTGATATAAAAAGAGCAGTCAATCTTGTAAACAGCATCAAGGCCATAGAACTTATAATTCACTGCGGAGATAATAAAAGGGATGCGGAGAAGCTGTCAGAAAGGTTTCCCGATATCGAGGTTATAGCAGTGAACGGCAATTGTGATATGCATATGGGTGTTGACTTTACGATTGTCGATACTGAGGCAGGGGATATCTTTGTAACGCATGGTCACGACTATGGAGTGGGATATGCTCTTGATGGTATAGTCGAAGAGGCAAAGAATTACGATTGCAGGGCTATATGCTTCGGGCATACTCATAAGCCTCTCTGTATGGTTCTGGGTGACGTTGTGATTGTGAATCCCGGAAGCCTGAGCGAGCCGAGAGGCGGCAGCAAACCTTCGTGTGCGGTGATAACGACCGAAGGAGATAAGCTCTTTGCAAATATAGTTCTTTACAGCACTGTATGCGGTGTTAAGGAGGAACGGAGGAAGAGCGGTAATCTTAGGAATATGCTCAACTACAGCGACGGATTTTAGACAGGTTAAGGAAGAAGGAGTTTAGGGTGAAAAAACTACTTAAAAGCAGGTATACGAAGCTGATGCTCAGGTTTTTTATCGTTGGAGCGCTTTTGATTATCTTCAACCAGATTGTGGGAAATTACGATTCTTTTAAGGAAAGTCTGGACACAATTAAAACAATAATTTCACCATTTATCTACGGATTTGTAATGGCGTACTTGCTGTGCCCGGTATATAATGGTACGGTGCGCGTTCTATATAGAACTCTGGGGAAGCGCTTTAGGAACAAAAAGAGAATTTTTTCCATATGCAAGCTTATAGCATCGGTAGTTTCTGTAATCTGCCTGATTGGGGTAGTCGCAGGGCTTGTCGCTTTGATAGTACCTCAGGTAATAGAGAGCATTACGGGGATTTTGAATACGCTGCCACAGAGACTTGAGCAGCTCAGCGCCTTTTTCTCGGATATTACCGCTAAGATGGAAAACAGAAGGATGGCGATGCGAATAACTGAGATATACAGTCAGGTTCAGACAAATTTAGTCGAGCTCGCACAGACCAAGCTTCTTCCCGGGATGGGAACCGTGGTAACTCAGATTTCTACACAGGTGTTGCTCACTCTCAAAACCATAATGAATGTGATGATTGGAGTCATAGCATGTGTGTATATGTTAAACAGCAAGGAACGCTTTCAGGGACAGTTCAAAAAGCTGATAATGGCGATGCTGCCAAAGGAGAAGGCGGATTCTATATTTGATTTTGCCAGACATACTAACAGAACCTTCGGCGGATTTATCAACGGTAAGATAATCGACTCAATAATCATCGGAATCATATGCTTTATACTAATGAAAATCTTAGGCTTTCCATACCCGATTTTGATAAGCGTAATTATAGGAATAACGAATATCATTCCGTTCTTTGGACCGTTTATCGGGGCAATTCCGTCTGCGATTATAATTTTGCTCGTAAGTCCGATATACTCGCTTTATTTCCTGATTTTGATTTTCGTGTTGCAGCAGGTTGACGGTAACATCATAGGGCCTGCAATACTGGGCAATACAACGGGTATCGCAAGCTTTTGGGTTCTGTTCTCCATCGTGATCGGAGGAGGCTTATTCGGGTTTATAGGAATGGTGCTCGGTGTTCCGGTCTTTGCGATAATCAACTATTATCTATCGCTAAGTATAAACAGGAGGCTTGAAGCAAAGGGTATGGATTCTGATACCATCAGCTATGAGGATTTCAGTAAATACAAAATTGATAAGGAGGAAATCCGTTAATGAATATAATAGACAATGCGCCTATGTCAAAATATACCAGCTTCAGGTGCGGCGGACGTGCCAAGAAGCTTGTAATTTGCGATAGCGTTTCTGAACTTGAACAGGTTATGAACGAGATTGCAGAATCAAAGGAGGAGTATCTCTTTCTTGGAAACGGAAGCAACACGTTGTTTTTAGACGGTGTATACGATGGCACAGTTGTAACTATTGGAAAGGGTTTTGATGAGATAGAGGTAATCGATGATGGAGACGAAGTTCGTCTAAAGTGCATGGCGGCCGCTCTCTTGTCAAAGATTGCTAAGAAAGCGCTCGAAGAGAGCCTCTCCGGATTTGAATTTGCTTCGGGAATCCCCGGAAGCATAGGCGGCGCAGTGTTTATGAACGCCGGTGCATACGGTGGTGAAATGATTGATGTTCTGGAATCGGTGGAACTTCTTTCACCTAACGCAGATGGCAAGTGGGAGCTAAAGACAGTGCCCGCAGATAATCTAGGGCTTAGTTATAGACACAGCAGGCTACAGGAGACGAAGGAGATTGTTGTTTCGGCAACTTTGAGACTTCCGAGGGGAGATAGAACCGAGATAGAGGAAAAACTGGCAGAACTGACAAAGAAGAGAACATCAAAGCAACCGCTCGAGTTTCCGAGTGCCGGAAGCTTTTTCAAAAGGCCTGAGGGATATTTCGCAGCGAAGCTGATAGAGGATGCGGGTCTCAAAGGATTAAGCGTCGGTGGTGCTCAGGTTTCGAGCAAGCACTGCGGTTTCGTTATTAATACCGGTAATGCGACGACCGAAGACATTGTAGACCTTATGCATCTGGTCCAAAATACCGTTTTTGATAAGTTCGGAGTCAAACTTGAACCGGAGGTGAGGATAATTGGCTTATAGCGTAAGCGAAATAGAAAGCTTTGTATCACAGTACCGCATGACTTTTGATTATCATACTCACACAACTTTTTCGCACGGAAAAGGATCCATTGAGGATAATGTAAAGGTTGCGCTATCAAAGGGGCTGAAGGGGCTTGCAATATCTGATCATGGACCGGGACATTTGACCTACGGGATAAAGAGGTCTTCGCTTCCTGTGATGAGAGCTGAGATAGATAGGCTGAAGAGCGTATATCCGGAAATCGAACTTTACCTCAGTGTAGAGGCGAATGTTTTGAACTGTGGCAATCATACGGATGTGAATGCAGAGGATTTAAGGTATTTGGATTTTCTGCATGCGGGCTATCATTACGGGGTTTTACATGGCTATTGTGTAAAAAACTGGCTGGATTTCAGACACGCTTACCCGGAGAATTGGGGAAAGAAGCTGCTCATAAAAAATACGGATATGTGTGTTAAGTGCATATATGAAAACGAACTTAAGATATTCACACATCCCGGAGATAAGGGTAGGTTCGACATTGATGAGATTGCAAAGGCGTGTGAGGATAGGGGCACATGGCTTGAGATAAACATGAAGCATCCATTCCTTAACGATGAAGGTATTAAGATAGCATCAAAGTATGACGTAAGTTTTGTTATAAGCAGTGACGCTCATATACCCGAGAATGTAGGACTGTATGAGGGAGGACTCGGCAGAGCCTATGTCGCAGGACTTGATTTTGATAGGATTGTAAACATAGAGCATATTTAAGAGGTTGTATAATGGAAAAGATGAAACTTGTAGTTGTAACCGGACTTTCCGGAGCGGGAAAGACCAATGCCATGGACTGGTTTGAGGACAGGGGATACTATTGTGTCGACAATATGCCTCCTGCTTTGATTACCAACTTTATTGAGCTTACAAAGTCGTCCAAGAAACAGATAGAAAAGGCGGTATTCGTTTTCGATGCGCGTGGCGGTGCATACTTCTCCGATATGAAAGAGTATATTAATCTTCTCAAGTCGGATGAGAATATCGATTGTAGAATACTGTTTATCGAGGCTTCGGAGAGGGCTTTGATAAAACGTTTTAACGAGACCAGAAGGGCTCACCCGCTGGCAACGGGAAGTACGACAAAGGAAGTAATTGCAGCTGAAAGAGAGGAACTCAAGGAAATAAGAGATCTTTCGGACTACATCATAGACACTACAAATCTTAAGGTGGCGGAGCTCAAGCAGGAGATAAGTAAAATCTTTGAGCAAGGAAGTGATAAGTCATCATTTTTGATTAATATAAAATCGTTCGGATATAAGAGAGGTATTCCTATCGAGGCGGACCTGGTACTCGATATGAGATTTATTCCCAACCCTTATTATCTACCGAGTCTAAAGAGACTCACAGGTAACAATAAGAAAGTTTCTGCCTATGTTTTGAGACAGAAGATTACTCAGGATTTTATAAAGGCGGAGCTGGAAATGTTGGAAATGCTGATTCCGGCATATATCAAAGAGGGAAAATATCACCTAAATATAGCCTTCGGTTGTACCGGCGGACAACACAGATCCGTAGCTATGGCGGACATTATTGCAAAGGAGCTGAGGGCAAAAGGTTATAGAGTTACACTTGAACACAGGGACATTTGATGTTATAATGAATCTATAAAAACAAGTGAACCAAAAATGAATCACTTATATAATATCAAGCTTTATATGGTAGATTTAAGGAGAGAGAAATGGAAAAACTAATTATCAGCGCTTGTATCTGCGGTGCAGAGGTTACTAAAGAGCAGAATCCGGCGGTTCCTTACACTGTAGAGGAAATCGTTAGAGAAGCCAAGTCAGCTTATGATGCAGGAGCTGCTTTAATTCACCTTCACGTTAGAGAAGATGACGGTACACCTACACAGAGTAAGGAGAGATTTCAGGTATGTGTAGATGCTATTCGCAAGGAATGTCCGGATGCAATCATCCAGCCTTCAACAGGCGGTGCAGTTGGAATGACAGACCTGGAGAGACTTCAGTCAACAGAAATCGTTCCTACACCGGAGATGGCAACACTGGACTGCGGTACTGTTAATTTCGGTGGAGATGAGGTTTTCACAAATACAAACACAACAATAGAGAACTTTGCTAAAATTCTTAAGGAGAGAGGCATTAAGCCTGAGCTTGAGGTGTTCGATAAGGGTATGATAGACCTAGCTCTAAGAGTAGCTGATCGCAAGGGGCTTCTAGTTCACCCACTTCACTGGGACTTCGTTCTAGGTGTTCAGATGGAAGCATCAGTTAGAGACCTTGTATACATGGCAACATCAATTCCTGCAGGTTCAACATGGACAGCTACAGGTCTCGGTAAGAATGCATGGCACATCGCAGCAGCGACAATTTCGCTAGGTGGACACGTAAGAGTAGGCTTTGAGGATAACTTATACCTTGAGAAGGGTGTTCTTGCAAAGAGCAACGGAGAAATGGTAGAGAAGGCTGTTAAGCTTGCAAAGCTGCTCGGAAGAGAAATCGCTACACCGGACGAAGCAAGAGAAATCCTTGGACTGCCAAAGAGAACTTGGTAATATAAACATACTTAAATACATGTGGATAAAAAAGTGGTGCTTGTAGTTTACGAGCACCACTTTTGCAATATTAAGAGCATGCCTTCAATCTAAAAGGAAATCTAAGTTAGACATAATCGTCTTATAATATCGGACTTGCTAATCAAGAATATTTTCCGCTCTTGTCCTCAATATTAACGAGGCTGTAGACATCAGCAACTTTATTTAATGTATATTCTTTGCCTTCGAGGCCCAGAATTTGAGCTTTTCTGTTATATATTGAGATATAAATAGTGACATTGTCCGTTTTTAATCGACATATGACATTCTTTTCTTTCTTAAACACAGTCTCATATTTACCGAAGGCGAGGACATTGGCAGGAGCATCTGCTGTATAGATTATAATTTTATGGTCACTTTCTCGAACTGAAAGGGTTAATGTATCGCTTGGATTTTTTGGACGTGTCTGGTAACATCCGGTGATGTCAACCGGATCGGAATAGACCATTTTTATATACGCGATAAATGCACAGCTTGTCAAAAGAATGGATAAAACTATAAAAAGGATTATCTTTGGTGCGTTTTTCTTTGATAAAAACATACTGAACCCTCCTTTCATAAGCTGGATACCTTTCTAATTAAAATATAACTTAATTTTAAAAAAATGCAATATATTCTTGATAATGATTTATGTATTTGATAAAACCGGGGGTGTCTGCACTGCTAAAACCGGGGATTCAGGAAGTCTCGTTTATATTATTCCCTTGCGGAAAAGGGGCTATAAGATATATAATATATATGCGAATATGTGCAGCAAAACAGAACTTCCGGGAATACGGTGAGAATCCGTAGCAGTCTGCGCTACTGTATGGGGGACGATGATACAAGATGTCACTGTTTGGGAGCTTGCTGTGAGGCAAGATGCTTAGATGGGAAGACGTATCTCAGGATGAACCTAAGTCAGGATACCGGATGTTTTGCATTTAGATATTCAAAGCTTCGACAGTAAGGTTTTGATATTGTATCGCGTGTTTGTTCGGATGCAATTGAAATGTGGATACATTTACCAGATGACGGTCGAAGTACCGTTATTTATTTTTGGGGCAAGGGTATTTGAGATACTCGGTTTATGAAAAGGAGAGAACAGGTGAGAAATTTTAGCAAGGCAATGAGAAGCTTGGCTGTGACAGCATTGCTGGCAGTTTTTATCATGGTAAGTGCGATTCCGTCATTTGCTGCGACCTATCAGGACGGAACATACAGCGTTCCCGTAAGTCTGAGCAAAGGAAGAATGTCACATAATGCCATAGTATCACCGTGTACGGTGACGGTATCCGGAGGACAGCTTTATGCAACTTTAGTATTTAAAAGAACTTCAGATAATGGAACACCAAAATATACATATCTAAGTACAGGTTTAGGAACTGTGTATCCGCAGCAATACGGACCACATGCACAGATATTCTACAATGTTCCTATTTCAGGATTAGGCAATATACCTGTGAAGATGGAGACGGAAGCAATGTCCGAATTATATGTCATTGACTACACAATTTATTTTGATGAATCGGCAATTCCCACAGTAGGTGGAGGAAGCTCGGGAACAAGCGAAAGCAGTACACCTGCTGTAAACAACTCAGATGGAAGCCACTCCAAGGCTTCGGAGAAGAAGGCTGAGGAGAAGAAAGAGGAAAAAGCTAAGGAGTCCGATAAGGACGGCAAGGAAAGCAAGAGCGGAGATAAAACGAAGGGCTCCAAGTCGAGAGACAAGTCTAAGAAGGACAATAAGAAGGGCAATCAAAACAAGAAGACGACAAAAGCAAATGCTGCAGCGGAAAAGAACAGCAAGCTACCGCTATATGTAGGAGGACTTGTCGTTTCAATTGCGGTTGCAGGTGTCGGTGTATTTATGTTGCTTAAGGGAAGGAAGATTAAATAGTATGGCTAAGAAGAATCGTGCTATTTTAATAGGAGTAATCGGTCTTGCAGTTGCAATAGCTATAGGATGTATTATTTTGATATTTGCCGACCTCGGGTCAGGTGATTCAAAAGAGGGCGGTGCTCCTGTTATCGAAGGACTTAAGTTTCAGGAAAAGGTAAAGCTGAAATATGCAAATCAGTTTTCGATATATAAGTACAAGGGTGGATATGCATATTTGGAGATTGTCGATGGAGACAAGCTGCTCGTTGTGCCTAAGGGCAAGAAAGTTCCTAAGAATCTTGATAAGAATGTAATAGTTGTAAAACAGCCTCTGCAGAATACATACCTTGTTTCTACTGCTGTTATGGCACTGTTCGATTCGCTAGATGCACTTGACAACATCAAATTTGTGGGAACGAATCACTGGTATATAGAAAATGCAAAGAGAGCTGTCGAGGAGAAGAAGTGGATAAATGCGGGTAAGTACAACACGCCTGACTATGAGGCGTTGATTAATGGAAAGTGCGAGCTCGCCATCCAAAACACAATGATTCTTCATAATCCTGAGGTTAAGGAGAAACTTGTCGATCTTGGGATTAAGACTATGATTGAAAAATCAAGCTATGAGTCACATCCGCTTGGAAGAACTGAGTGGATAAAGTTCTTCGGTGTACTTCTAGATAAGGAAGAACTGGCGAACAAGGTCTTTGATGAGGAAGCGGCAAAGGTTGAAAAACTCGAAAACACCAAGTCCACAGGCAAGAAGGTAATATTTTTCTACGTGAATACTAGAGGTAATGTAGTAACATATAAGTCTAAGGGCTATGTTCCTGAGATGATTAAAATTGCCGGAGGCAAGTACGCATTCTCTGACCTTGGAAAGGAAGAGGACAACAAGCTCAGTACAATAAACATGAGCATGGAGGAGTTCTACAATACAGCAAAGGATGCTGACATACTCATATACAACTGTAGCATAGTTGAGCAGATTCATACGCTCGACGAGCTATTTGAAAAAAGTCCGGTTCTGAAGGACTTTAAGGCAGTCAAAGAGGGAAATGCTTGGTGTACAAGCCGCAGCATGTTCCAGCAGACAAATAAGATGGGAAGCATTATACAGGAGATGAACGCAATATTCTCGGGAGACAAGGAAGCTCAGAAGAAGATGGAATACCTGTTTAAGCTAAAGTAAAGAGGAAGAACATGACACTTCAACAAAATCATAGAATCAGCGACAGATGGAGATACCTTGCGGTCTTCATCTGTCTAATAGTTGCCTTTATTATTTTGATGGTCTGGAATATCAATTCAGGAGCTGTGGATATTTCCTTCACGGAAATAATGAAGATAATATTCACAAAGAAAGGCAATCCAACAAACGTAAATATAATCTGGGAGATTAGACTGCCTAGAATAATAAGTGCCGCTATACTCGGAGGAGGACTTGCAGTATCAGGATTTCTTATGCAGACATTTTTCAGTAACCCTATCGCAGGACCTTATGTTTTGGGCATATCATCGGGTTCAAAACTCTTTGTTGCCGTAGCGATGATTCTCGCACTAAAGTATGTTCACCATACAAATTCTTGGATGATAGTTATGGCGGCATTCATAGGTGCTTTGATAGCTATGGGCTTCGTACTACTTGCGGCTAGAGCGATAAAGCAGATGTCGATGCTTCTGGTTGCCGGAATCATGATAAGCTATATTTGTTCTGCGATAACGGAGTTTCTGATTACATTCGCTCAGGACTCGGACATAGTCAATTTACATAACTGGTCGCAGGGAAGCTTTTCCGGCGTGAGCTGGAGTGACGTTGGGCTTTCGAGCAAAATTGTGCTGGTTTGCTTTGTCATAGTGTTTGCTATGTCAAAGCCTATCGGAGCCTACCAGATGGGCGAATCCTACGCGCAGAGCATGGGTGTAAACGTAAAGCGTTTCAGAGTTTACTTGATTATGATGTCCAGCCTTCTAGCCGGATGTGTTACGGCCTTTGTCGGACCAATTTCATTTGTTGGAATCGCAGTTCCTCACGTTGTGAAGATAGGACTAAAGACGGCGAAGCCAATTCTGGTAATTCCTTGCTCATTCATGGCAGGAAGCGTATTCTGTATGTTCTGCGATTACATTGCGAGAACGGCATTTGCACCGGTGGAACTTTCTATAAGCACGGTAACAGCTATGTTCGGTGCACCGATAGTTATTGGAATGCTCGTGAAGAGGCATGGTACTAAGTATTAGAGAAAATAAATGGAAAAAATGTATTTTAGAACATCGGACCTGACGGTCGGATATAATAAGAAGCCGCTCATAAAGGACATAAATATAAACGTGGATTTAGGCGAAATCGTTACCATGATAGGACCGAACGGAGCGGGAAAGTCAACTATACTTAAGAGTATAACGAAACATCTTGAGGTGATTGGCGGGGATGCCTTTATTGCTGACGCCTCGCTTTCTAACCTTAGCTTTAAAGCGCTGGCCCGGCAGATGTCGGTTGTCCTAACGGAGAAGATTAAGGGTGAACTTTTGACGTGCTATGACGTTGTGGCAACGGGAAGGTACCCGTATACAAACTCGCTCGGCGTCCTTGACGAAAAGGATAGAATCAAGGTATCTGAGGCGATGGAAAAGGCTCATGTTGAAGAACTGGCAGATAGGGACTTCAGCGCCATAAGTGATGGACAAAGGCAGAGGGTTCTGCTTGCAAGAGCTATATGCCAGGAACCAAAGATTATAGTTTTGGACGAGCCGACTTCCTTCCTTGATGTAAAGCATAAGCTTGAGCTTTTGAACATACTGCACACGATGGCAAAGAAGGAAAACATAGCCGTTTTGATGTCCCTTCACGAAATAGATCTTGCTCAGAAGATTTCCGACAAGGTTATCTGCGTTCATGGTGACTCGATTGAGCACTTTGGCAGACCTAAAGATATTTTTACGGACGAAATCATTAAAGACCTTTACAATATAGAAAAGGGATCCTACAACATCACCTTCGGTAGTGTCGAGCTTCCTAAACCAAGTGGAGAGCCGGAGGTGTTTGTAATCGCAGGAGACGGTAAAGGCATTCCCGTATTTAGGGAGATGACAAGACTTGGAATTCCGTTTTGTACAGGCATACTCCACGAAAACGATGTGGACTTCTACGTGGCTAAGAACCTTGCCGGCGAGCTGATATCGGTACCTGCATTTGAGGAAATCAGCGAAGAGAGTCTTGAGAGAGCCCTTGAGTTCATCAAAAATTGTAGACGCGTAATCCTTGCTAATGATAAAATAGGAGTATCAAATAAACGCGTGGCGGCCTTAATAGAGGAGGCGGAAGCGCAGGGTAAGCTTGAGAGGGCATAGATGAACGATAGAATGCGTAAGCAGATGGAATTTGCTCTGCTTATGGACAAACAAAAGAATATCTTCAGGCAGAACCACATAGCGGATGGCAGCCGCAGGGAAAATGATGCTGAGCACGCATGGCATATGGCGATTATGGCCTACCTTTTTAGGGAATATGCGAACGAGGATATTGATATATCAAAGGTAATTCTCATGTGCCTGATTCACGATGTCGTGGAAATCGAAGCGGGAGACACCTATGCCTATGATGAAGAGGCGAAAAAGTCTCAGCGCGAGCGTGAGGAAAGAGCAAAGAAGCACATCTTCGGAATGCTTCCGAGCGACCAGGGGAGCGAGCTGGAGGCACTGTTTGATGAGTTTGAAACTCAGGAAACTGCAGAGGCTAAATTTGCAAAGGCTTTGGATAATCTACAACCTGTACTTCTTCACGAAGCCAATGGTGGCGGAGACTGGAAGGAACACGGAGTTACCAAGGAGCAAATCATGCGTAGGCAGGAGAAGACGAGACAGGGCTCCGATGGGCTCTTTGAAGTGATTAAAGGGATAATAGATAGGCACATTGCTGAGGGCAATATAAAGGAATAGAATTGCGCTTGTACCGCGTAGCCGAGCGCAGGGAGAAGGGATTATGAGCTTCGCAACAGAGGTGAAGAATGAACTTGCCAGAACAGAGATAGAAAAAAAGTGCTGCCAACTTGCTGAATTGGCAGGTTTTTTACGTGTTTCCGGAAGTCTTCGCCTTGCCGGAGCGGGAAAATTTAAGATAGTTGTTTCCACTGAAATACCGGCTGTAGCAAGACATTATAAGCGTTTGATTAAAGAATATTTCAAGGTCGATGCAAAGCTTGAAATTGGAGAAGGCTCAGGTTTTAACAAGCAGAGAAGTTATCTTCTTACCATAGGACCTGAGGAAAGATCTGAGCAGATTCTGCGTGAAACGGGAATCCTGCTCGTAAGAGAGGGTAACAACTTTATTTCAGATGGTATTTACGACGATGTTGTCAGGACAAAGTGTTGTCGTAAATCTTATCTCAGGGGAGTTTTCCTCGCCTGCGGTTCGGTAAACAACCCCGACAAAACCTACCACCTCGAGTTCGTTTGTAACAGCGAGAGATTGGCTCTCGACCTAAAGAAGTTAATCAATGGTTTTGTCGAAATGACAGCAAAGACGATGGAAAGGCGAGGAAAATACATTGTGTATGTCAAGAGCCTCTCAAATATAAGGGATATGCTCGCAATAATCGGGGCGTATAGCCACGTTTTAAGCTTTGACAACACAGTGATAAAGAAGCAGATGAGGAACCGCACTGTGCGCATTACAAATTGCGACAATGCGAACATGGACAGGGCTCTTGACGCGGCGCAGCGGCAGCTTGCAGCCATCCGCGCTATCGAGGCCTGCGGTCTTTTCGACAAGCTGCCGCCGAGGCTGCGCGAAACCGCAAGGCTCCGCGCCGAGAACCCCGACGCCAGCCTCACACAGCTCGGAGAGCTGTGTGCGCCGCCGCTCAAGAAAGCCGGAATCAATAGCCGAATACAGAAGATACTTTCTTTCGCGGAAGAGCACGGATGCTTGGATAAATAAAGCGGGAAGGATTTTGTAGAAAAATAATGAACTCAAATGTTGGACAAATTATTGTATAATATTTTTCATATAAAAAGCTGTAGGTAAAACATATTATATGAGGAGAAAGAACAATGAAAAGAAAACTTAGAGTTAGAGGAGTTACTGTTATAGCTTTTATCTCGATGGTAGTTATGATTTTCTGTGTAGGATGCGGTAATAACAGTGACACGGACAAATCAACTAAGCAGGAGACGGAAAAAAAGACGGAGACATTGAATAAGAATGCCCAAAAGGCAGGAGAAACATATAAACTTGAACAGGGTAGCTTTGTAATACCCAAAGGATGGAAACTACACGAAGGTGATTCAACTGCGGAAAAACCGTTTTTCATTCCGGAAAACTCTGATAGTGACAATCCGTCAGGCATCATTTCTGTACAATATATGACAAATCACTACTCCAAGGATGATTCACAGACGCTTGCTGAATCGATACTTTGGCAGCTGAACATGCAGCTAAAAGGACATCTGAGCGGAGAGGTTACCGCTTCCGGAACCTCAAGCAAGGAAGGCTATACTGTTTTGGTATATAATTTTACTGCAGATGGTACGGCGAACACTCAGTACTACATTCTGGGAGACCATTGTCATGTTATGGTGTATGCGACGAACGTCAGCGGCACAGAGGATGTAGACACAGCGGCGAAGAGCATAGTAGATACATATAAGTGGAAATAGATTCCTAATGGTGTATGCCAAAAGCATACACTATTTTTTGTGTACTTTTTTGTGTATGCATTTTTGGGATATCATATTTTGATCTTAATATGTATAATTTTGGTATAACAAATCGAGGAGCGTGAAAGATGTTTAAAGTAAAATCAAATGAGGAGAACAGATGGAAATCTATATGTTAGAGTCTCAGATGACTGTGCCATGGATTTAGAAAGTGGAGAACTCAATTTTACAAGTGGTTGGGATAGCTATGAGGATGAGCAGGATGACCTTTGGTAGCTTTGTAATTAGAGTATGGGCAGCACTGTCTATCATATCCAAGATTGATAAAAATTGTGAGCATAAAGGCTTTACTTATATAAATATTCTGTTAAAATAGAAATGTATAGACTTTGTATAAAGGTGGTGAAATTATGAAAGTATCAAAGAAACTGTTTACAGTAGGAATCATCTGTATATTGGTGATACAGATGATATCAATAGGCTTTGTAAAAACTTCATATGCGGAAGAAAAATCTCAGGCAGAGGAACTGACTGAGAAGCAGCAGATAAAAGAAGACAAAATCGATAAGCCTAAAGATGAGAACAAGGCAGGTGAAATTAAAAACGGAGATGAGAATAATTATGTAAGTAATCCTGCAAGCAAAAATGAATTGTTTTCGATTGCCGGAACTGAGTCGACTCTGAGAGAAGACCCTACCCAAAAGATTAATCTGCGAGTAGGCTATTTGGACAACGGAGGTTTTGAAACGACAAAGACTGAATTTTGGACGGATGAGCCGGTTGGGGCAGCAGTAGATATGGGAATATCAGGATATGGAGTGAACATATATAATGCAAAACTCAGAATTACGGTTCCCAAAACGGACGGAATTAAAAATTCGCTCAAATTTACTGATTCAGTTAATGCCAAATTGAATGAAAAAACAGAGGACGCCAATAATTGGTATATGACCTATACCTTTGATCCTTTGACGGGTGCGAATGCAGGAACGTATGCGTTGCCGTTTACTTTTGATTCGGCTACAACCAATGAAAATGAAGAGGTAAAAGTCAAAGCGGAACTTTTTGATGGAGATGGCAAGCTATTGAAGTCAGCTGAACATTTATATAAGTCAAAGGTTCATAAGATGGACTCAGAACTTAGAGCTGTAGAAACAATAAAATATGATTCCTCAGACAAGTCATATGTATATCGTGTATCACCCTCAGATGATCATCCCGGTGTTACTAATACAGTGAATGGTGTGCCAATCAACTCTTTTGCAACTATCGTAAGATTAGACATGAAAAACGGAGATATTAAAGGCTTGGGGCATCCGAATCCTAAAAATATTGAATTTGTCATATATCTTCCACCTGAAGCCAGTGCCAAGGATGATAATGGATGGAAGTATGATAAGGCTACGAATACACTAAGACTGTTGGAAAATAAGCCGACGCTTTTGGACGTAGGAAACGGCGAAGGATATGGACGCAGATTTAGCATGAATTTCAAGGGTGCGCCTATCAATAAAGTATATAAGGTGAGGGCTGAGTATACTGTAAACAAGGGCGAAAGTGGAGAATATAGACTTCCGGATCGTGAAGTAAATTTGAAATTCGAGGCTATACCTTTTTCGGAAGGTGGAACTGTTCAGATATATAAATCAGGGCATGATCTTTTTAAATATAATACCGATCCCAGTGTGCATCCTGTTGATAGAGCGCACAACTACTACTACATGAAGGATGGCCGTTATTTTGTAGGTAATACTGAATTTACAGAGCTCGGGATGCGATATTTGACGAATATTACTGCCCTAAATAACGGAAAAGGGCCTAACGAACCCAAAGGCGGTCGCATAGCACAAATATATGATATAACGACTGCTATAGACGATGATCGTGTGCATTTTGTCGGTTACTCAGTTGAAGGTTTTGTACCGGCAGTTACTCCTGAGGGATGGGCTGAATTAGTTAAAAAGGCCAATGAGAATTTCTCTAAAACGCCTAATACACTCTATGGTGTAGACAAGGATGGAAATTTGACCAAACTTGCAAGAAATATCAAAACACAGCACGAAGCTCACGGAGAAAAGGAATCCTATGTAAAGATAAAAGATCCCGACAGAAAATTTGTAGCTCTTAAACTCGTCTTTGATACGCCGCTGGAGCTGGATAATGTCCATTTATCTATTTATGATTATGTAGATTTGATGTCTGCTGAAAAAGCCAAATGGAATAATAAGGAAAACGGAAATAAGCAGACATACAGCGGTCATTCGAGTATTACGGCAACGTTTAAGGGTGTAAATATGGCAAAAACCGTATACAATGATGCTAAAGGCGGAAAAGAAGGCTATCTCAATCTAATTCCTACCTATCCGCTTGCTTCAGCTGAACAAAATCCGAATCAAAATGTTGTATACGAATCCGGTGGTACTCAAACCTCATATATAGTGGGTCCGGATATGACAAAAGGAAATTGGGGCGCATATAAGATTGCCAAAAATGTAAAGTCCGTTACGCTTCTGCCGCCCGGATACACCTGCGGCAAGGATGAAAAAGGAAATGCTTTACCGTTGTTTAAAGATGCACAGATTGGTGATGGGCATGGAGGCTTTGATCCTTGGAGGGATTTTGATGCTTCAAAGATAAAAGTCATAGAAAACTATAAAAATACCGGTCGAACCGCTGTTATAGTTGATTATGGAGACGTCAATTGTAAGGAAACCCGAAGGGTAAAACTCAATATTGTGGCGACCAAACAGGTAAGACACGGTGAGGGAATTGTAGAAAACTATTATATATATGACGACAATGATTACATCAGCCCATATAAGGATGAAATGAAGTATGTAGATAAGCTTGATTTGGATAACGACGGCAATACGAATGAGACATTTACACAGATGAAAAGCATATTGAACTTCATACCGCCATATGAATTGATAATGAACAAGTACGTCAAACTGGCGGATGACACTTCCACAGCTCTTGGAGCAAGTGGTGATCTTGGCGGGAATATCGATTATAATATTTCCATATATAATCAAACAATACATCCGGTAAAGAAGTTCAGCATGATTGATACCATGCCGGCAAAAGGAGACCACTCAATTGTCGAAAATGATGAACATAAATATTTACCAAGAGGTTCAGGCTTTTCAACTCCACTTCGTATGGCGATAGAAGATTATGCTCCGAATGCTGAAGTGATGGAGTTTTTCGATGTTTTCTATCAACTTTCTCCACAAGGTAAGGACTTGGCAAGTGTAAGAGACGGAGAGTGGTTGACAAAAGCCCAAATAAGTGATTTCAGCAAAGTGAAATCTTTCAAATTAGTGCTTAAAAACGGCAAGGAAATCGTTTCAAAGAGAGAGATGATTGTTGCCATACCGTCACGAATTCCGTTTGATTTAAATCTGAAGGAAGTGACAGCGGATTCAATACAGCAGCGATATCAACAAATGATGTTGATTACCTCGAAGGCAACAGTGCGAAAGTAAACTTTGTAAAATATGGAATCAGCGGTAAGGTTTACTATGATCTTAACGGTAACGGAATCTTTGATTCCGATGATAAACCGGCAAAAAATGTAAGTATAAGCTTGATAAATAAAAATACCGGGGAAACTGCGGTTATTCCGGACGGTCATAATACTCCTATAACAGCAGTGACTGACTCCGAAGGTAATTATAAAGCAATGGTATATAACCGCGGTGATTATACTGTTAAATTCTCATTGGATGGCAATAACAAAAATGAAGAATTTAATAAAAAGGCGACTATAGGTCATGGAGTCTCCGATGTTGATGTTACCCAAAAGTCCGGAAATTCTATATTGCCGGAAAGTGTTTCGGCTGACGGAAAATCTGCGCTGTCAAGCAACTTCAGTCTAAATCCGGTTCAAAAGAAATCTGTTCAAAATGCAGCACTTATCGGATATAACGATATAAAGATAACAAAGACCGGTAAGGACGGTAACAAGACTGAGAGACTAAAAGATGTTGAGTTTGCTCTTTACAAAATAGAGACTGTAAACGGCAAGGAAAAGGAAGTAAAGGTTGGAGAATGCAAGACAGACGGAAGCGGTGAATATGTATTTAAGAGACTTGGATTCGGACAATATATAGTAAAGGAAACTTCAGCAGCTCCATCATATAACAACGACAATGTCGAAGGAAAGAAAATATATGTAAACAGCTCTACAGCTGAGTACCGCATAGACTTTGTGGATACAAAAATTAAAGGAAATATCAAAGTTCATAAAGTCGATGAAAAGGGAAATTCCTTGCAGGGAGTGGAATTTACGCTTAGACAGGATAATCGCATAATAGCAAAGTCGGTGACTGATGAATCCGGATATGCTCAATTCAAGAATGTTGCATATGGAAGCTATGAGATTATTGAAAGCAAGGGCCTTGACGGCTATGAGGCAAGTAAGGAAGTTTATCAGGTTGAAATAAAGAAAAATGACCAACTTATCAGTTTTGAGGTTGTGAATAAGAAGATTCCGCGAAAGCCACCTGTAAATCCTCCTAAAGATAAGCCTAAGCGCCCTAACACGTCAGATATATCAGGAATAGTAAAATGGAGTACGCTATGCATTTTATCTATAGCGCTGCTCACAACAATTTTCGCTAAGCGACGTAAAATTGATTAAAACAAATACGCTGAATGACACTGTTCCTGTCATATATAGGATGGGTAATTAAGCAAATGAAATAAACTCAAAATTAAACCGATACTACTGTTGTTTCAACGGTAGTATCGGTTTTTACACGTGTTTTTATTATATATATTATGTATCGTTTTTAACGCTTTTGTACTGTAAACCTATCTTACTTTTCTTCTCTTGATAACACTTAAAGCGATTACGCTGCCTGCTGCAAGCAATATTACCGATGCATACAGGGGCAGATTTGTTATGTCGCCTGTTTCCGGCGCCTTCTTAACTTTCTTATTATTAGTTGCACCCGGAGTTTTTACTTTATCATCAGTTACTTTTAATGTAAGTTGTATAGCTTTTTTATCTGCGTTCGCATCGTTTTCAAGAATGGAATCTCTTCCGGCTTCCGATTGAACCGCATCCCATCCCATAAACATCATAGTATATTCTGAAGCACCGACATTATCATATCTTATCCCACCATATTGAGGATTTGTCAGAAGCTCTTGTAATGCGAATCCGTCAATGTACGTCTCTACTATGGAATTGCGTGCTTCAAATTCTCGCATTGAGATCTCATATAATCTTCCTTTATCCGTGCTTCCAAATTCGCGCGCGCGCTTTAACATCTCTTCGAGCTTGTCTATTACGGGTTTATCTTTAGCCTTTTGTTCATCGCTTATATTTCTGCTCCAATACTTATATAATTTTGGAACTTTCGCGATATTATTGCTTAATAAATTAATCTCTCCATATAGAGAATATGCCTTTGCAGGTTTGTTTGCTGCCTTATTGCCGTAATCCACGTCAGAATGCCCGTCGTGCTGATAAGCTCTGTTATAGAGTCTCTCAGTCATCATCTTAAAAGGTTCACCTGTAGGAAATTCAAAATTCTTTTCGTCAGAATAATTTTCATCGAGAGTTTTGTCATAAGGATCATTATTAAGATACCTGTCAATTACCTCTCTGTTATCAGCAACAAACTTATTAAATTCATCCCTCAATGCCTTTACTTCATCAGCGAGTTTTTGAATATCTTCTACAGCTTGAGTGAGCTTTTTCACTTGAGCTTGATACTCCTGGTATTCAGCAGGCATAATGTTTTTGAACTTATCGACTTTTGACGGATCTTTTAAATATTCGTCTCGTAAGGTTCTCATTCTAGGGTCATAATGAGCGGTAACAAGCTTTTCCATTTTATAATTTCCGGATAGTGTTCCCTTTACAGTCAGAACATCTCCGACTTTAACCTTCGTTTTGTCAAACTTAACTCCCGGAATAGTAACCTCCAGTTGACCTTCAACCTTGTTTAGAGCATTATTTAAATCCTTGACGATATACGGTTTGTTTTCTTTCTTTGCTTTCTTTAGTACAGGATCAACAAATTCCATCATTACCGTAACTTTTTGACCCTCTACCTTTACATCCGTCACCTCAAATATATCTTGAGCATTTTTAAGCTTCACATTATCTTTGGTGAGTTCTTTGCTGTAAATCATTCCGTCCGGAATAACAAATTCAGCCATAAACTGACTGCTAACGCCATCAAGCTTTGCGAAAGCTCCAACTCCCGGGGTTACCATACCTACTGCCTTTTTAATAACATCAACATTTAGGGTTCCGGTAAAATTCATAGTATCATTGATATTTACAGTCTTGATTTCGTTATGCTGCGTATCTGTGCCTAGCAGAATATCTCCATCCAATCTTGTGAGTTTCTCGTACTCAGCCTTAGCTTCCTCTTCATTATCAAATGAAAATCCCAGAAGCATTGAAAGAGCAGCTCTTAAGTCGTTCCAACCGTCAGGGGTTTTGCTTACAGCAGTTGTTCCCGCTCCCGGTAAAGGCGAATTGTCATCAGCATGCACCGTTGCTGCCGGTATGGCTGAAAAGACCAGCGTTAAGCTCAATGCGATACTTAACAAGTGTTTTTTTAGATCCTTCATGTTAAACATCCTTTCTCATAAATCGCTTTTCAAATTACTTGATCAGATAAATATAAATTTTTATGTTGCCATTTTTAGATTATATTTATATTTCGTATTAATTATATATTAAACACAAATATAAAACAATATATACTTAGTTTCATAGCTTCTGTTATTTTGATATATTATCAGAAATCTATAGGTCTTAATTAAGGATTCACAGTAGAATTGTGCTGTATTAATAGAATATCCTGTAATTGTCGATCGATTTAATACGGAGCTTTCACTTAAATAAATGATAGTGTAAAATGCATAAAAAATGGGTATGATTATAGTATCTTATCCAAGTTAGGAAATGCATGCAGGAATCAAAGTAATAATTATTCATATTTATTTGATAATTGTATACATGTACGTTATAATTTGGGTATGATTCAGTTAATTTAGGAGGACATTAAATGGTAAGCGATACAATCAAAGCAATCCATAAAGTCGAGCTGGAGGCTGATAAAATCATTGCGGATGGAAAGGCTTCCGAGTTAGAACTGATTGAAAGAACAAAGAGCGAAAGTTCTTCAAAGTGTGAGCAGGAGATTTCGCAAGCAAAATCCGAGTCTGATGAGAGGATTAAAGCCGCTCAGCAGGAGGCAGAGGAACAGAGACGAGAGTCGCTTAAGGGATTGGAATCCGAACTTGAAGAACTCAGACAGGATGCTAAACGCAAAGAAAAAAACGCAATTCAAAAGATAATCGACGCAGTAGTAAGTTGAATAAGGTGCGTGTGAATCGAGATTATAGCCGCAGAGATGCTTAGATATTAAGGCGAATGTAGCGGAAAACAAAGGAAACTCGGTTTATGGCAAGCACTTAATTTAACTGTGCACGGTCGATTATTATTTATTTTGAAAATATATTTTCGGGAAGGAGAATGAAGTATGGCAGTATTGCAGATGCAAAAAATCGGTATCTGCGCATTGAAAAAAGATAGGCAAGAAATCCTGGAAAAAATCCAAACGCTCGGCACTATAGAGCTAAGTGATGATAAATCACTAAAAGCGCTTGACGGCTTTGTAACGACGAATACAAAGGAACTCAGCAGAGAACTTAGCAAGAAGCTAAGCTTAACTGAACAGGCACTTGATGTGATGGATACTTTCTCTCCGGAGACAAAGGGAATGTTCAGTTCACTTGAAGGCAAGCCTTTGATAGATAAAGAAAAGTTGACGCATGATATGCAGAATGCGGAAGCGATTACAGAGCTTGCAGATCAGGTGATCAAATGGTCCAAGGAATATACCGAAAACAAAGCTCTCGTATCAAAGCTTAACGAGAAAATTGAGGGGCTAAAACCTTGGCAGGAACTTGATATACCTTTTGATTTGACAGAGACAAAGAAAACTAAGATTTTGATAGGAACCATGCCGCCTGATATGGACGAGGCAAAAATACACGAGCTCGTACAGAAGAAATGCGATGAAGATATAAACATCGATTTGGAAGTTGTCTGTATGGACTCAGATGCCAGCTATATAGTGGTAATAGCGAAGAAGGATATTTCAGGTAAGGTAGAAGATGCGCTAAGAAGCGGAGGTTTTGCAAAGAGCTCACTAGGCTATGATAAGACGCCAAAAGAGCAAATCGAAAAGCTTGAAACTGACATTGATTCAACTAATCAGGCAAATATAGAGCTTGGGAATAGGATTATAGAATCGGCAGAGAAAAGAGACAAGCTCAGAGAAGCCGGAGATTACTTCAGAATGAGGCTGAAGAATGTCGAGGTTAGCGGAGAACTGAAGCAGTCAGAGAGAACTTTCGTAATGACAGGCTTCATACCGAAGGACAAGGCTTCAAGAGTTAAGGAACTCCTAGAAGGAAGCTTTGACTGTGTAATTGAGCTTGCAGATGTAACGGATGATGATGAGGCACCGACTGTGCTGAAAAACAACGCGTTCTCATCGAGTGCCGAGGGAGTGCTGGAATCATACGGACTTCCAAAACTCAGAGATATAGATCCGACGAAGGTAATGTCCTATTTCTACGTGTTCTTCTTTGGAATGATGCTTTCGGACGCGGCCTATGGACTTCTGATGTCAATCGGTTGTTTCATAGTACTGAAGAAGTTCCCGAAGATGGAAGACGGAATGAAGAAGATGCTCAAACTGTTCGGCTTCTGTGGACTTTCAACACTGTTTTGGGGAGTGATGTTCGGAGGGTATTTCGGGGATGCACCTACGGTGATTGCAAAGACCTTCTTCAACAAGGATTTTACAATTAAACCGCTATGGTTTGCTCCACTTGATAATCCGATGAGACTTTTGATCTGGTGTATGCTGTTTGGTGTAATTCATCTCTTTGCAGGACTTGCGATTAAAGGCTTTCAGGAACTCAAGGAAGGCAAGGTCGTCGACTGTATCTGCGATGTAGTATTTTGGTATATGTTCCTAATCGGACTTATACTGTTACTGCTACCAACAGATATATTCGCATCGATTTCTCAGATGACAATCAAGTTCCCGGCAGCAGTGGTAATGATATCAAAGGTACTCACAATCGCAGGAATGCTGGGAATTTTGCTTATGTCAGGTAGAGGACACAAGAATGTGGCTCTCAGAATAGCACTGGGTGCGTATGACATATATGGAGTCACAGGTTGGCTCAGCGATGTGCTATCGTATTCCAGACTTCTTGCACTAGGACTTGCAACAGGTGTAATCGCCAGCGTTATCAACATGATGGGTAGCATGGTCGGCGGAGGAGTCCTTGGAGCAATTATATTTACAGTAGTGTTCATCTTTGGACACGCAATGAATATGGCAATCAATGTGCTCGGCGCATACGTCCATACGAACAGGCTTCAGTTTGTCGAATTCTTCGGCAAGTTCTATGAGGCCGGAGGAAAGCCATTTGAACCGTTAACAACAGAAAGTAAGTATATAGAGATAAAATAATTCATAGGAGGAAGAAAACATGGAAATTAGTATGGGTTTTGCAATTGCAATCTTTGGAGCAGCACTCGCAACAATTTTAGCAGGTATGGGATCTGCATGGGGTGTAGGAAAAGCAGGTCAGGCAGCAGCGGGAGTAGTAAGCGAGGATCCTAATCAGTTCGCTAAGGTACTTATCCTTCAGCTACTTCCCGGTACACAGGGTATTTATGGACTTCTCGTAACCTTTATCACACTATCAAAGATCGGTATTCTAGGTGGAACAGCTGTAACAAGCATGAGCGTAGGAACAGGTCTTACGCTATTTGCTGCATGCATGCCAATAGCAATAGTAGGTCTGGTATCTGCATTCCATCAGGGCAAGACATCGGTTGCATCAATCGGAATTGTTGCAAAGAAGCCGGATCAGTTCGGTAAGGCTATGTTATTCCCTGCAATGGTAGAGACATATGCAATCCTTGCACTTCTTATCTCAATCCTATCAGTATCAAATATCAAGCTATAGTATATTTGTTTAGCATAGGTTAAGGAGAGAGAAAATGACCGGATTAGATAAGATAAAACAGAGCATTCTCGATGAAGCCACCGAGTCTGCAAAGTCATCCATGGATGAAGCAAAGGCTAAGGCAAGGCAAATCGAAGAACAAAATAAGGCGGAAGCCGAAAAGAAATGTGCGGAAATCTCTCAAAAAACTGAAGCTCAGCTTGTACAAATCAAAGAAAGAACAAAGTCATCTATGGAGCTTGAGCGCAGTCGCAAGATGCTCGAGACTAAGCAGACTTTGATTGCTGAGGTAATAGATAAGGCTAAGGCGCAAATCAGAGAATTGCCGGATGAGGAATACTTTGAATTGCTTCTCAAGATAGCAGATAAGGCTATTCACGAGGGCGAGGGCATCGTTTCCCTATCATCAAAGGACTTAGCCAGAATGCCTAAGGACTTTGAGGACAAGATCAAAGTAATCGCAGAAGGCAGGCAGGCTAAGATGAGCGTATCAAAGGATGCCATAGATATTGAGGGCGGATTTGTACTATCATACGGCGGCATCGAAGAGAACTGCACACTTGAAGCCATCTTTGAAGATAAGAAGGAAGAGCTTTCCGACTTGGTTCAGAAATTATTATTTCAGTGAGAATAGGCTATAAGGAGAAAATATGGGAGAAAATTATGTTTACGAGGTCGCGAGAATTCGTGCGCTAGAGACATCCCTCCTGAAGGATACAGATATCGAGCAGCTTATCTCACTCGGCACTTATGAGCAGTGCATTCAATTTCTTGAGGAAAGGTCTTGGGGAAGCTCAGACTCAAAGGGTGACGGTGAGAGAATCCTTGCAGCAGAAGAAGACAAGATTTGGGCTTTGATAAAGGAGTTCAAAATCGATTTGAGACAATTTGCTGTTTTGAGTATTCCAAAGCTATATCACAATCTAAAGGCTGCGGTGAAGGCGGCTGTGAGCAGTCCTAAGGGCATTAGCATCTACTACGACACGAATCCAAGCGGCGAGGAGATGAGAGCGGCTATTCAGGAGGGCAACTATAAGCTCCTGCCTGGCGATATGCAGGAGGTAGCGAAGGAAGCCTACGAGAGCCTTGTTCATACAGGAGACGGACAGCTTTGCGATATCGTAATTGACAGGGATTGCATGGAGGCAATATACCTCGCGGGACATAGATCAAAGATTGATATCATCAAAGATTATGCAGAGTCCGTTGTTGCAGTGGCGAACATCAAGATTGCCGTGAGAGCTCAGCTGACAGGAAAAAGCGCTGATTTTATGAAGAGGGCGATGTCAAGCTGCGATTCAATAAATACAGATGCACTCATAAAAGCTGCGATAGCAGGTAAGGATGAGATAGCTGCATATCTTGCGACAACGCTGTATCGAGATGGAGTAGATGCACTGAAGAGCTCACAATCCATATTCGAGTGCTGGTGTGATAATCGCATAATAAGGGCTATGAAACCGCAAAAATACAATGCATTTACACTAGGTCCAATATTTGCCTATGTAATTGCAAGACAGAATGAAATAAAGACAATTAGAATCATACTCACAGGAAAGCAAAACAATCTTTCTGAAGAGTCAATCAGGGAAAGAGTAAGGGAAATGTATGCGTGATATTGCTGTAATAGGAGATTATGACAGCATTTACGGATTTGCGGCTTTGGGCTTTGATACTATACCGGTAGCAGAGTCCAACGAGGCAAAGCATAAGCTGTCAGAGCTTGCCGAGCAGGGATATGGAATAATCTATATTACGGAAGTCTTGGCGGCAGATTTAAAAGAAGAAATTGCAAAATATCAGGACAAGATTGTGCCGGCAATCATAGAGATACCGGGCACACACGGAAACACCGGAGCAGGAATAGCCGAAGTAAAGAAATCCGTTGAGAGAGCGGTAGGATCGGATATTTTGTTTTCACACGATAACTGATATCAGGAGGCAGTATAGTACATGAATAGTAAAGGTACGATTAAAAAAGTAGCAGGCCCCTTAGTAATAGCTACAGGCATGCGCGATGCAAACATGTTTGACGTTGTGCATGTAAGCGACCAGATGCTAACGGGCGAGATTATAGAGATGCACGAAGACGAGGCATCGATTCAGGTATACGAGGAGACTTCGGGTCTAGGACCGGGAGAACCGGTAGTTTCAACCGGTGTACCTATGTCGGTTGAACTTGGTCCCGGACTTATAACAAGCATCTACGACGGTATTCAAAGACCGCTCGATGCTATTATGAAGGTCTGTGGTAACAACCTAAAGAGAGGAATACACGTTGATTCGCTCGACAGAGAAAAAAAATGGAGCTTTGTTCCAACAGCTGAAATCGGTGAAGAGGTGAGTGGCGGTGACGTGCTCGGTACAGTTCAGGAGACAGATGTTGTAGAGCAGAAGATAATGGTTCCACCTGATGTAAAGGGTAAGGTAAAGGAACTTAAGTCAGGCGAGTTCACAGTTACGGAAACAATTGCTGTAATTGAAACGGAAAAAGGCGACAGAGAGATTCAGCTCATGCAGAGATGGCCGGTTAGAAAGAGCAGGCCTTACACTGAGAAGCTTAGACCTGACAAGCCTTTGATTACAGGGCAGCGTGTTATCGATGCTTTCTTCCCTATCGCAAAGGGAGGTACAGCGGCGGTCCCAGGACCATTCGGTTCAGGAAAGACGGTTATCCAGCACCAGCTTGCAAAATGGGCTGAGGCTGACATCGTCGTATATATCGGATGCGGAGAGCGTGGAAACGAGATGACAGATGTACTTAACGAGTTCCCGGCTCTTGTCGATCCAAAGACAGGTCGTTCTTTGATGGAAAGAACAGTTCTCATCGCAAATACATCGGATATGCCGGTTGCTGCGCGTGAGGCGTCAATTTATACAGGTATTACCATCGCTGAGTACTTCAGAGATATGGGATACTCAGTAGCTTTGATGGCTGACTCAACATCAAGATGGGCAGAGGCTCTTCGTGAGATGTCCGGAAGACTTGAGGAAATGCCCGGTGAAGAAGGTTACCCTGCATACCTGGGAAGCCGTCTTGCACAGTTCTACGAGAGAGCCGGTCATGTTATCGCACTTGGTAAAGACGGAAGAGATGGTGCTCTTTCTGTAATCGGTGCGGTTTCACCACAGGGTGGAGATATTTCCGAGCCGGTATCACAGGCAACGCTCAGAATTGTAAAGGTGTTCTGGGGTCTTGATTCAAATCTCGCATACCAGAGACACTTCCCTGCAATCAACTGGCTGACAAGCTACTCTCTATATCTGGACAGCATGGAAAAATGGTTTAATGAAGAAGTCGAGCCGGGTTGGATGAACGCTCGTCAGGAAATGATGTCGCTTCTTCAGGACGAATCAAAGCTGAATGAAATCGTTCAGATGGTAGGTATGGATGCGCTTTCGCCTGCCGACAGACTCAAGATGGAAGCTGCCAAGTCTATCAGGGAGGACTTCCTAAACCAGAACAGCTTTGACGAGGTTGATACATATTCATCACTTCGCAAGCAGTATCTGATGATGAGACTGGTTATGAGCTTCTACGAAAAGGCTAAGCTTGCACTTGAGAAAGGTGCAAATGTGGAAGATCTTATCGCCATGCCTTCAAGAGAGCCTATCGGAAGGTTCAAATATACACCTGAAGATAAGATAGAAGATGAATTTACAAGAATCAACGACTTGCTCGACGGAGAAGTTGCTGAAGCACTGAAGAAGGAGGACTAAATAATGCCAAAGGAATATAGAACTATTCAAGAGGTCGCAGGTCCTTTGATGATGGTCCGCGGCGTTGAGAATGTAAAATACGATGAGCTTGGTGAAATCGAACTTGCAGACGGTGAAAGACGTCGCTGCAAGGTTCTCGAGATAAACGGAGACACAGCGGTAGTTCAGCTCTTTGAGAACTCCGCAGGTATAAACCTCAGTGACAGTAAGGTCAGGTTTTTGGGCAAGAGCCTCGAACTTGGTGTATCTGAGGATATGCTGGGAAGAGTTTTTGACGGAATGGGACGACCAAAGGACGGAGGTCCCGAGATTCTTCCCGTAGAGAGAAGAGACATAAACGGCCTGCCTATGAATCCGGCTGCCCGCGTTTACCCTGCCGAATTCATTCAGACAGGTGTATCGGCTATAGACGGCCTTAACACTCTAGTTAGAGGACAGAAGCTGCCTATTTTCTCGGCTTCAGGTCTTCCACACGCAAACCTCGCGGCACAGATTGCAAAGCAGGCTAAGGTTCGCGGCACGAACGAGAAGTTTGCAGTAGTATTTGCTGCCATGGGTATCACTTTTGAGGAGTCGAACTTCTTCGTTGAATCCTTCAAAGAAACCGGTGCGATAGATAGAACCGTAATGTTTGTAAACCTTGCAAATGATCCTGCGGTTGAGAGAATCTCGACACCAAGAATGGCACTAACTGCAGCTGAGTATCTGGCTTTTGACTGCAACATGCATGTCTTGGTAATTTTGACGGATATCACAAACTACGCTGATGCTTTGAGAGAGGTATCGGCTGCTCGTAAGGAAGTTGCAGCGAGAAGAGGATATCCGGGATATATGTACACCGACTTTGCTACGATATATGAGAGAGCAGGAAGACAGTATGGCAAGAACGGTTCAATCACCATGATTCCAATCCTTTCAATGCCTGAGGATGACAAGACTCACCCAATTCCTGACCTTACCGGATACATCACAGAGGGACAGATCATTCTTTCCAGAGACCTTTATCGCAAGGGGGTTAAACCACCTATCAACGTTCTTCCGTCTCTATCGAGACTTAAGGACAAAGGCATCGGTGAAGGAAAGACGAGAGGCGACCACGCTAACACGATGAACCAGCTGTTTGCCGCTTATGCTAGAGGTAAGGATGCGAAGGAGCTTATGACCATCCTCGGTGAAGCTGCTTTGACGGAAATCGATTTGAAGTATGCCAAGTTTGCAGACGAGTTTGAAGAGAAATATGTAAATCAGGGTTATAATACTGAGAGAACTATTGAGGAGACTTTGGACATCGGTTGGGAACTTTTGAGAATTCTTCCTCGAAGCGAGCTCAAGAGAATAAGTGATAAGTGGCTCGATATGTATTATGAGGCGAAGTAAGGATAAGGAGGCGTGATATGGCATCAAGTCAAATAATTCCTACTCGTATGGAGCTCTCCAGAATCAAAGATAAGCTGGCCGTTGCCCGCAAGGGTCACAAGCTTCTCAAAGACAAGAGGGACGAGCTGATGCGTCAATTCCTCATCATGGTTCGTGAGAATATGGAGCTCAGAAAGCATGTCGAAGAGGGTATACGTCAGGCTAACATCAACTTCGTTGTTGCCAAGGCCGGCATGGACGCCGAAACTCTTAACACCGCTTTGATGGCTGCTAAGCAGAAGGTTACGCTGGGCGTAAGCACAAAGAACGTCATGAGCGTTAACATTCCTGTCTTTGATGTAAAGACTAAGACCGCAAGTGAGGCGGATATCTACTCATACGGATATGCCTTCACTTCTTCGGATCTAGACGGAGCAATCAAATCGCTTGCCGATATCAGAGACGACATGATTTTGCTCGCCGAAAAGGAAAAGGCTTGCAAGCTCATGGCTGCCGAGATTGAGAAGACTAGAAGACGTGTAAATGCGCTTGAGCATGTAATTATCCCTGAGGCTCAGAAGAATATCAAATATATTTCGATGAAGCTTGAGGAGACTGCAAGGGACAACACAATCAGGCTAATCAAGGTTAAGGACATGGTTCTTGAGGATGCCCACCACTACAGCGAAAGATAGACTAAAGATAAGTTAGATATGAGTTAGAGATTGGCTGCAGACAAGCGGCAAATACTCTTAAGTTATCAGATGAGTCACGACCGCGGACAGGTATATATACGCAGTTCAGCTTGGCTCCACCAAAGACGTTGGTTATCACGCTCTTTCCGCGGACAGGTATATATGCAGCTCAGTGGCGGATAAGCTGAAGTGTCATAAGAGGCATAAGAGTAGAAAAAATTAAGAGATAGGGAGGTAGCTTAGGTTATCTCCTTTTGCTATTTTGTGATATAGAATGTATAATGTTTTGGACGATTAAATAAGCAGTTTACATAAGGGAGATAGATAAATGGAAGCTTTAGAATGTATAAAATCAAGGCGAAGTGTTCGTAAGTATAAGGAGGAGAGCATCTCAAGGGAGACTATCGAAAAGATTATCGAGTCTGCAGCTTTTGCACCATCTTGGAAGAACACTCAGATTACAAGGTACACCATTGTTGAGAACGAGACCATCAAAGCTAAAATCGCTGAAGAGGCGGTTCTCGGTTTCACCTTCAACGAGAAGACAATCAAGCGAGCTCCTGCAATAGCGGTGCAGTCAATCGTAAAGGGAAAGAGCGGCTTTGAGCCTGACGGCAGCTACTCGACACCAAAGAAGGACGGCTGGGAAATGTTTGATGCAGGAATCTCTGCAGAGGCCTTCTGCCTAGCTGCGCACACATATGGTGTGGGAACAGTAATCCTAGGATACGCAGACTACGATATGATTAGAGAAATCCTTGGCCTTCCAGAGGACAAGGAGGTTGTAGCAATAATCGCCATGGGATATCACGAAACAGATAACCCGGCACCGGCAAGACTTTCAGTCGATGAACTTTTGAATTTTGTGGAATAACAAATGGAAAAGAATCAATTAGTAGAGCTTACAATCAAAGATCAAAGTCAGGACGGTAGGGGCATCGCTAGCTGCGATGGCCTTATTGTCTTTGCCGAAGGCTGTGTAGTCGGAGACAGGGTCAGTGCAAGGCTTACAAAGATAAAGAAGCGCTATGCACTCGCTAGGGTTGAGGAATTTCTCGAGTCATCAGAGTACAGACTGGATGATGTCTGTCCTTACATAGATGAGTGTGGAGGCTGCTCCTTTGGAAAGCTGAAATACGAAAAGCAACTAGAGCTCAAGGAAAGACATGTCCGCGATGTTCTCGAGCGCATAGGCGGCATAGAAAGCCCTGAGCTAGAACCGATAATCTCGATGTCTGAGCCTTATTTCTACAGAAATAAGGCAAGGCTTGCGATTTACCCTAAAACCCGTTCAGTGGGCTTTTTAGGGCGCATGAGCCATAAGGTTATAGACTGCCACGAGTGCAGGCTTCAGAGTGAACCGGTGGTAGCGGTAGCAGATGCGCTTAGAGATAGCTTTGATGAGTGCGAGGATGCTAAAAAGATAAAAAATCTAGTTGTAAAAACCTCGTTCACAAGCGGCGAAGTTATGGTCGTTCCGACCGTGGAAGAAAAGGATGTGGACCTAGAGAGTTTCATATATACAGTGGACGATAGGATAAATGCTATTCCTGGCTTTGATGACGGATTCGAATACTATCTTTCATCGGTGGCCCTAGACGTATCCGATAATAAGCCATCAAAGCAGCACCTAAACCGTGCAGAAATCATCGCAGGAAGGCATGTGATAGAAGACGAGATGTTAGGTCTTAGATTCGAAATCTCACCATACTCATTCTATCAGGTAAATCCGGTGCAGGCAGAACACCTTTACGAAAAGGCCGTAGAGTATGCTGGAATAAAGGGTGGGGAAACAGTTCTCGACCTCTACTGCGGAGTCGGAACCATAGGGCTGTTCATGGCGAGAGCCGGAGCCGGAAAAGTAATAGGCATAGAGTTAGTCAAAGAAGCCGTCCTAAATGCAAACAGAAACGCAGTAATAAATGGGATCGTAAACGCCATATACTACACCGGCAAGGCAGAAGAAGAGTTACCAAAGCTAAGAGAAGAAGGCAAAATCGAAAAGGCAGATGTTGTAATCCTAGACCCACCGAGAAAAGGCTGCGACGAAGTTTTGCTAAAGGCAGTCGTAGATACCGAAGCTGATAGAATTGTTTATATATCGTGTAATCCTGCAACAATGAGCAGAGACATTAAATATTTGGTTGAAAAGGGAT
The DNA here is from genome assembly GCA_900450455.1 of [Eubacterium] infirmum. Lineage (GTDB taxonomy): Bacteria > Bacillota > Clostridia > Peptostreptococcales > Anaerovoracaceae > Eubacterium_B > Eubacterium_B infirmum. Next base: position 55,271 of record UGGN01000002.1, read on the forward strand.
ATGAGTATGTAAAAGGAACCCCAGTGGATATGTTCCCACATACGGGGCATGTGGAGTGCATAGCGTTGATACAAAGAGTGAAATCGTGAAAATCCTGCATTTTAAGCAGTTTTACAAGCATTATGTATTTGTAGAAGATGGCGAAGGTGGACGAAAAAAAGTCCTAAAAAATTATATAGATGTGAATGTTTGCATTGATATGGTGTGTGGAGACACAAGGAATGAATTGGGAAGTGAGGAATAAGAAATGATTAGGTGGATAGTAAAAATAATCTTGTTTCCAATCAGCTTGCTGCTGAGTATCCTCACAGCATTTCTGACATTTATACTTGGCATAGGAACAACTATTCTGTATTTCTTAATGCTGATGTGTATAGTTGCTGCAATAGGCTCGTTTATGCAGAAAGATGTATCACTAGGTATTGAAGCATTGATTATTGGATTCTTAGTTAGTCCATATGGAATACCAATGGTTGGAGCAACAGTTATAGCATTTCTTAAAGGTATCAATGAAGCAATAAAATCAATATAAAAAATTTCATAAAAATGGTTACCAAAGGCGATAGAAGAAAACTATCGTCTTTTTCTTTGCAAAATTTTAAGGAAAGGAGGTAAAGCGATGGACTTTGACTATTTCTATAACAGAGAAGCAGAAAGATTTAACTTTCTAAAAGTACCTGAAATATTGGTAGACGGAGAAGAATTTAAGGGACTGTCTGCTGAAGCAATTATCCTTTATTCTATGCTTTTGAAACGAACAGGAATGTCCTTTAAGAATAACTGGATAGACAAGGAAGGTAGAGTATTTATCTATTTCACAGTAGAGGAAATTATGAAAAGAAGAAATATTTCAAAGCCTACTGCCATAAAAACATTAGATGAGTTAGACAGCAAAAAAGGGATAGGACTGATTGAAAGAGTAAGGCTTGGACTTGGTAAACCGAATATCATATATGTCAAAGATTTCATGAGTGTATTTCAGGTAAAAGAAAATGACTTTCAGAAGTTAAAAAACTTTACTTCAGAAGTAAAAGATGTTGACCTCAGAAGTAAAGAAAATGAACTTCAAGAGGTTAAAAATGTTGACCGTAACTATATAGAGAATAATAAGAGTAAGTATAGTAAGAGAGAATATAGTTTTGGTGTAAACGGACTTGGAACATTTCAAAATGTATTTTTAGCTGCTGAAGATATATCCGATTTACAAATCATAATGAACTCACAGCTTGATAATTACATTGAAAGACTATCAGCATATATCAAAAGCACCGGAAAGACCTATAAAGACCATAAAGCGACAATCCTTTCTTGGTTTTATAAAGATCAGGGAAGAAGTAAAGAAGTGAAAACATCAAATATCCCGACATGGGAAGAATATGATAAAGGAGAACACCTATGATGAAAGAATTAGAAAAAGTAATGATAGAAGATGTAGAGTATTCTTACGATCCTGAAAAAGAATATATCAAGGATGGACACGCATTTTGTAAAGTTTGCCATGAAAGAAAAGACGGAAAAGTGATGGAGTTCTTTGATAACAAGATGATATTTAAGATTTCTTGCAAATGCGATAGAGATAGAGAGGCAAGAGAAAAAGAAAGACAAAAGCAGATGGAGATTGAACGATTAAAGAGTAGCTGCTTTAACTCGATTATTCAGTGGTCATACACATTTGAAAATTATCAGGGAGAAGAAAACCAAAGCCTTATCATTGCAAAGAACTTTGTAAAAGACTATGAGGAAATGAAAAAAGAAAATATCGGACTTCTTTTTTATGGCTCAGTAGGTAGCGGAAAGACCTATCTTGCCTGCTCCATTGCAAATAGCCTTATTGAACAGTATCAAATAGGCGTTAAAATAAGAAATTTTGCACAGATTATCAATGAGCTGCAAAAGGGAGGATTTGATTTTGACAAGAACGTATATATTGAATCCCTTGTAAATACTTCCGTTCTTATCTTGGATGACTTAGGAATAGAAAGAGATACAAGCTATGCCAAAGAGCAAGTATATAACATCGTGAATAACAGGTACTTAAAACAGAAACCGACTATCTTTACCACTAATCTTTCTTATGACACAATTCTAAATTGCACAGAAAGTGTGGAGTATCAGAGGATTTATTCACGAATCGTAGAGATGTGTATTCCTGTTATGGCTGTAGGAGAAGATTTTAGAAAGGTTATTCAAAAGGACAAACTGAATCGGAATAAGGACAGACTGCTGAATGGAGGTGAGAGAAGTTGATCAATGAAGAAATAGCAAGAAAAACGCTGAATATGGAAGTTAGAGCTGCCAAAGTAACAGGAAAGCTAATTCTGAACTTATTAAAGAAATTGATGAAAGAAGCAGAAAAGCTTGGAGGACTTGAAAAGCTGGTTAATGCTAACGGAAATGAAGTAAAGCTAAAAGATATGGTAAAAAAAGGACAGCTTGAGGAAATTCCGGTTGAAGAAGCGGAGCTGAAAGAACTGAAAAAAGAGCTAAATAGACACGGTGTTAAGTTTTCGGTGATGAAAGATAAGGAAACAGGTAAATTCTCAGTATTTTTCCAAGCCAAAGATATGAAAGTAATGGACAAAGCATTTAAGCACGCTCTTTCCGAATCAGAAAAGAAAACGGAAAGAAAGGAGTCCATTCATAAGAATATTGAAAAGTTCAAGGAAATGGCAAAGAACTCTGTTTCTAAGGATAAAATCAAGAATAAACAGAAGGAGCAGAGCCTATGTGCATGTGGGTTTCCGTCATTTTTATCGTGTAAAGCAATGTCGGCACACATACCTACTTTTACAAAATTTTCTTTTACATACTCTCGCACAAGTTCTATCTGTTTTCCCCTATTTAATTCTTTGGGTAAGGCGATTTCTATTTCTCTTGCAAGCTGTGAGTTTTTACTTTTTTCTATTTTCTCTACGCTGTTCCACAATATTCCTCTATCTAAAAATTTCTGTGGTGCATTTTGTGGTAATAGGATTTCAGTATGTGCTATTCCGCCTTTTCTTGTAAAGTCATGGACTATTCCGTCATATTCGTTTTTTATCTTTTCGCCACTTCGATAGGCGGAAGCTGCTACCGCACTTTTGCCTTTTCCTCTTGAGATAATCTTTATGCAAAGATGGTATATCGCCATAGCTAAAAACCTCCTCTCTTTTTCTTATATGGATATGGTGGCGATAGATAAGACTTCCTAAAAAAATCGGATAGCTTTTATCCGATTTCTTTTGGGAAGTACACAAGGGGTAGGAAATGTATTTCCGTAGGGGAGTGTAGCTCCCCTGTATCAGCGTTAGCTGATATGCCCTCTGCAAGAGCCTTCGGAGAACGCACGCACCTGTTAAGGTGTATATGTGCGCCCTTGTAAACAAGGGACTATTCCTCTGTTTCCATTACTTCCTCTTGTGTTTCTGTAATTTTGTTTTCGCTTTGTTCTCGCTTCTCTATGATTTTTAGGACTTCTTGATTGACTATTTCTTTGATATTTGGAAATGTGATTAGCTGATAGAATTCATCTTTGGTAAAATCCTTGCTTTCGGTAAAGATACTTTCAAAGACTGCTCCTTTTTCATAAAGCCGCCTATCTCTTTTCTTTCGTTCTTCCTGTTTCTGTTGATTGATGAGCTTTTTTCTTTTGTTTTGTAACTGCTTGATTTCTTCTTCTGCCATTAAAATTTTTTCATCTATGTTTTTCATTTTCTGTTTTCCTTTCTTTCTAATTTTGAGCAAAGAAAAAACAGTAAACCGATTTGATTTACTGTTCTTATGGTATCTCTTATCAAATTATTAAATTGTTTATGCAACTCTAAATTTATCTTCCTAATAATCCAACAATCAAAGCCTGAATCGCTGCTACAAACGGTATAATCAAAAACGGAGCCACTACAAAATGCTCCATAATGGCTCTATGCTTCATCCAATTGCCGAACCCATAATCAGGGTGTCCTTCTGTCCCGGGTATGACGATTTTTTCCTTATATTTCCCCAGAAACAACAGACAATCCAGCAGTAAAAAATCCCCTAAGTTTAATATGCTCCACTGAATATACCCCATCCAAAAAAGAGTCCAATAGTCAGAAATGCCTAAATGAAAAAGACTTGCTATTGAATATATGAAACAAATCCCACAAATTATAATTGTTAGCATGAGATTTATGTTTTTCTCTTTTTTGGTCATCTGTTCAGGTGCAGCTTTTTGAATTGCCTTTGGATAAGAATCAAAAAAATATCTCGGATTGATTAGTGCCAAAGCTGCCACGGCACCATTAAAGATTGCAGCTATTGCAAATCCGTCCAGAATCGCTCGCATTACATCCATAAAACCCTCTCCTTCTTAAATTCTATTCTTTCTTGCCATGTACTCTGCTTAAAACTTTGGAAAATCAAAGTACATAAACTTATCGCCATAAGGGAATAATTACCGTTAAAATGAACGCCAAAAGAAGACTTATCCCACAAAATACAATAAGCTTAGTTATCTGGCTTTTGGCATTAAATCCAAAGTTATCATATCCCTTTGCCCCTGCCGTTTCAGGATAAATTCTTTCAGGTAATTTCAACTTTGTAAGCATAAGATAATCAAAGCATATAATATCAAATAATTTATATCCTTCAGTGATAATGAAAAATCTGATAAAAGCTTCTATAAAAGACAGTTCAGTTTTTACCGTATCAACCATTGCCCATATAAGTACCAACGTTACTCCTACAAAACCGGCGATCATAATACATACGCCAAGTAAATTCACCCAAGGAGCTCTATCCGGCATTTTTTCCATCATTTCCTTTATATCATCCGGTGCGCCGAAATGTTTAGAGCCGAATTTTGGAATCACAAGAATAAAGTCCATTATCATAAGTGTCGCGAATAGGCACACCAATCCCAGCATAATAAGCGTCTTAATCATCTGACTCATACTCCTATAAATTAAATCCATTTTATTCTTGCAAAAATATTTTCAGCTTCTCCGCATATTCTTTCGGATGCTCGTGCAAAAATTGTCCGTGTCCCATGTTTTCAAAAACTTCGCTTGCCATTTGCGGCAGATATTCTTTCAATTTCTTTTCACCCTTAGCCGGAATAGGCTCTTCACTTCCACGCCAAAATAAGACCGGATTAGAAAATTTTTTTAAATTTTCAGGTATCTTATAATGATAAAGATATTGACAAGCATTCTGAATTGTTTTTTTACGAATATGCGTATACATCATTTCAATCACGCTATGGTTATCTTTTCCCATCATCTTATTCAGCAAAAACCGAGGTATTGGTTTCCCATGCCTGATTCTACTTGTTCCGATCATAAAAACCCATTGAAACGGCAACGCCATAAGTCCCATTTCAATGACAATTGCCGCATCCAACAATACCTTTTCAACAGAGATGTTTCCTCGTGCAATCAACTCAACCGCCATGGTAGCCCCCATGGAAAAACCACAAAGACCATATACCTTCCCGTTCATTTCCTCTTGCATGTAATTTTCTATATCATCGATACTATCTTTTAGCGATAACATATCATCCGGTTTGGAGGCACAATGTCCATCCAGTTCACAAAGAACGATATAATAATCCTGTAAATAAGGCAGAAGCGATTCAAAGCATAGCTTCGCCGTAGAAGCAAGTCCGTGAATAAATAACAGGGACTTGTTTTTCTTATTTCCATATGTAATATAGTTCATGTGCACTAAGCTCCTTAAAACGATATTTAAAGCAGGAAAATCGTTGTGCTATTCAAACATATTTTTCCAATCGGTTTTTACTTCTCTATACAACATGGAAAAGCGGGTAACAGTGATACAAATTTTCTCCTATTTTCGAAATAACCTTTACACCACATTCTTCCAATCTGTTTTTTATTATTTCGTATACGACATATAATACTTCATCACTTCCATCGGAAAAATAAACCTTCTCCAATCCGTGATAATCTCCCTTTTCAAGATAAAGCATGTATTCCGGAATAGTTTTCCCATGAGTCATGATTTTATCAATAATTTCCATATAAGATACACTTAATAAAATATCCTTTTTATCAAGTATGCGCCCTTTCCTGATCAACTCTTCATCTGTAAAACACTGTCCGGGAGATGATGCATATATTCGTTTGGGCACTTCAATATTCTCATGCATTACATTTATATGCGACACAAGACCTAATGCAAGTGTCGCGCCTGAAGAACTTCCTGTAATAAGAATATTCGAAGCACTATAAGTATTTAGCATGGACTTATACAAAGCATAGATCCAGTCAAAGACTTCATCAATTGTATGGTTTATGCAAAGTGGATAATATGGAATTACCATATCACGACCGCTTTCAACAGCTATTTCCAAAGCCTTTTTAATAGAATTAGGACGAGGATGTACAAGCATTCCACCTCCTATTATAAACAAACATACTTCCTTTGTCGGTTCCTTGTGAGTTATGTAAACAACTTTCTCTCCATAAAAATCTTTAATTTCATAATTTATTTCACTATGGGAAAGCACAGGAATTTTTGTTTTATCCATACTCTTTCGAGCTTTTGCAATCATATCCCGTTCATTTGTATTAAAATAATTTTTAAATCCTATTAGTTTAAGAATCAGTTTTAATAAACGATATTTTAATGATAATCCAGACATTATTTCACCTATCCCTTTCTTTGCTTGTTCGTTTTTATACATCAAATCAGTGCCTTTGATTGTTCATTTTCTTTTTGTGACCCAGGCATTTTTCTAGGTTAGTTTATTCTAACATCATATTCCTGTTTACCTTAATTCTCAAGAATTTTGTTTTTCTCTTTATTATAACAATACCGTTTTTTTCAATCAAATGCCTTTCTTCCGACCAAATCACCTAAACATTTATTTTCTCACACATTCATATCTAATATAAAGTCCGGTTCGTGAATCTTAAGTACTTCCCCCGGTTTATACATTTTTAATATTCATGAATCGTTCATTTGCCTTTATCATTTTTTCTATGCCTGCTTTTCATAGCACTTGACAGTTGCCTATAAAGTTAAAATATACATCAACCTGTTGTTTTCTATAGATTGTATTTTTCTCGAGGTATCTCTTGCGTACCATTCGTTCATAATATTTAGAAATGGGGTGAAGTCGCTTTCTGCTTGTTTCTCACTATCTATTCCGTTATTGATAGCAATAAATCTTACTCCCTTTTCTTTGAAGAGTATTTCGGTGTAAAAACCTACTTTGAGGTAATCTCTGCCAAACCTACTCATATCTTTTACTATCACAGTAGATACTTTGTTTTCTTCTACTGCTTTTATCATTTTTTGAAATCCCTCTCTATCAAAGGTTGTTCCGCTTACTCCGTCATCGGTATAGTGATAGATATTGACAAAGCCGTTTCTTGCACCACAAGAGATAAGAATAGATTTTGCCGTTTTTCCTGTTGCTACTTGTCAAGGACTTTTTAATCAAAATCATCTTTTTTTTCGTCCGATTTTCTCCGAAATTCCCTCAACATTATCCTTTTTAGTTTATCTTGCATAGTTTCACTGCTTTTATCATTAAAATGGACAATCACCTCATAAGTGGTCTTTCCAATCTTCTTTATCGTCTTTGTTCCTGTAGTTTGTTCATTTCTTTTTTCTTGCATATTTTCTCCTTTCTTTGCAATAAAAAATGACGATTAGTGATTTTTTCCAATCGTCATTAGCCAATATTTATTCATTTCTTTGATGTTTTTAATTATCCGTATCTATTTCTTTGATCTTTTTCTCTATTTCTTCAATACTCGGCAAACTGCTCTTATATTCTGCTTCAAGTAATTTAGTAATCTCATATTTGCTTATACCTATAGGTTGCGATATTTGTTCTAATGAATATTCACAAACGACATCGTTTTTATCTTTGCAAATAAGAAGTCCAATCGTAGCATTATCTCTATCAGTTTTTAGCTCTCTATTCACTGCTGTTACATAGAAATTAAGCTGTCCTAAATGTTCCGGCTTAAACTTCTCCGCTTTCAGTTCTATAACAATGTAAGAATGGAGTTTCAAATTGTAAAACAGTAAATCAATATAAAAATCATCCCCCATTTATATTTATATGATATTCTTTGCCTATGTAGGCAAATCCCTCGCCAAGTTCAAGTAAAAAATCAGAAATCTTGTCAACCAGTTCTTTTTGAAGTTCCCTTTCATCATATCCTTCACGAATGGTAAGAAAATCAAAATTATATGGATCTTTTAATGTCTGTCTTGCAAGATCTGATTGCAAAGCGGGTAGCCTTTTTTCAAAGTTTGTTATAGATTTTCCTTCCCTGCCATATAATCCACTTTCAATTTGATGTACAAGTACATTCCTACTCCATCCGTTCTCAATAGTTTTATCAACATAATATATGGCTTCATCAATGGTCTTGCACTTATTTATTATCCTTTGATTATGTCCCCAAGGTATCTGTTTAATATGGTTGATAACTCTTTCATCAAATTGGGCTACAGGCTGTAGTCCTTTTGAATTTCTGTCGTTATTTTCTATTTCGGCTACACCTTGTAGCCCTTTTATATAAAATGAATACCATCTTCTGATATACTTAATATTTGTTTCAGAAAAACCTTTCATATCAGGAAATTCTTTTTGTAAATCTTTAGCTAACGATTTTATAAAGGCATCTCCCCATGAATGTTGTTCTTGATTTTTTACAATGTATTCTCCCAAAGTCCAATATAAATCTAACAACTCATAATTTACCTTTATTGCAGCTTTAAGTTGGCTACTTCTTACTTTCTCTTTTAACTCTGACAATAGCTTTTTATACTCACTATCACTTGTGATAGACAGCTCTTTATTATCCAAAGGTCATACCTCCTCACTCATAATAATATTTAATTATACCAAATTTATCAATATTTTTCATCTGCTAATTTCCTTCAAGTTGAGTTTTAAGACTGATTTTATCCATAGACATGCTTTTGATACCTCTTTTAGTCTTAACGCTCTAAAAATGCCTTTACACCGCCTTGTATGATAGCTATAAATGTTCCCCCTTGTCATAATCTTCAAAAGTTGGAATCTTGCCGTTCTTTTTCTGTGATAGTTTATCCTTGTCTTGTTCATACCAATTAAGGATAGTTATATAGTGGTCTTGATATGTCTTTCCGGTACTCTTGATATATCTTGACAGCTTTTCAATCATCGTATCGGTATGACCTTGTAGCTTTTCTTGTAATGCCTTGTATTGTTCGTCCGTAAGGATAATGTTTTGATATTCTCCATAGGTTTTTGAATCGGGGGGCGGGGTGCTTTCTTCTCTCCCCTTATCTATACTAACCTTATCTAATCTACCCTTATCTATACTGGGTTGACCGCTTGTCAACCGCCCTGCAACCAAATGACAACCAACCTCTTTGATATACATTCCGTTTTTAGTTTGGGATAGGCTCTGCACCTCATTTTCATATAAGGTCGGTTTATATCTGTCTTTACGGATAAAGTTGTTGATTTTCCAATGCGTAATGACGATAATTCCTCGTTCAAAGACAATCACAAAGCCTTTGGCAATAAGTATTTTCAGGTCATCTTCATTCGCTCCGATAATCTTGATGATTTTCTTAGGATTATTTACAAAGCCGTCATCATCTGCTCTCATTGACAAGTGAAAGTACAGGCATTGGCTACTGAGGGGCATTTCTAAAAATAGGTCGCTATCTACTATCTTGAGTGAAAACATTCGCTTATCTGCCATTTTTCTCTCCTTTCGTTCCTCTTATGCACTGAAACAGTGCGTCAACTTATAGGAGTGAACGATTTGTTCACCCCTTAGATGTTATCCCATTTCGGGACTTCATCTTTTCTCATTCCTGTAATAGTTCTTTGTCTTTTCCTTTCGTTTTTCGTAGGCTTCTTGTTGCTCCTGATATTTCTTAATCTGTGCAATGACACTTGGTTTTTCCCCTCTCTTGATTGCCTTATCAATCTCAATGGATAGGTCTATTCCATAATCGTCATTGACTGTCTTGACTGCATACTTGATATGGTTGATACTTTCGTATTCTTCTTTGATTGATTGTGATTGTCTGTTGAGTTTCGATATTTCACTTTCAAGGCTTTGGATTTCTTTTTTCCAGTCCTTTATCTTGATAGCCGATGAGCCTGTTATCTTTTCAAGGATTGCCCTTGCTCTTTTATATTTATCTATTTCATCTTTATGAGAATTGTAAAAACTATCTTTGAATAGAGATTTACTGTTCCATTCCTCAAAGACTTGTTTGTTATCCTTGATGATGTCCGCATAGGCAAAGCATTTATTTAAGCTTTCTATCCTTGTGGTTTTCGCCTTGATGTCTTGACTAATCTTCTTATTTTGAGATTGTAATGTACTTATCTTTTCTTGCAAATCTGCAATGGTCTGCAATTTGTTATCGGATAGATATATCCTTGCTTTTGAAAATCGTCTTAGGTCTGCTCCTATCTTTTTGTTGCTTGCATAATGGTTTAACTTTCTTGCTTTTTCTCCCTGTAAGTCATAATAAATACTGATGTACTCATAGAGATTAAAGAGTTCTGCCTTGTTCTCATATTCTTCTTTCTTCTCCTGTTTGTACTCATCATATTTTACTTGCAGACTTCCAAGTAAAGAGCTTATCCATGATGTAAGTTTGGATAGCTCCTCTTTTAATTTTCTAAATTCTAAATTCAAGGCGATGATTTTTCTGTTTTGGTTTCCTCTCTCTGTCTGTATGCCTTTTTTCTCCATCTGATAACTGCTTGTGCCTAAATGAATTTGCGGGAGTTCTTCTCTGCCTTGTTCTTCAAAGGTGCGTGGATCTATCCTTTTAGCTATGTTATTCCTTGCTAAATATTCGTTTGCTATTTTTGAAAAGTTTTCTCTCCACTCTTTTGCTTTGTCAGGTTCGTTCCAATCATTTAAGTTTACTTTTCTTGATTTATAGTTTCCGCTTTTCAGTTTTATCTTTTCTCCGTCTTCATCAAGGATATATTCTTTTCTGCATTTCGGTTTCCATTTTCCCTCACTATCCATTTCTCTTAGGGTAAGTAAGATATGTGCGTGTGGTTGTTCTTCATGATCGCTTGCCATAGGATTATGAATATTACAGTCTGCTATCATACCTTTAGATGTAAAGTTTTCTTCTATAAACTCACTGATGAGTTTTATTCTATCTTCTTCATTTAATTCTCTTGGCAGCTCAAAGAGTAGATTTCTTGCAAGTTGTGAGTTTTTACTTTTTTCGATTTTTTCAACACTATTCCATAGGTATTCTCTGTTTGAAAACTCTTTTGGGATATGTTCCGGCAGAAAGATTTTTGAAAATACAAGGTCTTCTTTTTTAGAATAGTCATGTGTTTTTCCATAGTATTCATCTTGTAATTTATCTCTTGCATTATATGCAGCTTTTGCAATTACGCTATGTCCCTTTGACCTTGTAACAATATCTACATGGGTATGCAAACTTTTGATTTCCATTGTCTTTTTCTCCTTTATCTGTTTTCAATTTTGGAATTTTACTATCCTAATGTTCAGGTAGTATCTTCGCTCCCTTTTTCAAAGGGCGCAAAGATACACCGTTTGACTACGGTGCTTTGCGTTCCTGCGGAAAGCTTATAGCTCCGCTAAGGAAACAAAAACGCTAAAGCATTTTTATTTGTTCAAGAGGGCTACTCCCCCTTAAACCCCTGTGAACTTTGCTTTTTGTAGATTTTTCAAATCCACAAAAAAGCAAAGTGTTAAAATGTTTCTCACTTTGCTCCATCTCAATTCCTAATACATTTTCTGTTTTTCTTATTCTTCATCAGTCGGTTCTTCAAAATCATCATTTCCGTTTTCTTCTCCATGATTTGAATTTTCTTCTAAGGAGATTTCTTTTTTTCTTAAATGAATTTCTGTAAGTTCTTTTAGCTTTTCTCTATTTCGATTATCGGAAAGTACATAATCTAAAAAGGCATAGATTAAATCGTTATTTGTATCTTCTTGCATACCTGTAATTTCTCTTTCAAAGGCTTCAAATACTCCACCTTTTTCTACTTTTCGTTTCGTGTCCGCCTTTCTTTTTAGCTGTGATTTCTTTTGTCTTAGTTGCTTGATTTTGTTTTCCGCCTGTTCTTTTTTCTTAGTTTCTTTTTCCAACTGGCTCATTACATTTTCTAACTCTTTCATTTTTCATTCCTCCATTTCAATATTGTTGTGTTCCAAACAAAGAAAGGCTAAGTACCTTTCTTTGATACTTAACCTTTCAGCATTTTTTAGAATTTATCTTCTAAAAGTTTTCTTAGTTTTTCTAAAATCTTATCCCTCCTTTTTCCGATTGCTTGATAGCTTACTTTTTCTTTTTTGCCAATCGACCTGAGACTTTCTTCTTTATAGAAGATGGCTTCTATCAGCTCTCTTTCTTTTTTTGTGAGTGTAGCTAATGCCTTGTTTAATTCTTCAATTTGCATTTTGACTTCTACAATTTTTTCTAAGTCTACTCTTTCATCTATGATATTGTCTACAAAGTGTCCGTCATAATCCAGTGTTGAAAATGGAATCACTCCATACTTCCAATCCTTTCTCTGAAGATATTTTTCATGCTCCGTTATCTTCCAATAGGCTTTATATACTTCTTCACTGACCTTAACCGCTTTTCCTTTGACATAAAGGTAGTAATCCTTTTTATCCATTGTGTATTCCTCCTTTTCTGTTCTCTGATTTTGCTTTTTGAGAATAAAAAAGGAGGACTTCTACACTTTGGCGTAAAATGTCCTCCGAATTGAAAAGAGTTTACCTTTTCTTTAGATGTATTTAATTGTTTGAGAGAATAGACAACTATAAGGCAAATAGAAATTTTTGTTATCTATTTCTTTTGTATATAAAGATTTTTCCATTTTAATCACCCATCCCTTATAGTTAAACAATATTCATACATCAAACCTTTCTAATTTTTTATTTTTGTCTTTTAAGCTACCTAAAACTGTTTGTAATTTGTTGTTTTCCCATCTTCCTAAGTCCATTAAGCATTAAAAACAGTCCTAACATAATCATACTAAAGTCTACGATAGGTTCTGTCCACCAAACTGCTGACGCTCCAAACACCTTTGGAAATAGTAATATTGCAGGAATAAATAAAACTAACTGTCTAAGCATTACAATCATGCCTGCTTTTTTTCCATCTCCTATGGATTGGAAAAATGTAAGTGTCATAATCATAATTCCATATAAGATGAATGTAGAATAAAACATCTTAAAATTTACAACACCAACTTCAATAATCTCCCTTCTCACACTGAATAATGATAGTAATTTTTCTGAACAAAACATTGATGGTATCCATGAAGCTGCTGCAAGAATTGTTGCACCATACATAAAAATCTTCATCGTATCTTTTACTCTTCCGTATTGTTTTGCTCCGAAATTAGCTCCAATAACAGGTTGTAAGCCTTGACTCATACCCCACAGTGGAATAAAGGAAAACATATATAATCGCATTGTAGCAGACATCAAAATTCCCCAATCATCTCCTCCATACGCAAAGGCTTGCTTAAACAAAAATGTTTGCTGTACTGCAAATAAAATTTGCATCATCATTGCCGAACTTCCTATACTAAACATTTCGCTATAAATTGCCTTGTATTTTTGAATTTTATGGATACCCACAAAAGCACTTTTCTTTGAAAAATAGTGGAATGTCAATATTGCTTGTACAATTTGAGATATAACAGTGGCAATAGCTGCACCTTCAATCGCATATTCACCCATCAACTTCATAAAAATAGGATCTAAAATAATGTTTAATATAGCTCCCGCTCCCATAATCATCATAGATTGCTTTAATGCACCTTCGCCACGCATTGTCATATTTCCCGCTTGAGCAAAATTCACAAATATAGAGCCAAAGAAAACTACTCTTAAATATCTCACACCGAGTTCTTTAATATTTCCTTTAGCACCTACCAAATCTAAAAAATGAGGTGCAAAAATCAAGCCAAATATTGTGATAATTACAGAGAAAAATATTACCCAGTAACAAAAATTCCCGAATATTTTATCTGTCGTTTCTTTATCGCCCTTTCCGATTGCTCTTGATAATATTGAGGCACTTCCAACGCCAATCAATGCCGATATTCCACCATTGATTATTGTTAAAGACATGGATACACTAATGGCTGACATAGCATAATCACCAATGAGCCATCCTGCAAACACACCATCCATAAATGGATACAATCCTATGACAATCATCCCGATTATTCCGGGAATTGCCAACTTAAATAACAGTTCTTTAGGACTTTTGGTTAATAGTTGTGTTTTCATATCTTCTTTCATCGTATCATTCTCCTTTACCTATATTTATTTCACAAACTCATATACTTTTCCGTTACATCTATCTATAAATTCATAATCGTGTGTGATTATGATAATTATCTTTCCTTGTTCGGTCATTTTATTAAGAAATACAATCAAAATATCCATCTGCCTTTTACATAGTCCGCTTGTCGGTTCATCGAAAATTACGATGGGCTTCCTGCTCAGCATTGACATAGCAAGTAATAATCGTTGTTTTTCACCTCCTGATAATGAATTTGGGTGCATTTCTTTTTTATCAAATAAGTCTACCATCCTCAAAATTTCATTTTTTAATTCATCCTCTTTAGTAATAGTTGAAATTTCTTGCCATACAGATTCTGTAAAAAGTTGATAATTAACATCTTGCATAATCGCAAAAATATTTTCACATCGTTTTTTTACTTTTACTCCGTTATAAAACACCTCTCCTGTTCCTCTTGTCAGCCCCATCAGCAAATTGATAAAAGTGCTTTTCCCAACACCATTTTGACCAATGATGAAATTGATACCGGATTCAAAGGCAATACTGAAGTCAAAGATTTCCTTTCTTTCATATTTTTTTTTGAAATTCAAACAAGACAATGCTTTACAATCAAGATCTGAAGAATTTTTCTTTAACACTTCTACTTGCTTATATTTCCTGCTTAAAAAATTGTTTTTAGAAATCGCATTAAAACTCCTTAGATTGTGTTTTTCAGAAACCTGTTCAAAGAAATCATCACAAAACTGCTCTTTTGTGTATTCTTTATAAGTTCCATTTTCTATCACACACAATTTATCAAGCATATCTTTCAGATAAAACAATCTATGCTCCACAATGATGATAATTTTCTTTCTTTTTTTCAGTTCCATAATGGCATTCTGTAAATGCTCTATTGCAACCTGATCTAAGGAAGATGAGGGTTCATCCAACAAGATAATTTCATTTTCAGAAATCCCACAAGCTGTTACTGCAATCAACTGCTTTTCGCCTCCAGATAGTTCAAAGATATTCCTATCTAATAATTCCTTTGTACCTAAAACCGCTGAATAATACTGAATTTTATCTAAAATCAAATCTTTGTCTATGTTTCTATTTTCCAACTGAAAAGCCAGTTCATCGGTTGAATTGATACAATAAAATTGTGTTTTAGGATTTTGAAACACTGTAGATATAAATTTAGATCGTTCCAATATTGTCAAGCCAAACAATGATTTTCCGTTAAATACAATATCTCCTTCTAATTCTGCATTATTGTATTCCGGAATGATTCCATTAATAACTTTTAGCAAGCTACTTTTTCCTGTTCCTGAATGTCCTGTAATGACGGTTACTTCACCGGGTTTGAAAATCATATTTATATTTTTCAATATGCTTTCACCGTCAAAACCCACTGTTAAATTTTGTAATTCAAGCATATTTTCCCCTTATATATAGATAGGTTATCCATGCCATTATTAAGAAAAACATAAAGTCAACAAGTCCCATATATGTTTCACTAATACTTGTTCTCTTTTGATTTACAGCCAACCCTTTCGTCATAGCTGATACCGTCAAATCATCTGCTGCCTTTGATAAGCACATCAATAATGGCACTAATCTATATTCAAATAATAAAATTGGACTCTTTATTAACCTTTTAAGCGTCAATCCTCTCAAACGCATAGCTTTTTTTATATTACTATAATCAATCCTTGCAGCATAAAAGAAACGTACCATTACCGTCAAGGGAATGGCTATTTCATCTGGACATTTCATTTTTTTTAATGAGTAAATGCTTTCTCCAACATTTGATGTAAGTATGGTATATCTCCCCATCAAAAATGCGGGGAGAATTTTTTTAATAACCATCACTATTATCAATAAAATTGCAACCACAGGATTGTAATTAAGCCCTATCAGAAATTTATCAGCAGCATAAACAAACAAAAGAGTAGCCACTCCAATAATAGCTACTCTTATATATTTTGCGTTAATTAAAAGTATTATCGGAATTGTGGATATTAAAATGGCTTGCACGAAATACTTTGTTTGAATATTGCCTAATACCATCACATATGAAAGAACTATCGTCATAAAAAGTTTTGTACGAAAATCAAGTTTGATTATCATCCTAACTCTCCATGAAATCTTATTTTTCCATATCGGTTTTTTTGAAGTGTTTTTTTAGAAATGCCATTCCAATGCTACAACCTATATATGCACCGATAATTCCTACTATTGCCATTACAACAATAATCCAATTTGGCATAACACTAAGCATCTTATCAATGAACTCTTGATCGTATCCTTGTTCTAACATTTGCTTAATATATTCATTTCTTGATATAAAAATTGGAAGCCAATTTCCTAACGTGCAAAGAGGAGCAATTGAAAATGCCAATCTTGCTTTCTTTACATTGGTATATTCTCCTGATTTCAAAATTATTTCAGCAATAATACCGGCGATAACAGCCGTTAATAATGCCCAAGGTCCATGTCCCATAGCAACATATATCAATGCAATCAATAATGATTGAATAAAAATCATTCCTCTTTTTTTAATTTTGGTAGAATATAGCATATTTACAGGTCCTACCAAAACTCCCTGTGCAAATGGGACAACCGGCATTAAAACCGGAACCATTGCTAAAAATGATCCAATCATCATAAATATGAATCCTAATACGGAAAATAATCCTATATTGATTAAATCCTTTACCTCTAATCGTTTGCTCATTTGAAACCTCCTAATTGTTTTAATTTTTCTTTTCTACATCAACAATATAATTTATCATTGTTTCTTTTATATATCGTTTATGCTCGCTATAAGACTTTCTCGCACCTAAAATTTCTGAACTTAATATCAATCCATTGATATAATTCACTAAAAAACCGTCACCAAATATATCTGCTTTAATTCCAAGCTGCTTGGCGATTAAACTTAGCTCATTAGTCGTATTAAGTTTCAATTCTTGATACAACTTTTCCAAATCCTCATTATATTTTTTTGCCTGTAAAAGGAGCGTATATAATCTCATCAAATCTGTATCAGCCAGTGACTTATCAACCAAAATATCACCCATTTGCTGATATTTATCTTTGCCTCGATTATTTTCCAAATACTCATTTATCAAGCTGTTTCTGTAATCATTACCATCAAGCATTAAGTCTTTAAGCATTTCATTTGTACTTGCATAATGATGATAAACACCCCCTCTACTCATACCTATCTCTGTAATGACATCTTCCATCGTTGTGCTTTGAAAGCCTTTTGTTAAAAAACATTTTTTTGCAGCTTCTCTAATTTTCTTTTTTTTGATTTGTCCTACTTTTTGTTTTTCTTCTTTCAAAATGAAGACCTCTTTTCTACTCAACAAATAAAAAACCGACAATGTCGTCGGTTTTTATTATATACTATATGATAGTTAATGTCAACTAACTATTGTATATCATTTTTGTTTTTTAAATATTTTTCTATACTCACTTACCGGTATCCCTGTTCTTTTCAAACTCTTTAGCTTTTCCTGTTTTTTCTCCTCTCTCCTTGCCTTATATCTATCCTCATATTCTTTTTGCTTGCCGTTTGCTTTACGCTTAAGGTAGTTTTGATGAAGTCTGTCTTTTCTTGCCCGTTCTTTTTCTTCCTCCTCCCTTAATTTCTGCATTTCTTCTTCGGATAATTCTTCTTTCGGCGGTTCATAGTTGCCGATAAAGTTGAAGTAGATTTCGACTTTCTGATTGGCGGTTTGACTGCCTTTTCGATCTCGTTCATGGACTAAGATTTTTTCTACAAACTCGTTGATGATGGTCGGTGTCAGTTCGTCAAAGTTATCATAGCGTTCAATCAACCGGATAAACTTCTTGGCTCTGTCGGTTTCTTTTTCGTATCGCTTGATGGCTTTTTCCAACCCATCGATTTCTTTGCTGAGTTCTCTTTGCTCTGTTTCATACTGATTATTTAAGATTTCATATCGGGTATTCGGTATCTTCTCCAATATCATATCTTCGTATATTCGACACATTAAGCGTTCCAATTCCTGAAGCCTGTTTGTACTATCTGTGAGCCTTGTCCTTTTCTTTTCCATTTCTATTTTTTCGCTTTCTTCCATTTCATTTTGAATGGAATGGAGAAAGGCTTCGTTATCTTCATCAAGGCTTTTCTTAATGTCTTGTAGGGTGCTTTGAATGAGCTTTAAGACTACTTCTGCTTTTATCCTGTGAGCGGAGGGACAAAGTGTTCCACAAGGTACTTTTGTGTAGGCACTACAAGTATAATAGGGGATATTCTTGTAGTTGCTCGTTCTGTGAACATACATTTTACTGCCACAATCGGCACAATACATCAGTCCTGTAAGGGGGTGGTACTCGCCCCAACCATCGGGATACCGTTTGACATTTCCTCGTATTCTCTGCACATTATCAAAGGTTTCTTGGTCGATAATCGGTTCGTGGGTGTTTTCAAAGATGAGCCACTTATCTTCGGATACATATTTGCTTTTCTTGTCTTTGAAATGCTTTCTGGTTTTGAAGTTGACCGTATGCCCTAAGTATTCTTGCTTTTTTAAGATACTTGCAATCGTGGAACTACACCAACGATACGGATATTCAAACACTTTGCTTTGATGTAGTCCATATCCCAATTTCTGCTGATGATAGGCGGGTATATCTATCTTGTCGGCTTCTAATATCCTTGCTATGGCATAGGGTCCTTTTCCGTCCATTGTCAGATGGAATATTCTTCGGACAATCTCTGCTGCTTTTTCATCGATAATCCACTGATTTTTATCGTCCTTGTCTTTGATATAGCCATAGGGTGGACTGCTTCCTGTATGCTTTCCGCTTTCGCCTTTCGCTTTGAATGTGGACTTGATTTTCCTTGAGGTATCTCTTGCATACCACTCATTCATAATGTTTCGAAAAGGAGTAAAATCATCGTCTTTGTAAAAGCTATCTACATTGTCGTTAATGGCAATGAGCCTAACTCCTTTTTGTCTTAGTATCTCCATACATTGACCGACTTTGAGGTAATCTCTGCCAAGTCTACTCATATCCTTTACGATGATACAACCGATATTTCCTTGATTGACTCCGTTCATCATTGCCATAAATCCCGGACGATCGAACTGCGTCCCGCTGATTCCGTCATCGGTAAAATGAACGATGTTCTCCAAATGATTTTTCTTTGCGTATTCTTCCAAGATTTTCTTCTGATTCATGATAGAATTACTCTCACCTTGTAGTTCATCATCTCGGCTTAACCTTTCATACAAGGCGGTTATTTTCTCATAACTTCTCACGATTACCTCCTTTCACTCAAATTCTTCAATAAAAAAAGAATTAAGCAAAACATTTTTCACTCAAGTAGTGATGAAGTGTTCTTCTTAATTCTATTACTCCGGCTGCCAGCTTGTACTTTTTATATTGCTTCACTGCAAAATGTGTAGGCTCTTTCTTTTCAAGTGCTTCAAAGAGTCTATCTATCGGATTCATATAGGTTTCATCATCTTCTCTAACTTCTGAAGCATCTATCATATCAAGGAGCGTTGCGAAGTTCTTTTCCTCAAATGGAGCTTCATACCAAATGTATCCAATAAGTGCTGTGTAGTAGAGCTTCTCAGCTTTGACCCAAAAATCTTCACCTGCTTTTTCTCCTTTTCCCTTGGTGTTTGCGATGATTGTCTGTACTAATTTGAGTATATCTTTTTCACTTCTGAGATAAGCGAATGGATTGTACTTCATGCTCTTTTTGAAGTTAATTGTATTTAAGATTTTTATCTCATATCCGTTATCTTCAAGCATCTTACCGCACTCAAGGACTATAGTTCCTTTTGGGAAGATTTGTCAAGGACATAAACAAAATTTTTTTGATAAATTTATATCTTCTCTGTTTCTCTCTTAATTAACTTTAGTATTTTATCCTTGTATGTTTCCCCTGTACCTTGCTTGAAATGTAGATTTACAGTATATTTTGTTTTTCCAATATCCATTACTAACTGTTTATGTTGTGATTCTTTTATTACTCTTTTTTCTTCTTCCATGTGTCCTCCTTTCCGTTTTTAAGCAAAGAAAAAACAGCAAACCTTTTTGATTTACTGCTTTCGTGTTAGCTTTTATTGAATTGTTAGTTTAGCAAGTTAAAAATATCCTACTTGCAATACTCTTTTATTTTATCGGCATATTCAGTCAAAAGATTCTTTGAATAAATTTTTTCATTTCTTGAATTTCTGACTTCTTTCCAAAGAATAGAAGCTACTTTTAATTTGTTTGAGTAGTTGCAACTATTTTCGTCTGCACAGAAATCCTTTAAAAATTGATTCCATTGACAAACCGAATTATCATACTTTGCATAATCTGATTTCCCATAATAAACTTTTAGCATATCTTGAATTGTAAAACTCAAATCATTTTCTCTTTTTACTTTTCTCCAAACTGTTGCCATATCAGCAGTAAATTTAAATGGTGAGATACCTGTTAAAACAGCGAAATATTCTCTGAACTTTGCATTAAAAGAAAAACCACATTCAAGTAATGGTGTATCTAAAGTAATATTTTCCACTTGCTTCTTTTCATTTTTTATTGATGATTTTTTAATCAAATTGCCCTTAAAGTATTGCTCAACAATATAATTGAGTTCCTGTTTTGTACCTCTATATTCTAATCCTAATGACTTGCATATCTGTGAAAGTTCTTCACGATACCAATAGTATTTAGTAAATTCATCAAACGATGTAATTTTGTCAAACTCAGGTCTACTTTCCATCAATATTTTATCTCCTCAAAACCAATTTACTTTTTCATCTCTAAATAATGGTGTTTCACTCTCTTTGTAAGGATTGTAGTTGTTACAATTACAACCAAACTCTTTCAACGCTTTTATCTTATTATCGGCTGTCCAAACAATCAAAGAGATACCGTCAAATTCTTCAACTTTCCCCTCATTCATTTTATTTTTAAAGTGCCATTCTACAATAGTTTGATTATCCTTATGAAAAAATTGCTTTATATCCCACGCAAGAACTTTTCCTCTTGTATTCCACTCATTAAACCAGTGCTTTACTGTTTGCCGATTTTCATACTTAGGACACCAACTCTCAATATAAATCACATCATCCAAAAAAATATCGTCTATTCCTAAGTCTTGTTGTGTAAGCCACATATCAAACCATAAACGAATGATTTTCTCTCTTTCATCCATGAATTTAAGCACCTCCAAAATCAAATACTTGTTTAATATTATACCATTTTTTCGCTTGATTTTATAGGTCTAACTCGTTCCATTTTACCTGTGTTAGTTGCTTTGAATGTTCCTGGAACTGTTCAATACAAAGCCTAAACGGAGAAGAAAGGCTAAAGATACTTCATGATGTTTTAAATCCGAATAAGACCTTTGAATTTTCCTACAAAGACCTAAAGAAAAGAGAAAGCACAAAGACATATATTGTGCCTGATGAGTTTAACTTTACACCGAGTAGATACTTTAAGTTTGGCAAATTCATTGGAGCAACAAGTCATTTTCAAATCCTTGCCAGTGAGCTTTCAGATAGGATGTTATCCGAGTTTTTGGATATTGACGATAACATCAATATTTCCTTTCACATTAGGGCAATCGACCAATCGGAAGCCATTAAGATGGTAAAACGAAAAAACACTGATATTGATAAGATGAAGATTGAGGAAAATAAGAAGGCGGTAAGAAGCGGTTATGATATGGACATTCTTCCATCGGACTTAATTACCTATGGTGAGGATGTAAAGAGCCTACTAAAAGATTTGCAAACAAGAGATGAGAGAATGTTTGTAGTAAGTATCGTCTTTATGAATTTTGCAAGGACAGTGCAAAAGCTCGATAATACCATTGCTCAGATAAGCTCTATTGCAAACAAGCATAACTGTAAGCTGAAAAGACTTGACCATTCTCAGGAACAAGGTTTAGTGAGCGTGCTGCCTCTTGGTGTAAATAAGATTGAGATAGATAGAGGATTGACAAGCTCATCAACGGCAGTATTTATGCCATTTACCACAGAGGAGCTTTTTATCAATTCAAGTAACAGTCTGTACTACGGACTAAATGCCCTAAGCCATAACCTGATTATGGCATATAGAAAGAAATTAAAGAACCCAAACGGTCTAATCCTCGGAACTCCGGGCAGCGGTAAATCCTTTAGTGCCAAAAGAGAAATGGCAAATGCGATTTTAGTAACAGATGATGATGTGATTATCTGCGATCCGGAAGGAGAGTATGGAAACCTCGTAAGGCAGTTTAAGGGAGAAGTCATTAAGGTAAGCAGTAAGTCAAAGGATTACCTGAATCCCCTTGATATAAACATGAACTACGGTGATGGGGATGCACCGCTGAAAGACAACAGCTATTCCATTTATCAGAAAGTTTAGCAAGAGCTATGATCAGTATTACCAAAAACTATTAGTAGCAAATGATAAATATATAGAACTCAATAAATAACCTAAAAAGGCAACACTAGAAGCGGTTATTGAAATGATGATAGAGAAAGAGAGCACAGTAGCCAAAGAGATTCTTGCGGCACAGCTTTCGATACCGGAAAAGTTGGTTTCGGTTGTGAATGCCTTTCGTCCTGATAAAGAGGAAACGGTTATCACTGATGTTTTGGAAAGAAAAGAAAATATTATGCATGATAAAATTTGCAAGAAAATTGTAGAGGTGGCAGTACCGATTCTGGCAGAGATTGTTAAAGAAGGAATAGCACAGGGGATATTTGAGTGTAATTATATTGAAGAGCGAGTGAAAATGCTTCTTGTTATAAGTCAACATATGTTTGATTATGGTAATTTCAGTGACAAAGATTTAGAGGTGTATATCGATATGCTGGAGAAGTTGCTTGGGGCAAAAAACGGAAAAATACATTTTATCAGCAAGGTCTTAGTAGAGGGAGCAAAGGAATGAATAAAGAACAGTCAATGCATCAGAAAAAAATGAATCTTTTTTTGCGGGTACTGTTTATCATTCTTATCATAGCGATATCAGGGGCGGCAATACTACAGATTTTTGCTCCGGAATATATGGGAAGAAACTCTGCGTATGGCATTTCTATAGGTTGGCAAAGAAAAATCAGATTTTGGAATATTGCCGTTCTTTTTTATAGGCAACCCCTTGTAGTTGGGGTGATTTATAATTTTTTTTATGTATTGTATAAATCTAGGATGCCATATTTTTTCATCTTGTGCCATAATATACCTCCTGACTAATTAATATTTTCGAAAAAATCGGATAATGAAATTCCAAGACCGTCTATAATTTTTTTATATTGCAAATGGAAATATTTCTTCTTCCAGCTTCAACGGAAGAAAAATATGTTCTGTCCATTTCTATTTTTAAGGCGAACTTTTCTTGGCTTAATCCAGTTTCTATTCTTAACTCTTTAATTCTTTGTCCAAACTTCTTTAAAAAATCATTTTCGTTCATTTCATCACCTCGCTTTATATTATAAGAATTGTTGTATATTTGACAACGGGAAATAAGTAACATATAGTTAATGACTTTGTTATGTTAACTAGAACATTAAGTCTAAAAAAAGCTGTCACCTTAACGGTTATTTCCATTAAAGCAACAGCTTATTAATTTGTAAAATTAATAGAATATCAAGGAATAGTATGGTGGATATGTGATTGTGAAGAAAAAATTGCTACCTATTTTTATTTTATCTCGTCTAACAATGCATGAAAATCAATTAAATTGTTTTCAGGAATCCCAGAGTATTTACCAAGCAAATATTGATTTCTTACATTATTCTTATCGCTGATTTTGTTATTGTAGTGTAAAATACATTGTATTTCTTTATCGTTGGATGATAGTTCGTTTATTACATAAATGCTATCTTTTGGTATATCCGATTCCATTAATAGAGTATTATGAGTAGTTAAAATTAATTGACCATTGATATCATTATTTAATGAAGTAATTAAGCTTTTAACTAACAAATCATGAATACCGGTGTCAAATTCATCAATAATAGCAACTGAACCTTTTACTGCAACAAGCATAAAAGGGAGTTGCTGGATAATTGATTGTGTACCCGTAGATTCTAAGGAAAAATCGATATCACGAATTTTACCAGCAATTTTCTTAGAAAGTATCAATGAATAATTAATTTCTTCATCTGCAATATTTTTCTTATAAAATGCTTTCTTTATATCTCGATTTGTAAGAGTAAAAAAATCAGTAAGCATTTTTTCAGTCTTATCTAAAATATCTTCATCAGAAACTGGAATAGAACCACTTTCGTATTCCCCAAGAATTTCTTTTGGAAGACCAATGATTCCGCGTTCTTGACGACTACCAAATTTAATTTTGCAAGAA
Organism: [Eubacterium] infirmum; assembly: GCA_900450455.1. Lineage (GTDB taxonomy): Bacteria > Bacillota > Clostridia > Peptostreptococcales > Anaerovoracaceae > Eubacterium_B > Eubacterium_B infirmum. Next base: position 79,860 of record UGGN01000002.1, read on the forward strand.
ATTCTTGAGATAAACTTCAAGAAATCATCGAAATTATCTGAAATTTGATCACGAATAAATTTATCGGATTTATCGTTTACTTCGTGAAAAAGGATAGAAAGAAAAGAATGCTTTCCCCAAAATTTTAGACAAGATGTTTTAATTTCTGTGTAGGTGTTTTTATCTAAAAATATTTTTTCGTTGATAGAGGATTTATTTTCAGAAATATCAAAATAAATGCCTCTTTTTTTTGTTAATATAAATTCAAGTTTTTCTTGAATTATTTGAGTATTATTTGTTTCTAATAAATATCTTCCTCTTTTCCCGTTGATGTTAAAGCCAAATTCCAAAAGCATAGGTTCTTCTGAAGAAACGGTTTTGTTTTCTTTGATGATAGTTTCTATATCTTTATATCTGGAACGTAAATATTTTTTGAATTCTTCTTTGTTATTTAAACTGTTTTCGTCAGAAAGAAGCGATTCCATTAAATCTCTGACATCCATTGTTCTTAGAGTTTCGGACAAAGTAAAAAAAGCCGAAGCAATATTAGATTTTCCTATCCCATTTTCCCCATAAATAAGTATTAGTTTTTTGGGATTATTTCGTCTATCTAACATATTAAATTCAATATCACTAAAGGATTTGAAGTTTTTGAGTTTTATATATTCAAACATAACGCTAACCTCCACGTTAACAATAGCATAAAAAAAAGTAAAAGTAAATACATTTAACTCAATTGCTCGTAGAAAATACGAGTAAACAGCACTAATAGTTGAAAAAGACTAAAAGATATGCTATACTTATTTTATTAGCGATCGGAACGATTGAGTGCCAATGAAAGGGGGAGTTGAATGGCAAAAAATAAAAAATTATCAACTAATAGAGGAAAAGATCCTTCGCAATTAACTAAACTTATGCTTTGTGCCAATGCGGGAGGAAGATGTCAATTTGAAGGTTGTAATAAAAAACTATTTGTGGATGGAGTTACTTTAAGTGAAGTTAATAATTCTAACATAGCACATATTGTTGCTTCATCACCAGATGGACCACGTGGCAATAAAGATTCTTATGAATTATCAAATAAGATTGAAAATTTGATGTTAATGTGCCAAGAACACCATAAACTTATAGATGATAATCCTAAACAGTACACAGTTCAAAAACTAAAAAACATGAAAAATCAGCAAGAACAAAAAATCGAATATATATTGGATGGTATGGATTATCCTAAGTCAGAAATAATAATTTTTGAAAGTCCAATTAAAAATATAACAGATGTGAAGGTTAATTATAAACAGGCTGTTGAAGCAATTCGTTCTGAATGTAACAATCCGGCTTCAAGTCATGGAACAATCATAAGGGTACAAAACTTTGAAAATTATAGAAGATCTAGTTATTGGACAAGTATCGAAAGAGAATTAAAGTATCAAGTAGAGCATCAGATAGAATCAATTTATAGATATACACACGATTTACAGTTATCAATTTTTCCTATAGCACCGATACCTTTAATAATTAAGTTGGGAAATTTATTAGGAGATAAAAGGAAAATAGATATTTTTCAAAAAACAAGAATGCCTGATACATGGATATGGCAATCAAAGGAATTGACGAATGAGTTCAAAGTAGAAAAAATATCGTTAAAACAAGGTTGTGAAGTAGCATTAATAGTATCTTTAACGGCAGAAATAGATATTTCAAGAATAACAAATGTCATTGATGTAGATACTATTCATATCATTAAAGCAGAACGAACAGGTGTAGATTGCATTAGAAGTATGCTAGACTTGAAAGCTTTTTGGCAGAAATATCAGGCTGTCTGTGATCAAATCAAAAATGTAGATGGATGTTTGGAAATTAAGTTATTTCCGGCTGTTCCTGTTTCAGCAGCTTTTGAAATTGGAAGAAGGTATATGCCTGAAGCGTTTCCTAAAATATATATTTTTGATGAATGCGATGGTTTTTTTGAAACTATAACGATTGGGGGAAAATGTGATGAATGAGAAAGAACAACAATTGAATTTGATTTTAACTAAGATTGTTAAAGAAATTAGTATAACCGCAACTATGTTAGATAAAGCTACAAAAAGTTATGAAGCTGTTGGAACATGGCTTGGTGATGGGATTGAATATGATGTCCGTATTACTCCACAAGGTTCGATGAATTTAGGAACTACTAACAAACCTGTTTCTGATAAAGATGATTATGACATAGATTTAGTTTGCTTATTAGAAAATGGACAAAAACTAGAGGCAAAAGTAATTAAAAACATTGTGGGTAATAGGTTAAAAGAAAATGAAACTTATCGTAAAAAAATTACAGAGGAGGGTGAAGGTAAACGTTGTTGGAAAATGCAATATGATGAATTTCATATGGATATTCTTCCGTGTGTTCCGAAATCAAATTATATAGAGCCATATTTAACGGATATTCGTTTAACACATAAGATATCAGCATATTGTTATGAGGATCGATACGGTAACCCATATGGATATCGAAAATGGTTTGAATCACGTATGGCAGATGTTTTAAAAGAAGAGAAAAGAGCATTTGCGGCTGAAAATAAATTAGAAATTGAAAATGTTCCTACATATAGGGTTAAAACACCGTTGCAAATAGCAATTCAGCTCTTGAAAAGGCATCGAGACATCTATTTTAAAAATAATGACGATAATGCACCAATTTCTATAATCATAACCACCCTAGCGGCAAAAGCATATAACGGAGAAAAAGATGTTTATGAAGCTTTATGCACCATATTAAATCATATGCATGAATATATTGAGATAAAGGATGGAGTATATTGGGTTAAAAATCCTGTGATGGAAGAGGAAAATTTTGCTGATAAGTGGGAATTATATCCGAAAAGAAAAGACAATTTTTACAAATGGTTATGCAAAGCAAAAGAAGACCTTATCAGCAATCCATTAGCTGCGGTAGGTATTGATTCGCTTGGTGAAATATTTAAAGAATCACTAGGTGAAGCTCCGGTTAGTAGAGCTTTTCGTAGTTATGCCGATGATATGTTAAGTGCAAGAAAAAAAGGAACGCTGTATTCGGTTGGTTTAACAAGCGGATTAATAACAAAAGTAACATCTAAAGCATCACAAGTGAAAGGACATACCTTCTTTGGCAAATAAGTATTATAGGAACAATAAATTAACTTTATCCGTACAAGGATTATTATTGAAATCTAAGTATCCCGAATCAAAAATATATGTTAAGAATAATCGATTGATTTGGTATGGTGAAATTAAACCAACAGCATTATCTCGTCTTTATAAGATTAAGATAATATGTGAAAGTGGAAATAACCCCAAAGTATTTTTGTATGGAAACCATATTGAAGGGATAGAAAAAACGGATTTTCCTCATAAGTATCATAAAGATGAAATAAAACAAGAAGTGCAATTATGTCTAAATATGCCTTATGAGTTTAATTATTCTCTTCGTATAATTGATACGATAATTCCTTGGACTCAGGAATGGTTGTACTTTTATGAAATTTGGTTATTAACAGGTGAATGGCGTGGAGGTGGTCATACTCCTTAATAAAATTTTGATAAATAGTACTACTGTGACAAAAAATTGTAGAAGTACTATTTATTCTCGACATTCAGTAAGGGAGGTATTTTATAAACATAATTGCCAAATAGCGAGAACTTTGATGTTGTCAGTTATGAAAATGGAGGAACCTTCAAGAATTTTGGTTAAATAAAAATAAGCTCAGCGGCTGATGTTTAAATACATAGCTGTCTGAGCTTTTTTCATTGTATTGCTTTAGCAGCGATTCATCGAACGAATGTGAGATGAATAATAAACCACCGGCTATGCCGGTGAGATTAAATGGCTTTAGCGAAAAGATACCTCCTATGTTAAGATAAATGTGGTCACCAACCGCATATCAAAACAAGGAGGTAATCCAAAATGGATAAGAATAGTTTATCACATACATCGTGGAATTGTAAGTATCACATAGTGTTTGCACCAAAGTACAGAAGAAAAGTCGTTTACGGAAAGATAAGAGTAGACATAGGGAAAATATTAAGGCTTCTGTGTGAAAGGAAAGGAATACAAATAATCGAAGCAGAATGTTGTCCTGATCATATACATATGCTTGTAGAGATACCACCAAAATACAGTGTGACCCAAATAGTTGGTTATCTCAAAGGGAAAAGCTCATTGATGATTTTCGATAAACATGCAAATTTAAAATATAAATATGGAAATAGACATTTCTGGTGTCGAGGCTATTTTGTAGATACAGTAGGGAAGAATAAGAAAAGAATAGAGGAATACATACGTACACAACTTAAGGAAGATATAGCAGAGGACCAGATAAGCTTGAAAGAGTATATAGATCCGTTCACAGGAAAGAAAAATAAATAGCCCTTTAGGGCTTGTAGAAAAGGATGTGCGGTTGGTGAATAATTCAGTACATCTTGAGATGTTGCTGGCAAAAGCCCCTTATAGGGGCAGTACAAACCACCGGCTTAGCCGGTGGTCATGATTATTACCTATTGACATTGTTGGAGGGATTTGATATATTAATATTACTAATAGCAATATATGGGAGAAGCGAATGGACAATATAATACTCGGTCTTTTACTGTTAAGTAGCAGAACAATTTATCAGTTGCGTGAAAGAATAGATAAAGGGCTTAATTTGATGTATAGCAGCAGTATGGGAAGTATACAAGCTGCTATAAAAAAATTGCTTAATTGTGGATATATTAAGTATGAAGAAGCTATTGAAAATGGGAGATATAAAAAAATTTATTCAATAACGGATAGTGGAAAACAGAATTTCATTGAGTGGGTATCCACTCCAATGGAAATACAGAGCAGCAAAAATCCTGAATTGGCTAAATTATATTTTATGGGCTTTTCAACAAAAGAAAAACGTGAATCAGGATTACAAGAGTATATTTTAAAGTTAAAAGAACACTATGATATGTTGAATGCACTTTGTAAGGAAGCAGAAAAATTCAAAGTTTTTGATGAAAATAAGGATATTCTTCATTATCAGTTTGCTGCAACTCGATATGGAAAAGATCTTATGAAATTCAATATCGAGTGGTGGCAAAAACTTCTTGATGAAATGAAAGGAAGCAATATATGAAATCAATAAAGTTAGTTAATTCACCAATCACATATTTTATCAGTGGAAGAGATTATACTGAATGGATACTTTTTATTCACGCTGCTTTTGTCAATCATAATATGTTCAAATCACAGTTTGAATACTTTCACAACAAATACAATATTTTGGCTGTTGACATTATTGGTCATGGGCAGTCAACGGATACCAAAAAAGGGGATGGCATAGATAAAATGTCAGAATGGATATTCGAAATCTTAAAGGTGGAAAATATTGAAAAAGTACATATTGTCGGTGTTTCATTAGGATCAGTATTGGCACAGGATTTTGCGAATCATTATCCAAACTCAGTAAGTTCAATGGCTTGCTTTGGAGGATATGATATCAATAATTTTGATATTAAAATGCAAAAGCAAAATGGTAGGAAACAGAAGGTGATGATGTTGAAAGCTCTCTTTTCGGTTAAGTGGTTTGCAAAAGAGAACAAGAAAATTTCTGCACATACTTTACAGGCACAAGATGAGTTTTTTGATATGAACATACTTTTTCCTAAAAAGTCATTTATATTTATGGCAAGGCTCAATAGTATGATAAATAAGTATAGAACTGGAAAACGAAATTACCCTTTGTTGATTGGATGTGGAAGCTTTGATATTCCAATGGAATTAGAGGCAGTAAAACAATGGAAAATAAATGAGCCAAATTGTAGGGTAGTCATTTTTGAAAATGCAGGACACTGTGTCAATATGGATGTGCCACGAGAGTTTAATGAAACTGTAGAGGATTTTTGGACAAGTGTAGAATAAATAGACTGAAAGGATATTGTTTTTTATGAGAAAAATTGAATGCTGTGGGAAAACAAATCCCAGTTTTTCTAACTGAAAATAGAAATTAAATAATACAATAGAATATTATTTTGAAAACAGTAAATCAAATTGGTTTACTGTTTTTTGTAATGTATAGGGCGTATAAGCCCGTACTGAGCACACAAGGTGTGCGAAGTATAATCCACCCGCTATGCGGGTGCGTAACGAATGTTATACAAAAAAATCACCTTCGCGTTATAATGTGGTTGTTCAAGCTACATTGTAACGAAAGGAAGGTGACTTTTATGGCGAATAAAACCAATAGTTTGTCACATACAAAATGGATGTGCAAATATCATATAGTATTCTCTCCAAAGTATAGACGAAAAATTATATATAATCAATATCGTAAAAGTCTGCAAGATATCATAAGAACTCTGTGCAGATACAAAGGAGTTGAAATAATAGAAGGACATATGATGCCTGACCACGTTCATCTTGTGCTAAGCATACCGCCTAAGATTAGTGTATCTAGTTTCATGGGATATCTCAAAGGAAAAAGTGCTTTGATGATGTTCGAGAAGCATGCGAATCTTAAGTACAAATTTGGGAACCGACACTTTTGGGCTGAAGGTTACTATGTAAGTACGGTAGGATTGAACGAAGAGACAATTAGAAAATATGTCAGAGAGCAAGAGAAGCATGATCAAGCGATAGATAAACTCAGTGTGAAAGAGTACGAAGATCCGTTCAAAAGATAGAAAGCACCTTTGAGGTGCAGTCAAAGTGGCAAGGGCAATGTAGCTTGAACAAAGCGAAAGCTAGCGCCTTGAGACGCTAGCCTAGTAACTATTGGGCTTATAGCCCTAGAGCAAACCACCCTTTTGAAGGGTGGTTATGATTGTGGAAATAACGGACTAATAAGGGTATAATAAATTATCTTATCCATTAAAGAAAAAGAGAACAAAGGAGCCTGACGTGCTTAAAAACAATATAGAACTTGATGTGAAAACGAAATGTATTGAAGCCGGAATCACCCAGGCAAAACTTGCAAAGGAAATCAGTACATCCGCTCCCTACGTAAACCGAGTAATCCGCAGTAAGGAAACCATCGTCAACAACACGCTTGTCAAGATGATGGAAGCACTGGGATACGATATAGAGCTTCGGTATGTGAAACGGGAGGAAGAGTGATGGCATCTAGTAAAAATACCCGGATTTTATTTTAAGAAGCTATCATTTTAGAGAATGTAAGATGATGGGTGTGCCTTAAATTGCGTAATTTATTACTTGTAACGCTGCGTAAGGTATTGCTTGTGACGCTGCGTAATGTTGTAAACTGCGTAATGAAAGGAGGTGAAAGCTATGTCAAAATACACGACAGGGGATATTGCAAAGCTTTGTGGCGTGTCTGTAAGAACAGTACAGTATTATGACTCCAGGAATATTCTCGTCCCCAGCGAATTGTCTGAAGGTGGTCGCAGACTATACTCTGAAAAGGATTTAAAACGTATGAAGATCATTTGCTTTCTTCGCGATGCAGGAATATCTATCAACAGCATTGGAGAACTGCTTGCAGAGGAAAATCCGGGTAGCGTTATTGCTGTTTTGCTGGAACAACAAGAACAGATTATCAAAGAAGAAGTCAATGAGCGCAAGACACAACTGGAGTTGATTGAAAGTATTCAACGAGAACTAAAGACCGTGGATATTTTCTCTGTTGAATCTATCGGTGACATAGCCTATGTAGTGAAACGAAAAAATAAATTGAAACAGCTTCATGCTCTTCTGCTGATTACGGGTATTCCTATCAGCATGTTACAGTGGGTATCTATTATCATGCTAATTTCGTCAAGAATATGGTGGCCACTTATTATTTGGGCTGTGTTAGCAATTCCATATGCAATCTGGGTGTCAATCTATTACTTCAAAAAGGTTGCGTATATTTGTCCACAGTGTCATGAAATATTTAAACCAAAATTTAAAGAGGCATTATGGGCGCGTCATACCCCAACGCTCAGGGAATTGACTTGTACTTGTTGCGGATACCACGGTTTTTGCGTAGAAGTTTATGGAGAGGAGAAGAAAGATGGATAAATTTGTAGAATATCTTCCGTTCTTGATTCTGCTTATCATTGCGCAGTTTGCGCTGCTGGGTTATACACTATATCATATTTTGACTCATGACACATATAAGCGAGGAAATCGTACATCATGGCTGGTTATTACCATTGTGCTGATGAACTTTGTCGGGCCGATTCTATACTTTCTGCTCGGCAAGGAGGATTCGTGATGGAAATATTGCAAATCATTGGCTTACAAAAGCGTTTTGGTGACAAAGAGGTTCTGAAAGGGTTGGATCTGGTTGTGCCGGAACATAGTATATTTGGATTCATTGGCAAAAATGGTGCAGGCAAAACAACAACGATGAAAATGATACTTGGACTTTTGAAAGCGGACGCCGGTGAAATCAAAATTGGTGGAGAAAAGGTTATATATAGCCATACATGCACAAACTGCAATATCGGTTATCTCCCCGATGTACCGGAGTTTTATTCATTTATGACCGCACAGGAGTATCTTTTGTTCTGCGGTGAATTTACAGGAATAAAAAGAGCAGATAATAAAATGCGCTGCGAAGGATTGCTGAAGATGGTTGGTCTCGGCAGTGAAAAGCATCGTATTAAGGGATTTTCAAGAGGCATGAAACAGCGATTGGGAATTGCGCAGGCTTTGTTGAATCGGCCAGCGTTGTTGATTTGTGATGAACCTACATCGGCCCTTGACCCTGTTGGTAGAAAAGAAATACTGGACATTCTCCTTGCTGTAAAAGAGCAAACAACAGTTTTGTTTTCTACCCATATTTTATCGGATGTAGAACGCATATGTACCGATGTGGCTTTTCTTAATGATGGGGTGATAAGTGTTCAGGGGAAACTAACCGATGTTAAGGCAAAATACCGCAGGGACGAGTATCTCCTGGAAACGGAAAAGGAAACTGATGTGAGTATTTTTCAGAAAAATTTCCCACGTATGCGGAAAATCAGCAGAAACCAATTGTCTTTTTACGAAAGTGATTATCCCATGTTTTCTATATTACGCATCATAGCAGAGAGACATATTCCCATTTTGAAACTGGAACGTATAGAGCCAACTCTTGAATCTTTGTTTGTGGAGGTGGTTGAAAAATGAATGCTTTGCTGGCACTCATAAAAAAAGAAATAAAGGAACATATTCGTTCTGGACGGCTAATAATTCTTGGCATAGTGTTTGTTCTATTCGGCATTATGAATCCTGCCATTGCGAAAATGACACCATGGCTATATGAAATGTTAGCAGACTCCGTTGCACAAAGCGGCATGCTTGTTACGGCTATAACTGTAAGTGCTATGGAATCATGGGTACAGTTTTTCAAAAATATGCCGATGGCTCTCATTGTGTTTATTCTGCTTGAAAGCAGTATTTTTACCAGAGAATATCAAACGGGGACTTTGATACTGTCTTTGACAAAGGGACTTGAACGGCACAAGGTTGTTGTTTCAAAAACAATAGTACTTGTTGCTTTTTGGACAATTTGCTATTGGGTTTGTTTTGGAATTACCTGCGTATATAATGCATATTTTTGGGACAATTCTGTAGCGCATAATATGATGTTCTCCGCAGTTTGCTGGTGGTTGTTCGGTTTATGGAATATCTCGTTGATGATTTTATTTTCTACCATTTTAAGAACAAACACAGGTGTTCTTATTGCTACAGGAGGTGTTGTCCTCGCGTTATATCTGTTCAATTTTTTGCCAAAAATAAAAAAATATCTTCCCATACTGCTTTCAGATGGGAATTCGTTAATACGTGGGACTTTAAACACAGATATATTCATTGTTCCGATTGTAATAACCATAGCACTAAGTATTATTGATATCGGAATGAGCATTCTCATATTTGATAAAAAGAATTTATAAATTCAGTTTGACAGGAAGAATTAGTTAGGAACATAATGCCTAAATATTTGACCTGGAAACTGTTTTTCATGTTTTTGGAAAAGCATTAGACACGCACGCTCCAACGAGACTCTCTTAGCCAATTTCCATCCTGCAACGAGCGTTAAGACCTATTTCTTGATGTATGGTTATCATCAGGGTAGTCTTGACACATGTGGAGTGCGTAGCCTTGATACAAAGAGTGAAATCGTGAAAATCCTGCATTTTAAGCAGTTTTACAAGCATTATGTCTTTAATGAATATGGAGAAGGAGGACGAAAAAAAGTTCTAAAAAATTATATTGATGTTTATGTTTGTATTGATATGGTGTGTGGAGATACAAAGAGTGATTTAGGAAGTGAGGAATAAGAAATGATGAGGTGTATAATAAAAATAATCTTGTTCCCAATCAGTTTGCTGCTTAGTATCCTCACTGCTTTTCTGACATTTTTGCTTGATATTGGGACAGCGTTGCTGTATATCTTAATGACCATCTGTGTATTTGTAGCATTTGGTTCATTCTTTATGCTACATGATACAAAAGCGGCAATAGAAGCACTCATCATCGGATTTTTACTAAGTCCTTATGGGCTTCCGATGATAGGAGCGACTGTGATAGCCTTTATTGAATTGATAAATGAGAAGATTAAAGCGGTGTAGACAAATTTGAAGTTGTGGAGGTAAATATGGAAAATATACAAATTTTAAATTTATTTTTCAAAGCTGAAAATGAACGGGATTGGATTTCGTATAAAAAATTTCTTTCGCCTTATATTGTATGGGAACTTCACTCTGAACATATTCGTAAGATTGAAGGAATAGAAAACTATTTGAACACAATAAAATCTGCTTATGAAGGTAATAGTAATACTTTCGAAATTGAATCAATAGTCAGCAGCAAAGATTCATCTCGAATAGTTTCTGTTTTAGTGAATAAATCAGGTGAACGATCATGTGATATTTTTGAATTTGATAATGGCGTAATTGTTAGAGAATATGAATTTATATTAGGTTAACAAATGCCGGCTTGCCGAGCTGAGCCAAATTAAATATTGGAGATGTAAGGCGATTAAGAAATAGAAATCTTAGTCGCTTTTTCTTATGCAAAAAAGTAAGAAGAGAGGGGGCAATAGAAGTGGAATTTGATTATTTTTATAACCGGGACGGAGACCGTTTCAGCTACTATATGCTACCGAAAATCATAGTAACTGATGAAAGGTTTAAGAACTTATCCTCGGACGCAAAGATTTTGTATTCTTGTCTATTGGAGCGAACAAGTCTGTCATTTAGGAATAAATGGCTTGATGAAGAAAACAGAGTATATATCATCTTCACTGTGGAAGAGATTATGGCTATTTTAGGAAGAACCAATAAGACTGCAGTCAAAATTCTTAACGAGCTTGATAGCACCTCAGGCGGTATAGGACTTATCGAAAGAAAGAAACGAGGTCTTGGAAAGCCCAATATCATCTATGTTAAAGACTTTATGAGCGTATTTCGCTCCGAGTGTAAAAATTACACTTCAGAAGTGAATAATTTACACTCCAGAAGTGTAGAAACTACACCTCAAGAAATGAAGAATGTACACGGAAGTAATCTTAATAGAAATAATACTGAATATAGTAATCCTGATATGAGTTTAGATGAAAGCGATCCGCAAACAGTTCTGTTTGAATATCCGAAAGCATTCAAGTCTTCGTATGTAACACAAGCAGTAAGACTTGAGATTGGAACACTGGCAGCGTGGACACCATCGGAAGCAGTTCGTATTGTGCCTGATATACAAAAAATATATCCTATGCTCTTTGATGGGGATTTAATAGAAGTTAGAACAGTTCTTCCTGAAAGAACATTCTGGTAGAAAGCGACTATCCTTCATCATGAAGCAAATAGACCTGAAGAGCTTGCAATACCTAAAAGATATGCAAGACACTATTATGATTTAGTTTGCATAGCAAATTCGAGGTATAAAGACGGAGCTTTTAAGAGCTTCGAGCTTCTTGAAAAAGTTGTTCAGTTTAAGCAGAAATTTTATCCGAGGAAATGGGCGAAATATGAAGAAGCTACAACTGAAACAATCAGGCTTATGCCTGATGAGTATCGCCTAAAGGAAATTAAAGAAGAGTATAAAAATATGATTGAGATGTTCTTTGGCGAATATCCGAGTTTTGAAGAGCTGATGAATTCAGTGCTTGAACTGGAAAAAGAAATTCACAAAATCAAATAATGCGCCAAAAATAATATAATATTTGGTGCAAAGTGCAGAGCGAGGGAGTAAAATCTTTCGCTCTTTTTTATTGAAACAGGCGGAAAAATAAAAAAGACGGATATTATGAGGGAAGCGGCTATAAAGTATCATGGCGCGTTGGGCACTTAATTCAGATGGCAAATCCTGACGCTTATGATGAAAAATATGCGAAGTGGAATATGAGTGATTTACCGATTATTCCAAGTGACCACAAGTATGAGGCGGCAAAGGCAACCAAGAAACAGTTTGCCATATAGTAGATGTTCAGCTGTTTTTATATTGATTAAAACCAGGAAAAACAATTATTCACAAATCACTCAAACAAAATACCGCAAATTACTCAAATGTATATAATTCTTGAATATGTGTAAAAAGGAGGCTTGAAAATATTTGATTTCGTGTTAAAGGAAGGTTTTATGAAAAGAAAAATATATAATGAATTGATAAACTGGAAAAACACAGAGCTAGGACGCACGGCCTTGTTGATTGATGGTGCTAGGCGAGTTGGTAAAAGTTAAATTACGGAAGAATTTGCAAAAAATGAATATAGAAGTTATATCATGATTGATTTTAATAGAGTGAGTTAGGATGACATTAAAATGTTATATGGCAGATACCGGTCTTCTTATCAGTCATGGATGGCGATGGATTACATGCAATTATAAAGTGGGTAAAGCTTCTTTCTGAAAAAGGAAAAACAGTAGTTATTATCACACATGATTTACTTTTAGCTAAAGCCGCAAGTGATAAATTTCTTTATTTGGAAGAGGGAAAACAAATAAAAGAGAGGGAGAAAGTATTATATGAATATAATTAGGCAATATATAAAAAAACGATTATTTTAATTCTCATTTTCCGTCTTGTTTGCTATAAGTGTGGTAAAATCAATATTTGGAATGATACATTCCTCCCTTCATAGTGATATTTTGTGACTGCAAATCAATCATATCTTATAGAGGGAATTTTTTCACCCACACGATAATTTAAAGTGCCAATATTTTCTCAAAGAGCTTCTGTATTTTTGTTCCACACTTTACAAATACTCTTTAATAATATATAATAAAAGCGTAAATGTAAAGAAGGCGATGGAATGAACGCTTTAGAAAAACACTTTTTAGAAAATAATATTATTACAAATAAACAGGCGGAAGAGATAGGAATCAAAAGACATGTTTTAGCTTTACTTGTCCAAAAAGGCGAGCTGGAGAGGGTTAAAAATGGCGTCTATAAGAAAAAAGATGCTGTGGATGATGATTTTGCCGCTATATCTCTCAACAATGAGCAAGTGGTTTTTTCTTTCCATACAGCTTTGTATCTTCTTGGATTTAGTGACAGAACACCTAATATTTTTCATATCAGTGTGCCGCAAGGGTATAATGCTGGGCATATCAAACGGAAATTTCCAAATATCAAGGTACATTATGTAAAGAGAGATTTTTTTTATTTAGGAGTTATTAAGACAAAAACACCTCTTTGTGCTTCTGTTAAATGTTATAACATGGAAAGATGTATCTGCGATATTGTTTTAGAAAGAAAAACCATTGATAAACAGATATTTGTAAGTGCAATGACCGGATACTTTAACAGTAAAGATAAGAATATCAGAAATCTTATTAAGTACAGCAGAATTCTTGGCATTGAAGATGAAATCAGAAAATATATGGAGGTTTTATAGATGATAGGTTCGGAAAGTTTGAAAGGAAAAATACGAAATATTGCAAACTCTAAAAACCTCAGATCACAGGAAGTTCTGCAAATGTTTTTCTTTGAAAGATTCTTGGAAAGACTGTCAAAATCTAAGTATAAATTAAATTTTTTCATCAAAGGCGGACTTCTCATGACATAAAAGAGGATGATTGCCTTAAAAAATTATGGAAGGTATATTTAGCAGACAATCTTTATGTAGGGGATTTGAATTTTTTGGAAACCATAAAAGTGGTTGAACTTATCGCAGAGAAGATTGCTTTGTAGAGGTAAAATTATAACGCTCACATTACAAATAATCTCTAACTTTTATCAAAAAAAGAGCTTGAACTGAAAATAAAAGTACAGAAAACCGTGCTTAAAAATTAAAAAATATAGATGAACGGTACACCTTCGTGTTTGCAAAGGTTGTTTTTTTACAGCTGATTTTGTTTATACTGTGCAGTGACAGATTTCTGAATTTATAGTATAATACTCTTGTATTATTAATAATTTATATTATATTAACTGTTATTCGAGGTGGAATTATGAAAAAAAGAAAGAAGCTGTCTATTGCTGAACAGATATTTATAGCTCTGGCTGTCGGCATCGCGGTCGGTCTGATATTTATGGTTGCCGGGTGGGATTCATTCGCAACATCCTACATCAAACCGTTCGGAACCATTTTCCTCAACCTGATCAAATTCATCGTAGTACCTATAGTTCTCACATCAATTACAACCGGCGTCATTTCGATGAAGGACATCCGCAAGGTGGGGTCAATCGGATGGAAGACACTCGCGTACTACTTCTGTACGACGGCGTTCGCCGTTCTTATCGGTCTTGTCGTAGCTAACCTGTTTAAAGGGACGTATACAGTGCTCACAACAAGCGGACTTGATTATAAGGCTGCGGAGCCGACGAATTTCATGGATACGCTCGTCAATATTTTCCCTAATAATATTATTGCACCTATGGCAAACGCGTCCATGCTTCAGGTCATAGTCATAGCGCTTTTATTCGGCTTCGGCATCATACTTGCCGGGGAAAAGGGGAAGAAATTCGGTGAATTCATCGAGAGTGCAAATGAGGTGTGTATGAGGGTCATGCAGATGGTCATAGCTCTTTCTCCTATCGGCGTGTTCTGTCTGATAGTTCCGGTGGTCGCAGAAAACGGCCCGCAGATTCTCGGCTCGCTTGCACTCGTTCTGCTCACGGCATATATATGCTACATTTTGCATGCCGCCATTGTGTATTCGTCGACTGTCGCGGGTATCGCTAAAATAAGCCCGCTTACGTTTTTCAGAAGCGTATCACCGGCTATGATGATGGCGTTTTCGAGTGCGTCGTCGGTAGGTGCTCTTCCGCTCAATATCGAGTGCGTGCAAAAGCTCGGCGTCCGTAAGGAAATCGCAAGCTTTGTTCTTCCGCTCGGCGCTACAATCAATATGGACGGAACGGCTATATATCAGGGTGTTGCGGCGGTATTTATCGCCAAGTGCTACGGTATTGATCTTACTGTAGCGCAGATGGCCACAATCGTAATTACGGCTACTCTTGCATCAATAGGTACGGCTGGTGTTCCGGGCTCCGGCATGATAATGCTTGCGATGGTGCTCGAGGGTGTAGGTCTGCCGGTCGAGGGCATTGCGCTTATCGCGGGCGTTGACCGCATATTTGACATGGGCAGAACTACGGTAAATATTACAGGCGATGCGGCATGTTCGGTTATCGTCAACAAGCTCGAGAGCATCAAAGAAGCGCGTAGGGGCACCGTGACCTCGGGCGAGTCTTCAGGCGACACCGAGTAGCTGTCTTACAACAAAAGAAGTTCGCTGATTGCGGCTTGGAATATAACGTATTGCATACGAAACCTATTTATATCGGTACTTTAAATTATCGTGTGGGTTTGAAAAAGTTAACTTTAAATTACCGTGTAGGTACTAAGTAAATTAAGAGCACTTCAAGCTCAAATGCCTGAAGTGCTTTTTGAATGCTTAGGGCGTATAGCCCGTGCTGAGCACACAAGGTGTGCGAAGTAAGGATTTCGGTATCCGCAAAATAGAAAGCGTATCTTTGTTGTGAGCATATACGGAGAAAATGATTTTGATTTTGAAGTTCTTATTTTATTCTCTTAATTGTCAAGTCTTTTAACAATTGCCAGTTCTATATCATCAACTAAACGGTGAGCCGCACTTGGATTTTGTAGCGTATTGGTTATATAATCAGTGACTTAAAGTAAATCTTCTTCAAATAACGGAAGAAAAGTTAATTTATAGCTTTGCTTGTTCATCAATTCTGTTCCTTACTTTATCAAAGACATCAGATTTAGAAAGGCGGATAGAAGAGTTTGCTGCAAAAGCATCTGCTTCATCGAGCTTTCTTTCAACATCATCTGTAAGTGCAGAGTATTGTTCAACGCTCATAAGTACCATCGTTCCATAACCATTTTTAGTAAGGAACACCGGAGCGTTAGAAGCTATAACAGTTTCTTCAATTTCTGGGAATTTGTTTCTTAAGTCAGAAACTGGACGAATATTAATCATAGTATCGACCTCCTTTGGTTATCAATATAATATCATAATTTTATCTTAATTACGATAGGGAAGGGTGGTACTTATCTCTACGAATCAATTCTTTGGGGAACGGGCGTGGGGTCTCACGCACAAAAATGGCGAAATCAACGAAGTTGATACGAGTTTTGTCTACAGTCTGAAAGACAGATGTTACAAAAGCATGACTGCCGAATGGGGATTTGAGGGATATTCGAAAATACTTAAATAGGGATTTAAGGCATATTACACTTTACATAAACGGGGATTTGGTGTAAAATCATTATAGTGAGGTGATGTATATGGGGACAACAGTCTTTAAAAGAAAAATATATAATAAAATTCTTGAATGGAAAAACAATCGCAGCGATAAGTATGCACTTTTGGTAAGAGGAGCTAGACGTGTCGGAAAATCAACGATTGTCGAGGAGTTCGCAAGTAAAGAATTCAGATCATATATATTGCTTGATTTTGCTCGTACCAGTAAAGATATCAATAACTTATTCGAGGATCTGTATAGTCTGGATTTTTTCTTTCTCCAACTGCAACAGCTGACTGGTGTTAGACTGTATGAGCAGGAATCAGTAATCATATTTGATGAGGTACAGCTTCTGCCTAAGGCAAGGCAGGCTATTAAGTATCTTGTTGAGGACGGAAGATACAAATATATAGAGACGGGCTCACTTTTGTCTATAAGGAAAAATACGAAGGATATTCTCATACCAAGCGAGGAACATAAAATAGATATGTACCCCATGGATTTTGAAGAATTTCTGTGGGCAATCGGAGATGAAGTAACTGCAGATACAATTCGAATTCTGATGGAAAATAAAAGGTCGGCAGGTAATGCGATGCATAGGAGTCTGATGCGTATTTTTAGGCTGTATATGCTTATTGGCGGTATGCCCCAGGCAGTTGAAACATATTTGGCAGATAATAATCTGCAGGCAGTTGATGAAGCTAAAAGAGAAATTGTAGATTTATACGAGGAAGATTTCACAAAAATAGATGGGACAGGCCTTGCGGGAGATGTCTACGATGCGATTCCAGCTAGCCTTAGCGGTAATGCATCAAGATATGTTTTGGCAAATGCTAGAGCTGGCATCAAATCAGAACAAATGAAGGAGCTTGTTCCTGATATGTTGAGTTCCTATACAGTGCTTATTGCATATCATGCTAATAATCCCAGTGTAGGAATGTCGCTTGAGAAGGATGCGGGGCGCTATAAGCTTTTTACATCTGATGTAGGATTGTTTGTGACTCTTGCTTTCAGAGATAAGAAGTACACTGAAAATGTAATCTATAACAAACTGCTTTCTGATAAACTAGAGGCAAACCTGGGGTATGTATACGAGAATGCAGTCGCTCAGATGCTTACTGCTAAAGGAAATAAACTTTTTTATTATACAATGGGGAGTGAAACTTCAAATCATTTGCATGAAATCGACTTTCTAATATCAACAGGCGATAAAATATGTCCGGTGGAAGTTAAATCAGGAAACTATAGAAATCATAAATCGCTGGACGATTTTTGTAGAAAATTCAGTAGTCGCATAAGAGATAAATACGTTGTTCATACGAAGGATTATAAGTGGGAAAATGGCATTACTTACATCCCTGTGTATATGGTGCCGTTTTTATAGAATCGGAAGATGTACAGATAAAAGAAAATCCCTTAAGCACGTGTACAGGTCCCAGTTTGCTGAACTGATACATTTTAACGATAGTTATGGGGTATCGTTAAAATGTTCATAGATATGTTCCCACATACAAACATGTCAATAAGACATACTTAGTGTTCGCTCGCTCCATACCACTGCTTGTACGAGGCAAGGCTCACCCAATAAAACGATCGAAGCGAAGTTTGATTGGTAGTAGGTGGCTGTAGAATGCGTGGTTATGAGTTGGGGATGTGAGAGACAATAGTGTGGTTGATTTTATAGAGGATAGAAAAGCACTTCTAAAAAACAGTTAAATGCAATTCTGCTTTAAGATAAAGCAAGACTGTAAATTAATAATTTTGAGTGAGAAAGCATAATTTTATACTCATTTTGAATTAGGAGAACAAAACTAAAATGGCAAAAGTAAGGGTTAATTTCAAAGCTGGCTGGATTGATGATAAGGATAAATTTGATTTAAGTGATGATTTTATTAAAATCATGAAATTCTTCGTGTGGACGACTCCTTGTAATGGAACAAGTTCTTCTGAAAAGAAAATGTCTACTCGTGGTTGGAATTCAAATGTATGGAAAGATGGAAAATTGAAAGATTATCTAGTTACATCCGCAGATTTACAACAAAATATGTATTATGCAATTGCAAGAAAACTAGATGATATGAGTAGATTAGAAAGCAAGATTCAAATAAATAGTAATCCAAAATGTCGAGAACACAATAGAGTGATTATGTATAATAATAGAAAAGAAAATGATATTATGCAATTGTTCTATTACATAAGATGCGCACTAGCTCATGGACGCTTTCATATATATAATGATGAAAATGACATTACATATGTAATGGAGGCAATTGGAAAGTATAGGTCAGATTATATATTAAAAGCAAGGATAATTTTGAAGGAGAAAACACTTGTAGATTGGGTGGATACAATTATAAGTGGGCCTAACGATTTTACGAGAAGAATACAAGAATTAAAGGGAACTAACTCTGATTTAATAAAGCAATTTATTATCAATAAACCTGGCTTAAGCAGAGACAAGATATGTAAAAGCTTAAATATTCGCATTACCGAAGCTAGAAGGATTTTCAATCAATTAAGAGATGATGGGATAATTATGTATGATTCCAAAGCTCGTTCATGGTATGTGGTTTAGCAACTTTGGTTGATATGTTCTTATGGATAGGTAGAGATGTAAATGATCTAGTGGCACTGTGTTGAAGGCACTGTGGTGGAATAAATGTCTATTACAAAAAGAAGAGGATACATTTCTTATTCAAATAAATGGGGAGAAGGCTATGTTTTATTGGCACTACAGTATGGACCGTAAGTTGAAGTTTTGCAACCGGAAGGTTCAAGAACTCGACTGAAATAAGCCATTCTTGAAATGAACAATAAGTATATAAATGATTACGGATAATTTTATTTCCAGCAAGTCAAGTTTGAAAATAGAAAAGGAAGATTCAAGGTGAAGATAATATTGAGCAGGAAGGGATTTGATAGTGCTAATGGCGGTATAGTAAGCCCAATATTTGAAGATGGGACAATGCTGTCATTTCCAATCCCGAGTAAGGATCATGATAAGGATAAAATTGCATATCATGAATTGACCTGTAATGGAGTTCCGTTAAATAAAATACTTGCAGATCTTGGCTATAGAGGTGATGAATACTGTCACCTTGATCCAGACCTGGATATTACAAGAAGAGTAGTGCCGATTGAAGGGTGGAAACCAGCATTTGGGCAAATAAACCAGTCTGCATCATATCTGATAAATAATAATATAGCAGAAGGCGACTTGTTTTTGTTTTTTGGTAACTTTAGGCATGTTGTCAAGAGCGATGGAAAATATAAGTTTGCACGCAGAATTAATAATTCAGAAGATCCATACTACGGTAGAGAAATGCAGGCTATATGGGGATATTTTCAGGTGGGAGAAATTATTTTGGACCCTCAAGAGCAAAAGAAATTTTTCTGGCACCCACATGCTTGTGAGAAACGGATATTCGAAGAAAAAAACAATTTGATATTTACAGCGTCAGAGCAACTGTCATTTGCACCGGATATGCCCGGATGTGGGATTTTTTCTTACAATAAAAAAAGAGTACTTTCAATGCCTGGAAAAACCAAGGCGACCTGGAAGAAGCAAAAGGCATATGATGTAGACAATATAAACAAGATAAATAATAGAGAGAGTAAACGCAAGAATTCAGCCAAAGACTCAGAAGGAATTTATTACGCCGGAATATGGCAGGAATTGGTTCTGAAGGAAAATTTAGAGTCGGGAAATTGGGCTAAGAGCATGTTCTGATGTGAAGAATAATGTATATGAATCCTCGTGTACTGATTTTAAAGGTATAGATTGTGTTTTTTAATGAAGAAGAATTAAAAGTAGGTGAGGATTTGGCTTGAAAGATGCTTGATGGATTGAACCATGCATATATGCCAAACTTAAATGATTGTCCATATTTCTATTACAAAGGACAGATCGATTTTGATCCATGGATGAATGAAAAGTCGTAGGGATTACTTTGGCCAGATCACGAGAGCAAAGAAGCATCTATTAATCCGGTTGAATATTTTGGACATGATACAACAGAGAATTATATAGTTAATTTATTTATGCTTAGACCAGAATGGGCCTTGAAATTACAGAGAAAATCAAGAAAATTTTGAGCTACTTTATCCAGATGGTATAAAGTTCGACTACAAAAAGGTCTTAAATAGAATTAATGGAGAGAAAGTTAGACTGATAGGTTGGGGAAGTTGGTTTGAGAAAATGGACTGAAGAGGAATTATTTAATGAGTTCCCTTCAACCTGATGATTATGCTTTACAGCAAGTTGAAATACGTCTACAGGTAATTGGTACACCAGATGAAGTAACAGAGTATAATGTAGTTTTTGATGCAATTCAAGATGAAGTGATTCAGGGAATTAGAGATGCAAAATTTATAATTTGGGCAGCAGTTGCATGGTTTTCCAATGAAGCTATATATCATGAGTTATTAGAGAAAAAGAAGCAAGGATTAAATATAAGAATAATAGTTTCACAGGAAGACTCAAATACAAATATGATTTCAAAACTGAAAGAAAATAAGTTCGATGTTGTGGTAATTCCGAGATGGGGAAATAGAGGATATAACCGTATGCATGACAAGTTTTGTATCATAGATATGGAATATGTAATGCACGGATCATATAATTGGACACCAACAGCTAATTATAATGAAGAAACCTTAGCCACTGCACTTGATCATGAACTTGTCGTAAAGTTTGCTAAAGAGTTTATGGAATTATATAATGGGATTTGTTTTTAAGCAAAGAAAAATTAGAAGTTTGAGGTAAGTAGTTGAAAGAAAATCGACCGGATTTTAGCAATATAAAATCATTTGAGGAATTTAACAGATACTATTGGTATCGAGAAGAGCTTTCGCAAATTTGTAAGTCTCTTGGATTAGAATACAGAAGTACAAAACAGGAGCTGAATTATATTATAGAACAATATTTCAAGGGAAATAGAATAGAAAAGTTTGTAAGGGAAGTAAACAAAAAACAAGCCGAAGCGATAACATTAAATATGCCATTGCTTGAATGTGGCTTTTCCTTTAACCAAAAATTTCGAGAGTATTTTTCGGTTGCAACAGGTGTTGAACCATTCAAATTTAATGCTGACATGGCTACAGCTTGGCGAAAAGTGAAAGCTGAGAATGACTTAAACTTTACAATTCAAGATATGCTGAAAGTATACTATGGCGAGTCAGACTATGCTAAGTATGATCACTCAGTTTGTCAATGGAATCAATTCCTAAAGGATTTTTGCTCAGACGAATTTAGCGACTTTTATTCTAATAAGTTAAAAGTTGCTGCTATTCTATGGAAAGAAGTCAGAGATTCAACAAATGAAAAAATCTATTCAAGACAACTTCTGGATGAGTATAGATACAAAATAGAGGAGTGTCAAAAATAAAAAAAATCCAGTTTGTCGAGGTAATTCCTTTTAACGATAACCTTATTTTATCGTTAAAAAGTATGTGGATATGTTTACACAGAGGTTCATTTCATGGCAGAAGAAAACATAGAAATTGTAGTGATAGATGAAACTACAATGAAAAGTAAGATTTACTATATACGAAATCAAAAGGTTATGCTTGATTTTGAACTTGCTGAAATATATGGATATGAAACAAAAACATTTAGGAAAAACATTTAATCAGCAAGTAAAGAATAACATGGAAAAATTTTATGAAGATTTTAGATTTCAACTTACAAAAGATGAATGGGAATTTTTGAGGTCAAAAATTTTGATCTCAAAATCAGATGAAGGTTCAGGTGAAGGAATTTCTGCGGGAATTGTTGGAGGCAATGTACGAAGAGCTTCCTGTTCCGAAAAAGAGGAAGTAAGGAGTAGTCATTTATGCAAAATAGAAAATACATTTGGTCTGTCATAATGCTTGCGATATTTGAGACTGTAGCAGTGACACTGTGGCTGACAAAGGACAACCTGTTTTACATGTTCAACTTCAGTTATATCGGCATCTCGATTTCACTGGGCATTTTCCTGTTCACCAGGAAATATAAATATGCAAGGCGGATTGTACAGTTACTGGTCGGCCTGTATATGCTCATTTATCTGGGACTTATCTGTAATGAGAATATGCAAATAGAAGGTTTCTGGTATTATCTATTTACCGGAGTATTCGAGGCGGCAACGATTCATTACGCTATTGCAAAGATATTCGGACCACTGATATTTGGACGGGGCTGGTGCGGATATGCCTGCTGGACAGCGATGGTATTGGATTTTCCGCCGTACAAGGTTCCGGCCCGGCCGAGAAAAAAGATCGGGTGGATTAGGTACATTATTTTTGCGGCATCATTGATATTTGTGGCGACACTTTTTCTGGCGAAGGTCGGAAATATTGAACATATTATTTTCTGGGCATTTATTATTGGAAATGTCGCATACTATGGTGTTGGTATTGCCCTGGCTATCGCATTTAAGGACAATAGGGCATTTTGTAAGTATCTCTGCCCGATAACCGTATTCCTGAAGCCGATGAGTTATTTTTCATTGTTTCGGGTAAAGTGTGATAAAGAAAAGTGCATATCCTGTGGAAAATGCAAGAAGGTGTGCCCTATGGATGTGGATATGACGGATAATTCCAGAAAACGAAAAAATGGAACGGAGTGTATTTTATGCATGGAGTGTGTAAAAGCATGTCCGAAGAAAGCATTGTAGGCAGATGTAGGCCTCATGCAAAGCCTGCCCAAGAGAACGAGAGAGACGAGATTCGATTTGAAGCAGGCAACTGAGATTGAAAAGCAAGGATTATTTAATGTACTTGAAGAATATATGCAAGGGGAGAACAAGATGAGGCTATGGCATGAACAAATTATTCATCTATTGCCTAAAAATCAGCTTCTAGTTCAACACAGAGAATGTTGTACACTTAGGGGAAATGGATGGAAAAAGATTCTCAAAATGTGAGATTATACAATAGATAACATATGCGGAGTGCGTAATGCTACTTTCGCGAGCTGTGATATGATGTTTTGATTTGCTATATTAGAACTTGAGAGAGGAAATACTTATGACGAAAGAAGAACGAGCAAAAAAATGGTTTTCTAATATACCCGATGCTGAATCAATCCATTTGGAAATGAAAATGGAAATATGTAGTAAAATAGCAAAGAAAATGATGATAATCATCTCCGGAGTATTCGTTTTAGAGCTTGTTTTTCTATTGATGTTAGGAGGAGGTGACATTCTTACAAAGACGGCGGACTTTATGAATAATATTTCTGAAGGTAGTCACACAAGAAATCATTATCTAGGAGTTGCTCTTGTTGGTTCATTTGTATGC
Organism: [Eubacterium] infirmum; assembly: GCA_900450455.1. Lineage (GTDB taxonomy): Bacteria > Bacillota > Clostridia > Peptostreptococcales > Anaerovoracaceae > Eubacterium_B > Eubacterium_B infirmum. The sequence continues at coordinate 103,750 of UGGN01000002.1, forward strand.
CTACCTGCTATAATAATACCTGTAATTGTTGCATCTATATACAAGAACAAGAGTCTTAAATCCGAGGCGTCAAAGCTTGTGATAAGCATGAAAAATAGCGATATAAAAGAGTTACATTTGACACCTATCAGCGAAAAAAGTACGGAAGATATGCTCCATTTCGATAATCTAAATTTCAAACTGGCGATTATTCAAGTTTTGATGTATGACCTTAAGCTGCTGAATCCGGAATTTGATATTTATGATTTTGCCGACCGTTACAAAGAAGAGATTGATACAGACAGTGACACCGTCATTGAACCTGTAATGAAATTCTTCAAAAATTTGCAAGTTCCAAAGAGGCTTGCACCTTATGTAGAAATAATCTATATGGACGGCGGTAATGATGTGTATATGAATATTATTCCGCAATGGGATGGTGAAGATGGAAGTTTTGATCTAAATGAAATAACCTTGACAGAGCTACAGCAATTTCCAAATCTTAAGGAAGCAACCATTATGAGTAGCAATTTTGATAAGGTGAAGGATGTTTTTGAGGTCGCAAACATCAAAGCGGAATTACTTTAACAAAAGCGGATGTGTTAAATGGTGTCGCCTAATATATGGAATATATTAAGAAAGTAATGTCTCGTTCATAAGCTTTTGTATCAAAATACATATATATATAATAGTGAACGACTAAATACTTTAACAAAAATTGGATAAACACTTGAATAAAAATTAGACAAATACTTTAATAAAAATTAGACAAATACTTTAATAAGCGGTAAAATATATACAAATAATGGGTATGGGAGGAATTTATGAAGGCGTATTTACCTAGGATCGCAGATAAATTGTTAGAAGAACGATTATACGCAAAGGGTGCAGTTTTAATTGAAGGTCCTAAATGGTGTGGAAAGACAACAACAGCAAAACAAAAGGCTAAAAGCTTTATATCTATGGATCGTCCTGATATGTCAAAACAATATCAGCAGATGGCAGAGCTTTCTCCCAATACTTTACTTGAGGGAGAAACACCAAGACTAATTGATGAGTGGCAAATAGCACCAAATTTATGGAATGCTGTACGTTATGAGGTTGATAATAGGGATGAATTTGGTCAATTTATTTTAACAGGTTCAGCTGTACCTAATGAATTTGATGATTCTATGCATACAGGTACAGGAAGGATATCTAGGCTTTTGATGAGACCTTTGAGTTTATATGAATCAAAAGATTCGAACGGTGAAATTTCTATCAAAGATTTATTCGAGGGCAAAACCATCTCAGCTATTAATGAAACAAGTCTTGAAAAAATCGCTTTTCTAATTTGTAGAGGTGGATGGCCAAAAGCAATCGGTTTAGATGAAAAGCCAGCTTTATTTCAAGTTATAGATTATTTTGATTCTGTTGTGTCTACTGATATTAGTAGAGTGGATTCTATAAAAAGGGATAAAGAAAGAGCTAAGAGATTACTTAAATCCTATGCAAGACATGTCGGTACGCAAAGTTCTCTAGAAACTATTAGGCAAGATCTGTTAGCGAATCAGTCAGATACATTTAATCAGGTAACACTTTATTCTTACTTAGATGCCTTAAGAAAAATATTTGTTATAGAAGATTCTCCGGCATGGAACCCAAATTTAAGGTCGAAAACATCCATACGAACAACAGATACAAGATACTTTTCGGATCCATCTATTGCAACTGCAGCATTAGGTATAGGCCCTAACGATCTTCTAGATGATTTAAACACTATGGGTTTTTTATTTGAAAACTTATGTGTTCGTGACTTAAGAATTTATGCAGACTATTTAGATGGAACAGTTTATCATTATAGAGATAGGTACGGATTAGAATGTGATGCAGTGATTCATTTGAGAAATGGAGCTTATGGACTTATCGAAATTAAACTTGGTGGGGATAAATTAATTGAAGAAGGTGCTGAAACTTTAAAAGATTTAGCATCTAAAATAGATACAAAAAATATGTCCAAGCCGTCATTTATGATGGTGTTGTGTGCAAAAGCACCTTTTGCTTATAATAGAAATGATGGTGTTTATGTTATACCTATTACGGCTTTAAGACATTAATAGTCTTTTGCTTTTATTTTAATGCGTACTTTCACTAGTAGATTATAAATTATATTTTTAGAGAATAGGAAGCATAGTCATGAAATATTCTGAGACCGGTTTTAGACCTTTATACCACAATTTTTGCATTTTTCCGATGAACGAAACAATAAAGGTAGTGGCGCAAGATTTTCCTGAATATGAGGATGCTGATGGCGTTTTAACATACGGATACTGTGATAGGATGGCAGGTTTCACACTAGAGCTTTTATGTTGCGTTAAGCGAGTTGGTGATAGCCAGTTTGCACTGAAGCAGACAATAGAGAAAATAAGAGGAATCATTCGTATCGGTTCGGTTGCTGATGAAGAGTATGAATTTGTTGGTTATGGAGATAATCCAATAAAGGAGAAATTTGAACGTAATCTTGAAGTAATAGCTGAATATGATGCAGATGAGGAGGTTGAAACCTCTCGCACATTTGAGTTACTAGATATATTTAGACATGAATTATATCCAGATGATGTTATTGTTTTTATCATAAAAAATGGATTGAAACCAGAAGGATGTTGGGTCAGGATTAATGATCTTAGTGATAGACGTGTTATGGGAACTCTTTTAAATGAGCCTAATCAGGATTTCGGGTATCATGCTGGCGATACAATTGCATTTTTTATTTGTGACGATGTGGAAGGTAATAAGCGCCTTATCTCTGACTTAAATTAGGAAGGAATAATATGGAATTTATACACGACAGAACGAGCAACATACTTTTCAGCCTTCATGACAGCAGGGTGAATAAGATAAAATATCACAATAATACTTTGACATTAAAAGTACATAAAATGTTCCAATTTGTGGATGATGAAGAAAAAGCATATCCGGGGGAAGTATGCTTTAGAGATTGTGATGTGGACCTATGCAATGTTCTGATATTTAATAAAACCTTGGGTGAAGGACGTTTCAATGGAAAGACTATTTGCTTACAACAGTTTATGGATGAATATTCAGGCTCGGAGTTTGAAATAATCACAGAAGGCTATTTTGGTAACACGACAACATATACAGGATGGCTTTGGGAAAATGGAAAGGCTCCGGTGTCTGCAATTATGTACATTTGGAATAGTGGCGACATGGTGTATCGTGTCGAGAAATAAATTCTACGTTTGTATCATAGGAGTCATGTAGATGGCAAGCTATGTAATTTTACAATACATTGCTTAGGAATTTGGCATTGACATGTCCGTTAGGGGCAGTACAAACCACCGGCTAAGCCGGTGGTCATGATTGTAGGGACGTGTCCCTGTTGAGTACGCAAAGCGTGCGAAATAAAAAAACCACCTGCTATGCGGGTGGAAAACAATGGGTTATACCCAAACACCTTTCCAGATATAATAGAATTGTTCAAGCTACTATCATAAAGAAAGGAAAGGTGTTATAAATGGCGAATAAACATAATAGCCTATCTCATACAAAATGGTTGTGTAAGTATCATATTGTATTTACTCTAAAGTATAGACGAAAAATCATATATAATCAATACCGAGAAAGTATAAAAGAAATAATAAAGTCACTTTGTAAATATAAAGGTGTTGAAATAATAGAAGGACATTTGATGGCAGATCATGTTCATATGCTAGTAAGTATACCACCTAAATATAGTGTATCAAGTATCATGGGATACCTGAAAGGTAAAAGTGCGTTGATGATTTTTGACAAACATGCAAATTTAAAATACAAGTTTGGAAATAGGCATTTTTGGTCAGAGGGATATTATGTAAGCACGGTAGGACTTAATGAGGCTACAATAGCAAAGTATATAAGAGAACAAGAGAAGCACGACATAGCGATAGATAAATTAAGTGTTAAGGAATACAAAGACCCTTTTAAGGGTAGCAAGTAATACAAGTACCCTTTTAAAGGGTTAGCAACGAGTCAAAGGCGGTAGTAGCTTGAACGAAGTGAAAGCGAGCGCCTTGAGGTGTTGCCGGTAACAATGGCTTATAGCCAAAGAACAAACCACCCGTTTTACGGGTGGTCATGATTCTTATGAAAGATGGGGACATTATACAATAATACATAATACTACAAAATTGCTAAAAGCATTTATATAGTATGGTGTTTAGATAGAAATTTTGCGAGTAGTTCTGTCAGCAAATATAAAAGTTTTACACAAAAGACTTTGTATCAAAAAAATATAGGTAGATATGATTTAACTGGTGAGAACACATGAATGATAGTTCGGAATTTATAGAGTGCAAGATAAGTAAAACCATTAATCGATGTGAAATACCTAATTGTTACATATATAGCATTAATATCTAAGAAGGTGGTGAAGCTATATGCCCACAATGGTATATATATGTACTTTACGGATAGGAATATTAATAGAAAAGCACAGAATTGGAGAGGCTTAGATTTCAAGAAATTCAAAGAAAATGATAACAGATATAATAAACTATATGATGAAGCATTAATTTCAGTTTTTGAATATAATGTTGGTAGTGAGCTTGAAGTCATTTTTGTAGAGCATAATGAAAAGCTAGATGAAGATGATATAAAAACAATATGCGATTTATCAATTGAGAATTGTGAAAAAGGGATTTTAGTACTTTAAATATGATAATTGCTATATAAGAAATAATTTTAAGGGATGTATATGAAGTTTAATTATCCGTATTGTAGTATAGAAAATGTATATAAAATGTTCGAGTTTGAATTTAATCAAAAAATGAGAAGTGAGCATAATTGGCTTAAAAAAAAACTTCACCCTTCGTGCATACTTTTGTGCATATTAATGTGGTTTATATTTATTTTATGCGTAAAAAGTAAACCAATACATATAAACTACATACACATATATAAGTTATTGTTACCTTTTTGTATAGTGTATAGTTTGATGAATTATTATTCCGATTTTTCAAATGTTGAAAAAAATGTTGCAGAGAGTGCTCTTGATAACATTTTAGTGATGGGAAAAATTCGAAAAACTAAGTGCTACTTGGATGAACTTATCTATGAAAGTGAAATATTACTAAAAAAAAGAACTAGCTTATTAAAGACGTTTAATGGTAGCTGGATATATAGTTTTATAAAGAATACATTTCTTTTAATTGTAACTTTCACTATGGGATTTCTGTCATCAGAAATGTCTAAAGAAGGCATTTCAAATGCTTCCAAAAATTTCTTTGCATTATTTAACCTTTTATTAGAAATAGAAACATTATTAGTGCCTATTTTTATAATATGGTATTCCCTGTTAATTTTACCAAACCGAAAACTAAACTTGTATTTATACACTTTAAAATCAAAAAAAACACAAATAATACTTAGCAGCTATTTATAAGAGTTATGTAGTTAACTACAACTGCGGAATTTGTAACAAGTAAATTTGGTTTTATCTATTAAAGAGAACTATGTTTTATTCTATTAAATTCTTTTTCTATTAAGATAATTGGATAGCTCATCGTAACGATTATTCTTAAAATTGTATGCATATTGCTACATTATATCTCGATTAGAGAATATGGACTGGTTAATTTTAAGAAAATTGATTTTTGAGAACAAGGATAGCGTATCTGAGCTTGTGGGTGAAAATCACCCACACGATAATTTAAAGTGCCCTTTTTAGGGTCGTTACTGCCGGGAGTGCTTTTTAAATACCGAATATCTGTTCTGTTATAAGGATTTACAAGATACAAGGGGTTGACAAAATAAGAATTTTTGTATATATTGAATTAAGTGAATATTATCAGTTTGTAATCTTAATTGTATTTTGTACATTGATTAATTGAATATATCCAAATTGGATAACGGGAGGCATTTAATGAAATATATTTTAAAAGTGCGTTTAGATAAGCCTGAATTTAAATTGGACTATAGGCGCACAATTATCAGTTTCTTCAAGAAGTCAATTTCTGAGTATCAGGGAGGAATGTATTACGATGAAATATATAACTCCGGAGCTGTAAAAAAGTCGTTGGTTTGGTCTATAGGATTTGGCAAAGCAAAGTTTAATAGTAATATTATTAACATGGCCGATTGTAACTTGGAAATCACATTAAAGATTTCAGATCCTGAAACTGCATTGATTTATTATTCCGGCTTACTTGAGATGAAGGGTAAGGCTTTCCCTTTAGAAAATGGAAATCACATGGAGCTTCAATCTATCAAGATGGTTAGGGAACCAAAGATAAACGATGAACTCGTTATATTTAAAATCCGTTCACCTATTTGTCTAAAAAAACATGTCGATAGAAGTAATAGAGATTGGTATGTAAGTATAGGTGATTCAGAATTTGCACTTGAACTTGAGAAAAAACTTTTAGAAGATCTTCCAGACATGAAAGATAAGATAAATGAGTTAAAGTTTAATTTTGACGGGCTCAGAAAAATAATCATAAGCTCTTATGGGATAAAAATTCCAGTAACAATCGGTGAATTCATCATTCAAGGAAATACTGATATTTTAAACCATATATTAAAAAATGGAATCGGATCAAAGAGAAATTCCGGATTTGGATTAGTCGAAGCAACTGTGCAGAAGGAGGTGATGTAGATGATTACAGTTGTAGAACAGGAATTTGATAATGTCTCATATAATCGCTGCCTTGAGTTATCTGATTGGAGATTTTCAGCTTCAGCCGTAGGACTCATAAGATTTTTTGAACACTGTAGTTTAAAGTATTATAAGGCTAAACGTAAGTTATATTACAACTTTGAAGATATTGATTTAACACAAAAAGAAGTGCAAGATAATTATTCGCGTTTTGCCGAATTTTGGTTTTCCGAGTTAATGCATCATATGTTATTAGCAGAACTTTATGAAAAACGGAACCTAAGCGATGATGATAAAAAAATAATAAATGAAAAATTCGCAGCAAACTCAATCATGAAAAAAGTTTTTAAGGGAATTAAGTATGGGGATTTAACTCCTGAAGAAATTAAACAACGAATAGCTGACAATAAGTCAGACATAATCCTCAGCACATTTGTCAATTCGATAAATGGATATAGAAAGTATGCGACAATTTCGTGCTTCGGCAAGGAAAGTCAAGACTGCTGCAGGTTGTTAGGACATTATGTAGATATCGGACGTAAAACAAAATCTTTAGGCTTTAATTTTGATAAATCGGCTGCAACATTTACTGACGAAATCGAATTTGATTTTATTCCATTTGCATTTTCAAAGGGACGAGAGTCAATATTTGTAAATAATAATATAAATCTTAGAAGATTACTTGAAAGTAACAATAAAGTCAAGGTTTATTTCGATAAACTCGCTGATAAAAATGCTTCGTGGAACAATATTTTTTATAATTTCTTAAACAGCAGCAGATTTATAAGACAGGATACGGAAATTATAATGAAGAAAGTGGAGACGGATTGTTACGAAACTATATTTGTAAGAAAACCGGCAATCGATACATTTATTGAAATCACGAAAAAAAATTCTGTTGATAATCTAAGTAGTCTGGATATGTTATTAAAAAGACATATTAAAGTTAATGAAAATTATTATTTAAATATTTCGGAGCTGATTACTAAGTCAATATTAAATGGAACATTGCTTGATGATTTGATAGAACGTATTTTTAAAATAGAATCAGTTGATAAAGATGGAATTAGGTATGCATTTGTTATTGGTCAATTAATTCGAATAAACACAGTGGTGTACAAGAATTTTTATAGTTTGGAGGTAGAAATGGATTCGGAAAAGTATTTAAAGGGTGCGTATTTATCGGCAAAAGATGTAACGAGGTATTTTAAAGATATGAATCTGGATAATAAAACGAATGGCTATAGACAAAAGTTGATTAGTTGTATCATAGCAAAGGATTATGATAGATTCATTGAGATAATGCTTCAATTATCATCATATACTCAGAAAAGTTTCGGCTTTATGCACATGTTGATAAAAGATTTTGAAGCAAACAAGAATTTGGCATATGAATTTATAAATTCATTAGGGGATTATAATAAACCTGTATCCAGCGATAACAATACCACTGAGGAGGGAAAGAAAAATGAAAAATAAAGCACTTACATTAACTATCATCGCAAATATGACATCAAATTATGGTGAAGGACTTGGAAATATAGGAAGTGTTCAAAAGGTTTATAGAAATGGTAAATCATACGCTATACGTTCCAGAGAAAGCATGAAAAATGCAATAATGGTTCAAAGCGGACTTTACGATGATCTCGAAGTGCAAGTTGATAAATCGGTAAATCAAAAAGCAGTTTCCAAAGATATAAATGCAAGTAACAACCGCGCTCTCGAAGGTGGATATATGAACACATCAAATGGCACAAAAATTAGAAAGAGCTCTTTTTATCTTACTGATGCTATTTCGTTTAACTCTTTTGTAAATGAGACGCGTTTTCATAATAACCTGTATTTAGCGCAAACATATGCAAAAAAGACAGGGATTAGTGTTCAGGATAAAGCAAAAGAGGCCGGCCTGATGCCATATCAATATGAATATGACAAGTCATTGAAAAAATACAGCATTACCATTGACTTAGACAGGATCGGAGTTGACGAAAATTATAATGCTGAGGCAAATTCTGAAGAAAAAATCTATAGAGTAAATGCACTACTTGATACAGTTAAGACGCTAACAATGGTTGTAAAGGGAAACTTAGATAATGCTGAGCCAGTGTTCGTTGTCGGTGGAATCGGAGATAGAAAAACTCACTATTTTGATAATGTAGTTCAAATGGAGAATTTGAGATTAAAATTAGGAGATGATTTAAAAAAGAAATTGTCGGAAGGATATAAGCTTGGTCTTCTTGAAGGATATAATTTTGAAAATGAAGATCAAATCAAATCAGAATTAAATCCGATTTCAATCGAGAATTTCTTTGATAATCTATATGAAGAGGTGAGAGCATATTATGAAGGCGCTGCGAATTAAATTGTTGCAAAGCCAAGCTTCATATACGCGCGAAGAAACCGTAAATAATAGGATGACGTATCCTCTGCCACCATATTCTACAATTATCGGAGCTTTACATAATGCTTGCGGTTATACAGAGTATCACCCTATGGATATTTCTGTACAGGGGAAATATGGGGCAATGCAGCAAGAAATATATGTTAATCATGCATTGCTGAACAGAACAGAGGATGATCGAGGAATTCTCATATGGCTGAGTAACGCAAATTCTTTAAATACAGGTTATATTACGGTTGCAGAGGCATTGGCAAATAATGCAAGTTTTATGAAGGAAGAACTCATATGTGTAAACAATGAAAATCTTTTCAACTTATATAAGTCACTTAAAGAGAAAAATCACGAATTAAAATCTAAAAGAAGTAAAGAGATAAAACCACTTGAAGATGCGTGGAAAAATGAGAAAAAAAAACTTAAACGCAGCTTAAAAGAGCTAAAGAAGGATAGTGATGAATATAATAGCATAAATGAAGTGATTACAAATAGGGAGAAAGAATTAAATAAACTTATCAAGAAATTTGAAGAACAAGTATATGATGAATATACAGAACCATACAGTCACTTTAGAACCTTGACAAAAGGTCCGCAAAAACAGGAAGTTCTCTATGAAGTTGAATTGATTATTCATGTATGTGCAGATGAAGAAGTATTGCAGGATATTGTAAACCACAAATATGATTTTATCTCACTTGGAAGAAGTGAAGACTTTATTGAGTTAGCAGAGGTGGAATATTGTGAAGTTGTAAATTCTGTAGATAGTGAATGTGTGCTACCTAAGGGATATTCCATGTATGTCAATATTGATAGAGTTTGTGAGGAACAATATAATCAATATTTTGAACAAGCTAATATGGGTAATCAAAGCAAAATGGATTCAGATGGAACTGTATATTACGTAGCCAAAAGATATGTTAAGCAAAATGGCCATCGCGAATTTGATAGAATTCCTTGCCTGTATTCTTCAAGTTTCACTATTGACGAGGAAAGTGAAAATATCCTGTTTGATAAGTCAGGAGGATATTTGGTGGATTTCAATTAGGTGAATGAAATGAGAGTAGATTTAATACCTGAATGCTATAGAAACTTTATGGCAAAACCGGATGAAACGCTTTTTGATCACACAATGTCATTATTGGAATGTTTGGATGAGTTTAAAATCTACTTGACTGATGATGAGTTTGAATTACTGAGATATTGCTGTATTTATCATGATATTGGTAAGATGAACTCGTTTTTTCAAGAAAGGGTTAGTAGTGAGATTAAACTAAAATTTGATCCGACAAAGGAAATAGGGCATAACATATTATCATTCCTTTTTGTATTTAATAACAATGCAGATATTCCGATAAATAAAGATTATTTAAACCTATTGTTTAACATCATTCTTAATCATCATCATTATGTCAATAATATTTCTGAATTAGATAGAAAAGATAATTTAGGAATCATAAATTATAAGAATACGTTTGGAAATCAAGAATGTCTAACACCAAATAGAAGAAAAAAGAGCACGTTAGAGCAATTATTACACAAGCCGACAATAAGGCAGGCTGTTCTAAAGGGCTTCTTTCATAAATGTGATTATTCAGCAAGTGCTCACAGCAAGGCGGAAATTAAAAATGATGGATTAATAAATCGCCTAAATAGTAAAGGTTATGAATGGAATGATATGCAGAAATTTGCCATGAGTAATTTTGGCAATAATATCATTATTGTCGGGTCAACCGGTATGGGAAAGACAGAAGCTTCTCTTTTATGGCAAGGGGAAGGTAAAGCTTTCTATGTATTACCTGTAAGAACTGCGATAAATGCAATGTATAAACGCATTAGAGAAGATTTTTACGCAAATGATTATATAAAACAGGTCGGCTTGTTGCATAGTGATACGAAAAACATATACTTAAAAGATGAAGAGGTGGAAAGTATTGATTCTTTCTGGGAATACTATGAATTGACCAGAAATCGAGCATTACCTCTGACTATATGTACGCCTGATCAGATATTCAGATTTGTCTTTAAATACCCCGGATATGAAGCTGACTTGGCAACATTTAGTTATTCGAGAATAATTATTGACGAGATTCAAGCTTATTCACCTGAATTGCTAGCTGTTCTTATTTATGGACTTCAACTTATCAATAAAGCCGGTGGTAAATTTGCTATTACAACTGCCACTTTTCCACCAATCATTAGAGAATGGTTGGATTATGAGAAAGATGAAAATGGAAATAGAATAGAAAATAAAATAAATCTTGCTGAACAACAATTTCTTAAGAAGCAAGTTCGTCACAAGGTAAGGCTTATTGATGATTATATTAATGCTGAAGAAATAGTTGATTTTTACAACAAAAATATAGATCTGCATAGTCTTAAAATATTGGTAGTTGTCAATACAGTGACATCCGCGCAGAACTTATACCTGCACCTCTCTAAGCAGATTGGAAAAGAAAATGTAAAATTACTACATTCAAAGTTTACCGTTGAAGACAGAAAAAATATAGAATATGAAATTATAGAAGATGGTAAGTATGAAAATAATAAACATATAATCTGGATTGCTACGCAAGTTGTAGAAGCAAGCTTAGATTTAGATTTTGATTTTCTCTTTACAGAGTTTGCTGAATTAAGCAGTTTGTTTCAGCGTATGGGTAGATGCAACAGAAAAGGATTAAAATGCATACGTGTACCTAATATTTATGTATATGAAAAGATTGCCGGAGGACTTTTATGTAGAGATAAGGCCGGATATGGAACTGAGAAAAAAGGATTCATATATTATTCACTATATGAATTAGGAAAAGCAGCCTTACATAAATGGAAGTTGCAGACTTCTTCATCTGAAATGAGTGAAGAAGATAAGATATGTATGATAAATGAGTTTTATAACAGAGAAAAGATATGTGAGATTGAGAAAAACAGTTCATATTCATCATATATAAAAGATTATTATGATCGCTATGATAGGCTAACAGAAATATCAGGAATGGATATTCAAGACAGTGAAATGCAAGATAGTTTTAGAACTATTGTATCCATTAATGCAGTGCCATATGATGTGTATATGAATAAATTTGATCTTATTAGTTCAATAGAAAATGAAATATTAGCAAAGAGAGCAGAAATCAGGGAATCAAATGACAAAGCAGCAAGAGAGAAATTGAAGACAGATGTATTAAAATTAAAGGATGAGATAATCAATTTTACATTATCAGTTGAACCTTACAAAGCTGATTTAAAACAATATATATTAGATAAATGGGAAAAAGTTTATATTACAAAAAATAGTTACAGATATAACAGTGAGATTGGACTTCATAAATCAGGTAATGGAAATTGTGAGGCAATGTTTTGGTAGAACAAAAAATTACAGGAATGATGATATATTACTATTTTGTTTGCAAACGTAAGCTATGGTTTTTCTTAAATGGAATATCCATGGAATCAGAAAATGAAAATGTGCAAATTGGTAAAGCCTTAGATGAATTCACATATTCAAATGAGCGAAAACATCTTTCTATAAATGGTGAGATAAATCTTGATTTTGTAAAAAAGTCAGGGGTTATCCATGAAATAAAGAAAAGTAGAACGATAGAAGAAGCATCTATATGGCAGGTTAAGTATTATTTATACTATATAAAACAAAAAGGTGTGAGTGGAATTTCTGCTAAAATAGATTATCCTCTGCTTAGAAAAACAATGGATATTACACTGACAAGCGATGACGAATTAAAGCTGAAAGAAGTAATAGCAGATATAAAATCTATACGAGAGAAAAATCAAACTGAAATTAAATCAAAAACAAAAAAATGTGCAAAATGCGCGTACTATGATTTATGTTTTATATAGTGGGAGATGCGTAATATGCGAAATAGTTTATATATTTATCAAAATGGAGAACTCAAACGAAATGATAATACACTTCAATTTGTAAATCCGGATGGGGTGAAGCGTTCAATCCCTATAAATAACGTTTCAGAAATTTACTTGTTTGGTGAAAATATTTTTAATTCTAAGCTTGTAGATTTCTTATCAAGAAATGATGTGTTAGTCCATTTTTTTAATTACTACAGTTATTATTCGGCAAGTTTGATACCGAGAAAATCCAAGGTTTCAGGCAAATTACTTGTAAACCAAGTTATGCATTATTCTGATAATGAAAAAAGACTTAAGCTGGCTAAACAATTTGTATTATCTGCTGCAAATAACATTTACAGGAATTTGAGGTATTATAATGGTAGAGGTAAAAATGTTTCTCAAGAAATGAGAGAAATTCAACTGCTTATAAATAAAATTAATGATTGTAATGCAATACATCAACTTATGGGAATTGAAGGTAATATACATAAAATATATTATAGAACATGGAAAATTATCATTAATCAAGATATTGATTTTGATAAACGTGTAAAAAGACCACCGGACAATATGGTGAATACTTTGATTTCCTTTTTAAACTCTCTTGTATATACAACAGTGTTAAGTGAAATATATAAAACACAACTTGACCCAACAATAAGTTTTCTGCATGAACCCGGAGTAAGTAGATTTTCACTGAGTTTGGATATAGCAGAGGTATTTAAACCGATTATAGCTGACAGATTGATTTTCTCTTTGCTTAATAGAAACCAAATTCAGGATAAGCATTTTACACAGGGTTTGGAATATTTACATTTAGATGAGAACGGATCAAAAATAATACTTTCAGAATATGATAAGAGACTAAAACAAACAATTAATCATAAAGAGTTAAATAAGGAGGTCAGTTATAGATATTTGATAAGGCTTGAATGTTATAAGTTAATAAAACATCTTTATGGAGAGAAAGAGTATGATTCATTTGTAATATGGTGGTAATATGTATGTGATTTTGGTTTACGATATCTCTAAAACTGATAAAGGGCAAAAAAGATGGAATAGGGTATTTAAATTATGCAAACAGTACCTTATTCATATTCAAAATTCAGTTTTTGAAGGAGAAATATCAAAAGCAAATTTATTTAAACTTGAGCACGATATCAATAATGAAATTAATCAAGAAATGGACTCTGTAATCATCTTTAAAAGCAGAAATGAACGTTGGCTTGATAAGGAAATATTAGGGAAAAGTTTAGATGACCCTTTGTTTATATAGTTGTCGACTATTAATATAGTAAAAAACACGTGATATCGACAAACATTGAATTTATAAGTATTGTTGTAAAGTTGTGTAATTATAATTTTACAAATAAGAAAAGAATGTTGCAAAAATGGAAGTTAGACAATAGATATAGTTAAAAGCATTTGTTTTACAGCTTCTTAGTTGCAACGTATTCGAATTTAGACAGACTGGAATTTAAAGTTTGTTATAATTTAGGATATGTAGTCATGGACTTTGATTCGAATTTAGACAGACTGGAATTTAAAGTCAAAAGCTTTTAAAATGAGGACTAGACGAACAAAATTCGAATTTAGACAGACTGGAATTTAAAGATAATGTGAGCGGATGGCTTGACTGCCTCCTCAAATTCGAATTTAGACAGACTGGAATTTAAAGTACGTTGTAGGAAAGGATTATCATGAAAAAGTATAGATTCGAATTTAGACAGACTGGAATTTAAAGTACGTTGTAGGAAAGGATTATCATGAAAAAGTATAGATTCGAATTTAGACAGACTGGAATTTAAAGTTTGCTATAATTTAGGGTATGTAGTCATGGACTTTGAATTCGAATTTAGACAGACTGGAATTTAAAGATGCAATAAATAGTCTTTGCAATTCAAGTGATTATAAATTCGAATTTAGACAGACTGGAATTTAAAGTATTTAATTTTGATGTATGTGTAGCTATTGTGTGTAATTCGAATTTAGACAGACTGGAATTTAAAGGGTATATACCTTTCAAGCAATGATAAAATCTTGCTCATTCGAATTTAGACAGACTGGAATTTAAAGGCGATTGAAATGTCTTGACAAGGGAAGCCGAAGCACCAATTCGAATTTAGACAGACTGGAATTTAAAGATGACAATACAAAAGATGATACATCAGACACACTCATTCGAATTTAGACAGACTGGAATTTAAAGAAGCAAGATGAATATTTCTGTGATGAGTGCGGATGTATTCGAATTTAGACAGACTGGAATTTAAAGATAATTGGGATTGCAACAGTTGGCATTGTAGGATTGATTCGAATTTAGACAGACTGGAATTTAAAGGACTAAAACTCGAAAAGGAAAAGGTAGAAGGATTAGATTCGAATTTAGACAGACTGGAATTTAAAGAAGGAAGCGCGAAAATCTCGCAAGCATACAAAGGAATTCGAATTTAGACAGACTGGAATTTAAAGATAGGCAAGATTGTGGAATTACTTCCGCTAAATCATATTCGAATTTAGACAGACTGGAATTTAAAGCAAGGAACTAAAACACACCGCCGGGCAATTACAGCGATTCGAATTTAGACAGACTGGAATTTAAAGAATGCTGGGATGAAGATCACAAAGAAGGACGGGTTAATTCGAATTTAGACAGACTGGAATTTAAAGTAAATATATTTACGTGATTTCAAACTTGGACACTGAATTCGAATTTAGACAGACTGGAATTTAAAGGCTACAAGCACGGCATATTTTGGACTTTCGCAAATTATTCGAATTTAGACAGACTGGAATTTAAAGGAAGATGTGGAAGGTCAAATAATAAATAATAGAGAGAATTCGAATTTAGACAGACTGGAATTTAAAGTAATTTTGGTAGTTTTTTGTTGGGTGTCACAGCGGGATTCGAATTTAGACAGACTGGAATTTAAAGTATGTTATATTATATATAGTCAAGGAACACTTGATAAAATTCGAATTTAGACAGACTGGAATTTAAAGTTTGCAACTTGTTAATGACGCTCTGCGATTCCTCGATTCGAATTTAGACAGACTGGAATTTAAAGAATCACATTCACGGGAACTCCAAGCATATAGGAGGTAAATTCGAATTTAGACAGACTGGAATTTAAAGGAAAACAAAAGAAAAGCTAAAGAAAGAAAAGGAAAACATTCGAATTTAGACAGACTGGAATTTAAAGAAGAAATGCTTTGAGAATACAGACATGAGCGATGTAAATTCGAATTTAGACAGACTGGAATTTAAAGACTAACTATAAATGGGCACTGTTTAAGGGTCAAGGTATTCGAATTTAGACAGACTGGAATTTAAAGATTGTACAAACCTTGCAAAGAAAGGTGTTGACATCAGATTCGAATTTAGACAGACTGGAATTTAAAGGAACGCTATGAGGAAATGCAGATAAATGCTGCGGTGATTCGAATTTAGACAGACTGGAATTTAAAGATTTTGTAAGAGGCAGACGAATAGCAGCGAGAAAAAATTCGAATTTAGACAGACTGGAATTTAAAGAGGGTATGACAAGGCAACTATCTCAAGAAAAATAAAATTCGAATTTAGACAGACTGGAATTTAAAGAGTTTATGTCAGGGCTGCTCGAAGATGAAGGAATTAATTCGAATTTAGACAGACTGGAATTTAAAGATTTTCTCTGCAAAAGAAGAACCAGGCAAGCCACTTATTCGAATTTAGACAGACTGGAATTTAAAGCGATACAATACAATCCTTAGTTTTCTTGACCTTGTTATTCGAATTTAGACAGACTGGAATTTAAAGATATAAATTTTCAACTTCTGTCGGTATTGGTATAGTATTCGAATTTAGACAGACTGGAATTTAAAGATTGGAGAAGCAAATTCACAGCTTGCTAAGTCAAATTCGAATTTAGACAGACTGGAATTTAAAGGATAATGGAAGCTTTGACAAGAAGATTGCTCAGCTAAATTCGAATTTAGACAGACTGGAATTTAAAGCGATATTAACCGCAATCTGAAATTTGATCCAAAGAATTCGAATTTAGACAGACTGGAATTTAAAGGTGTTATCATATAGCTTATCGCTCTCTGCATCGTAATTCGAATTTAGACAGACTGGAATTTAAAGGCTTTCTGTGCATATGCGTACCATGTTGTAACATCTATTCGAATTTAGACAGACTGGAATTTAAAGATTTCAACGAATGCTGCTTTTAGTTGTTGAATTTGATTCGAATTTAGACAGACTGGAATTTAAAGACAGAGGCCTTTAGTCCCTCAATTGACTTAGTCTGCATTCGAATTTAGACAGACTGGAATTTAAAGTAATTTGCAAAGAATACGAAGACATCGCTTTATTGATTCGAATTTAGACAGACTGGAATTTAAAGTATGAATGGAAAAACAAGTTTCCTGATTCGAATGTAATTCGAATTTAGACAGACTGGAATTTAAAGCTGTTATAGACGCTTAGTGCGTCTTTATAATTTCCGATTCGAATTTAGACAGACTGGAATTTAAAGAAAGATAGACGTAGGCGAACCAACCTTGAACTAGAAATTCGAATTTAGACAGACTGGAATTTAAAGCAATTTAGCAGCACCCACGAAGGGTACGCAGTCATATTCGAATTTAGACAGACTGGAATTTAAAGGGAGTAATCAGGATAACTGCTGCAATGACATTTGAGGATTCGAATTTAGACAGACTGGAATTTAAAGCATAACCCAGACGGGTCGAAAACTGTTTATGCATCATTCGAATTTAGACAGACTGGAATTTAAAGATATAAATCACCTTTGACGGATTTTGATTTATTTGATTCGAATTTAGACAGACTGGAATTTAAAGTTATCAGAGAGCTAGAACTTCCAGTAGCTTGTCTTGATTCGAATTTAGACAGACTGGAATTTAAAGCATGATGGGAAGCCATGCGGGGGTGTATATGTTCAATTCGAATTTAGACAGACTGGAATTTAAAGGGGTGATGGATTCAATTCAGGAAACCTGACAAACGAATTCGAATTTAGACAGACTGGAATTTAAAGCCGAAAATTGGCGTAAGCTGGTATAAAGAGGGAGGAATTCGAATTTAGACAGACTGGAATTTAAAGCGCAGTATTAAAGCACTGCATTGTGGACTGTAAAGATTCGAATTTAGACAGACTGGAATTTAAAGACAAAAGACAGGGTGACAATTGAAGCGACTATCACATTCGAATTTAGACAGACTGGAATTTAAAGGAAACTTAACAATTACAAAGAAGGCGGGGATATTCTATTCGAATTTAGACAGACTGGAATTTAAAGAATGTATGGGTTGCAGAGTGTGAAGAAGAGTATAGATTCGAATTTAGACAGACTGGAATTTAAAGCCTATCAAACTGGAACTAAAAGAGGTTAAAGAAAAATTCGAATTTAGACAGACTGGAATTTAAAGTATAAAATATCAAGCGAGGGAGTTCAAGAGAAAGTTATTCGAATTTAGACAGACTGGAATTTAAAGGATTTTAGAACAACAAATAAAAACCTTGCACAAGTATTCGAATTTAGACAGACTGGAATTTAAAGTGTATAATGGTAGTTCCATCCATGCTATAACTCCGTATTCGAATTTAGACAGATTGGAATTTAAAGTTATTACAGAGAGTGGCATACAAATGACAAATATTATTCGAATTTAGACAGATTGGAATTTAAAGGAGTCTTTTGTTAACCAAGCCACAGCAAGATGTTCAATTCGAATTTAGACAGACTGGAATTTAAATCAAGTTTTTAAAGCAATTTTAGGACTTGGTAAGGGAATTCGAATTTAGACAGACCTTAATCTCCAAAGCTAAGAAGAAAAAACGAACAAGATTGAAAAATATGGCTTACATGGTGAGGGAACAGACAAAAATATTAAGCAACAACTTTTTTAAGATGAAATTTTGACATAGACATATAAAAAAATGAATATCCTAAAAATAGGAATAAGCGGTTCTAAAATGTAGACTGCTTATTTTTATTATTTATTATCAATCAAAACCTTTAGTTGAGAATTTCTAGCGAAATCAAAAGTATTTGCTTGTAAATACGACTATAAAAATGTGTGATTTTTATGGGAAATATGGTTGGCACAGTTTGTGCTACATGTATTTGTAATTAAGTGATTGTATGATTTATTAGGAGGAGAGAACAATGGAAAAGAGGAAAAAGAAACTTGTATTTCCGGATACCTTGATAATTGTAGCTATTGTAGTTTTGATTGTTGCAGTACTTTCCTGGATCATTCCATCCGGCACATATGACTATAAAGAGATGAATATAAACGGAAGAGTGAGAAATGTTGCGATAGATGGAACTTATCATGTAATTGATAAATCAAAGGTAACTACAACAGGATTTTTAGGATTCTTCTCGTCCCTATATCGTGGATGTGTCGATGCAGCTGACATAATATTTGTGATTTTATGTTGCTGCGGAACATTTGGTGTCATGGTTAAAACAGGAGCCTTTCATTCCGGAATAGGTGTTTTATTGAAGAAGTTTGGAAAGAAAGGATTGCTTCTTGTACCTATTCTGATGATACTTTTCGGTCTTGGCGGATCAATATTTGGTATGGCTTCAGAGTTTTACGGATTTTATCCGCTAATAATAGGTCTTGGGATTGCCATGGGTTACGATGCAATGTTCGGATTTGCAGTAATTGCCTGTGGAGAATTCATAGGATTTATGGGGGCAACGATGAATCCGTATACTGTGGGAATTGCACAAAATATAGCCGGATTGGAACTTTACTCCGGCACATGGTACCGGGCAATCTGCTTTGTGTTGTTTGAGGTAATTGCTATCATATATGTATTAAGATATGCCAAAAAGATTGAAAAAAATCCTAAACTGTCTGCTGTATATGGTGAAAAATCCATACATGAATTTTCAGAGGGAGATCTGGAATCATATTCTTTCTCAAAATCAGATGCTGTTGTAATTTTGGATATGATTATAACATTAGTTATACTTATGATTGGATTGATGAAGTGGGAATGGGATTATCCACAGCTTTGCGGACTATTTCTTATTATGTCGATGGTTGCAGCAGGTGTAAAAAAATGGACACCAAATAAGTGGTGCAGTGAATTTATTGACAGTGCAAAAACTGTTGTGTGGGGCTGCATATTAACCGGTGTAGCTAAGGCGATAGTTGTTGTAATGGGCGATGCGATGATAATGGATACCGTTATTTATAACCTTTCAAATTTGTTAAAATCAGCACCACGCGGTATTTCGGCAGGACTGATGTTAATTGTTCAGACGTTTATTAACTTCTTTATTCCATCAGGTTCAGGACAGGCTGTAGCCTCAATGCCGATTATGTCTCAACTGTCTGATATTATTGGTGTATCACGTCAAACAGCAGTTCTAGCGTTCCAGTTCGGTGATGGATTGTCAAACATATTCTGGCCGACAGCAGACATTGTTATTATTTGTGGGCTTGGAGGAATTAAGCTGGAAAAGTGGTACAAGTGGTTCACGCCTCTGTTTCTGATTTTGTTGGCAGCACAGCTTGTAATGATTGAGATAGCAGTATTTATAGGCTATTGATATTACAATATGGGGGGGTGATATCTATGAATAAACAGGGAGATTTGGTTAAACTTGTTAATCTTGATTCAGAGTTTATTATTGACATGCGATATGCAACTGAAAACAATTTCACAGGACAGAAAGTATATGAATCGGGGGAGTGTTGGATAAATGAACATACCGCAAAAATACTTATAGAGGCGAAAAATATATTCAAAAATGATGGCTTCAGAGTAAAAATCTGGGATGCATATAGACCTATAAGTGCACAAGAGAGGTTTTGGGAAATTATGCCGAATGATGACTTTGTAGCGCGCCCGCCGGATATGTCAAAGATTAAAGTTTTTAGACCGACACATATGAATGGAATGTGTGTGGATATTACCCTAACAGATATGAATGAAAATGAAATCGAAATGCCGTCAGAATTTGATGATATGACGGAAAGAGCGAGTATATGCAATCCATTCAGCTCAGAAAAAAGCAAAGAAAACGCAAAATACATGCGAAAAGTAATGGAACGAGTGGGTTTTAAGGGCTATGATAAAGAATGGTGGCACTTTTATGATGTAACCACGAAACCTGTGCCTTTTTTAAACTTCCAAATTTAATAATATTAATTAAAGAAATAAAGAAAAGACTATTACTTAACAGTGATAAAGACCTTGGAGAGGGTCTCTAAAAAATACTACTATACTAATGAGGACAAAAATAATGATTTGTAAAAATCTTTCAATCTCAAAGGATGGCAAGCACCTACTGTTTGTAGGGCAGGATACAATTGAACTGGCAAAGAAATACGGCACTCCCGTGATCTGCTCGATGAAGATAGAATAAGGGAAAAGTGTAGGATATATAAGGCCGCCTTCAAAAAACACTTCGGCGAAAAGGCAGTCCCATTATATGCATCAAAGGCAAACTGCTTCAAGCGTATATACGAGATAATGAGAGAAGAGGAGATGGGAATCGACGTAGTTTCTTCAGGAGAAATCTACACAGCAATCAAAGCAGGTTTTGATCTATCAAAAGCCTATTTCCACTCAAACAACAAAACCGATAAAGACATAAGCTATGCTATGGAACACGGCATCGGCTATTTCGTTGCAGATAATGTAGAGGAAGTAATCGCAGTTGAAAAGGAAGCAGCTCGCAGGGGTATTAAGCAGAAGATTCTCCTGAGACTAACTCCCGGAATTGATCCGCATACCTACGAGGCAATTTCAACAGGAAAGGTAGATTCCAAGTTCGGAAGTCCGATAGAGACGGGGCAGGCTGAGGAGATTAGCGCATTCACACTAAAGCAGCCGCACATAGAGCTGATGGGATTCCACTGTCATGTGGGTTCACAGTCTTTGAAGAGGATGTCTTTGAGCGCACTGCAGTTGTTATGCTAAAGTTTGTAGCTGATATGAAAGAGAAGTACGGCTTCACCACCTCGGAGCTTGACCTCGGCGGAGGCTACGGCGTGAGGTATACCGATGAGGATGCACATCTTGATATTGAAACAAAAGTAGGAGAGGTTGCAGCTGCCGTAAAGAAAGCTTGCACAGACTTCGGGATCGAAATGCCGGAGATTCACATGGAACCGGGCAGAACAATAGTTGCCGATGCAGGTATGGTGCTCTACACGGTGGGAACGGTAAAGAAGATTCCCGGATACAAGAACTATGTTTCAGTAGACGGGGGAATGACGGATTCCCCTAGATATGCGCCCTACAAAGCAAAGTACACCTGTTTACTTGCAAACAAGATGGATGAAGCATTGGATTTCAAGGCATCGGTGGTAGGTCGCCTCTGTGAGTCCGGAGACATAATTCAGGAAGATGTAATGTTTCCGGCGTCGGTAGGACGCTACGACATTATTGCACTTTGTACAGCAGGAGCATACCATTACTCAATGGCATCAAATTACAATAGATTGCCAAAGCCGCCGACGATAATGCTCAAAGGCGGAAACGAAAGCTATGTGGTTGTGAAAGGTGAGACGTTTGAGGATATAGTCAGAAATGATGTATAGTAAAAAGAGTACTTTAAATTATCGTGTGGGTACTAAGTAAATTAAGAGCACTTCAAGCTCAAATGCCTGAAGTGCTTTTTGAATGCTTAATCTTTAATTTTTTTGTATGTACCTCTTTTTCTTTTAGGAATACTATCACTATGCAGACTATCGTTTAGTGCATATTGAACATCTCTCGAAAGTGAATATATAACTCTCTTTCTAAAGAGACTAAAATTGCTAATTCCTCTCGATATTGATAGGTAAGTACGTAGTTTTCCGTTAACATTTTCAGTGAATGAGTTAGATAGTTTCCTGTCATCATAGGGTCTAATATATGAGTTTAAGATTTCGTCTCTCCAGTTAATGAGTATCTCTGTAAACTCATTAAATTGCCTAATTCCGGATGTTTTAAAGGCTTTAAGTATATCATCATAAACGTTAAAAGCTTCATCATATGAGCAGTCTTTATTCATATTTCGATAAAGCTCTTTTAGACTATATGCTTTAGATAATTCAGGAAAAGTCTTGAATATCATTTCTCTTAAGTCTCTTCTGTTAAGCTTGCATTTAAAACGCGAATTGTATACTTTGTCATTATCAAGATAAATACTGTCTTTTGTTAGAAGCCAGTTCCATTTCTTTAGCAGATAATATGCATTTGAACCATATATAGAATTGTTCATCAAATCTATTCTAAGACGTTCAAAATCGTGGGTAAGATGCTTTATGACATGAAAAGGATCTACGGCTACTAAACAGTTAGGAAAGTATGTTTTTGCGACATCTTTATACGGTTCCCACATATCGATAGTAACATATTTTACCTTTGTTCTTTCTTCCCTTGAAATCTTGGAGAAGAATAGCGAAAGCGTCATTTTGCTTCTTGAATCAAGTATATCCCAGAGGGTGCGTCTTTCATTGTCAACTAAGATACAAAGATAACTCGTACGGACGCGAATACATGAGTACCGATTCATCACTTTCATTGTCAACTAAGATACAAAGATAACTTGAATTACGTCTTGATAATTCCCGGCTATGTAATTCATCTATCCCAAGGCACTCTGGAAGGGATCTTGGAGGTATAGTGATATATGAATCAATATACTTGCTGAGCTGGGTGATAGATATACCTAATTCATCTGATATCATAGTGAGATTGTAGTTGAGATTCCCGATAAGTCTAAGTGCATTTTGCATAAGAAAGAAGAATTAAAGCCTTTAAAAGCAAAGGGATTTCTTTCTAAAATTGTTTTTCTGCACTCTTTGCAAATATACCTATTTGCATAATATCTGATAATGCCGTTATGATGCCTAAGTGCGGGATGCTTAACAAGTCTTAATTTATGGCCGTGTCCGATCATATTTGCACCACAGTAAGGACAGGACATAGGTTTTCGGACAAGCATGATATCATAGAAAATGGTACCATCGATAGATGTAATGTCCGATTTTTCAATGTCAGAATTAGTGACATTAAGCATAAGTGTGGTAAAATCAATATTTGGAATGATACATTCCTCCCTTCATAGTGATATTTTGTGACTGCAAATCAATCATATCTTATGGAGGGAACTTTTTCACCCACACGATAATTTAAAGTGCCTAAATTTGTGTCCCCGCGACTGTATTCAGAGTCAACTATGATTCGAATTTAGACAGACTGGAATTTAAAGTAAAAATCTGTAGTTATCCCAAGCTCTTTAGCAAGGATTCGAATTTAGACATATTGAAATCCGTCTGTGGGAAACGTTAAAATTTAGCTACAATAAATTATAATACCTATTGACATTAGTATACTGTGTGGTATGATGTATAGTAGTTAACATAGTATTAGGCAAGGATGGGATAGAAATGGAACAGAAGATAAATGAAGATTGGGTCTCTCAAATAAAGCGCGGAACTTTAGAGTACGCAGTTCTGTTGTTGATATGCAATAAAGAGCGTTATGGCTATGACTTGATACAAACATTGGACAATTTCTCGATGTTAAGAACCAAGGAGAATACAGTATATCCCTTGCTTAGACGCCTTTTGAAGAATGAATATCTCGAGGCCTATTGGCAAAACATGGGAGAGGGAATTCCGGCAAGAAAATACTATAAGATAACCAAAAGCGGAAAAATGTATTTAAGTCAGTTAGAGAAAGATTGGGAAATACTCGTTAATGATATTTATTCACTAAAAGAAGGGGGAGTAGAAAGATGAGAGTCAAAAAAACAAGTACAGCTTTAGAAAAATACCTATACCAAGTTGACCGCCGCCTAAGACATATGTCAGTTACTGAGAAAACCGATATACTGAGCGAACTGAAAAACTCGTTTTATGAGCGCCAAAGAAACGGTCAGACAGAAGGCGAAATAATAGCAGAAATGGAATCACCTAAATCATTAGCTATGAGCTATCTCGGAGAGTCCATTACAAGATGTGATAGCTTTTCTTGGAAAAACTTCATGATGGTATTGGGCTTTTATTCTTACGCATCGCTTGTAGGGGCAATAATTATACCGATATTGGCAGTGCTTGCCGTTGCCTTCTTCTTTTCAAGTGGCGTCAGCATTTTAGCAGGCGTATTGGGAATGCTAAAAGGTGTTGTTCATATTCCTTTGGTGGAAGACTTAAGATTTATGGTATTTACGTATGAGTTAAAAGGACTTCCGGCTCTACTTTTTGGATTGCTCTTAGCAATAATTTTCATGGCAGTGGGTATTTTGTTTTGGAAGTGTACAGTCGCAATGGTTCGTCTATTACAAACACAAAGGTGGAATTTAAGGAGCAAAAGAGCTTAATAGAACGAAGATTCTAAATAGACTTAGGTAAAACGTATGAATAAATCAGTCGATAAAATTAAGCTTGCCATAGTTTACTTTTCACCTACGGGAACAACTAAAAAAGTCATTGATTCATTTGTCAAAGGAAGCCGCGGGGAAGTAATATCTTCTATAGATTTAACAAAACGCGATATAAGAGAAAAAACGCAGAAACCGAATTTCGCTGATGCAGATTTAATAGTCATCGGGGCTCCGATATACGGCGGATTTCTGTATAAGGAATTTAGAAGCTGCATTAAACACATGGATTTTCAGGGGAAATATGCGATTGCAATCACGCTCTATGGCAATGCAGCGACAATGTTTGCAACAAGAGAAATGCAAACGATAATAAAAAAGGGCAATGGAAACTTACTCGGTTATGGTGAGTTTGTTGGAGAGCATTCGTACTCGACTAAGGAAATTCCGGTTGCCAAGGGTCGTCCAAACAGCGATGATCTGCAAAAGGCTGTAGTGTTCGGAGAGTCGGTAAGAAATGGACTATCAAATAAGGCGGCTTTGCATTTTGATAATAAAATAAGTGTTTTTGATAGAATCATAGATTTTATCGCAGATATTAAACCGCTTCATACCGGAAAAAGATTTTTTACCGTTCCTCAAACAGATAAAGACAAATGCATTAACTGTTTCAAATGTGTAAAAGCTTGTCCGAAAAGCTGTATAGATAAAGATATGTCAACCGATAAAGCCGAATGCATTGTATGCATGGCATGTGTCAAAATATGCCCGGCAGAGGCAAGGGTGGCTTATACGAAAAATGCAATGGTAAAATCAGGATTAAGAAATATAAACAAACACAAGCACGAATCACAGTTTGTAGTGCTTATAGATGACGACTTGTAGAAGATATTTTCAACAGCATAAACTCACAGCTCCTTCTTTGATTTATAGGAAGGATAATTATGTGTAAACAGAGGTAGCAAATGAAGAGCATTGGAGCAGACACGATAAAAACCATAGCAAAGGGTATGAATGCGGGGTACATCTACGTTGATAATGATGGAATCATCGGTGATTTCAGCGAGCTTGCAAAGGAGATATTAGGTATCAAAACTTCCGGACATCAAAAACATGACGTAGGCCGGATAGAGCCGGGCGATATAGTCATATTTGCAGATAATGATCTTGGAAATGACGATATGATGAGACCGATTGACATGAAGTGCCTAAACATCAGCGATAAAGGAATAAATCAGGGTGATATAGTCCTAGCAATAGGGCGCTACAAGGATAGGTCGGCAAAACCGGTCTACAAGACCTTCAGCAGCTACGTACCGGAAACGCTAATAAGACTCAAGACTAAGATTGACAAACTAGAATTATCCGTCTCCTTAGACTGCGAAAGCAGAAGCATCAAAGTCACCGTGGCAGGTGAAGTCTATGGTATGGACTATCTGGAAAGCGTAGGACACTTGGTAGTTCTTGACGGAAAGACTAAGGAAGTGAAATTTTTTCAGGCAAAGGGCTACGGATATAGGGGCGAAGAGGCGGGAGAACTTCTCAGAGGCAAGGGCTATCAAAGTAAGAATATAGAAGAAAAAAGCACAGAGCTGGTGCCAACAGTCGGAATGAGCGCAGGTGAGGTGCTTAAAGGTAAGGAGTTTCAGCATGAGCTTGCCACACTTTTAAGCGCAGAAGACGGAGCCGAAATCCAAAAAGTGCTCGAGATATATAGACGCTGGATGCTAGTCAAAATGATGCGCATAAAGAAGGGCACAAAAGATGACGGCGTATACATCTTCATACGAGATAGAGAGCTAGCCCAAAAAGCAGCTCGAGCAGGCGCAGTCCTAAAAGAAAAGATAGAAAACGCATCGAGGCTCACTGCATATAAGGATGAAGTCGCAGAAATAGAGTTTCTAAAGAATATAGTTGGAAACTCAGTCAAAATGCAAAAGGTGAAGCAACTTGCCTACAAAGCTGCAAACACAAGATTTAACGTAATAATCACAGGAGAATCAGGTACAGGAAAGACCAAGCTCGCTCGTGAAATCCACAGCATCAAAGGTGAAAATACCCCATTTGTGACAGTAGCCTGCAATGCCATCGCTCCATCACTCATAGAGTCCGAGCTGTTTGGCTATGTGCCGGGTGCATTCACAGGGGCAGATGCAAAGGGTAAAAAAGGCTTTTTCGAAGAGGCAAACGGTGGCACAATATTTCTGGACGAGATAGGGGAAATCCCACCGGAAATGCAGATAAAACTCCTCAACGTCCTTCAGGATAAGAGGATATACCGCGTCGGTTCAACAAAACCGATAGACATCGACGTCAGAGTCATCACTGCGTCAAATAGAAATCTCGAAGAAGAGGTAAAGAAGGGGCGCTTCAGGCAGGATCTTTATTACAGAATAAACGTATTTCCAATCGCACTTCCACCACTGCGTGAGCGTAAAAAAGACTTGCAGCTTCTAGCAGAATCAATTCTTAGAAATCTACTTGCAGCCTATGGTATGGACGAAAAGAAATTCGCAGAGGAGGCGATGGAAATTATCACAGCCTACGACTGGCCGGGAAATGTTAGAGAGCTCGAAAACATAATCGAAAGAGCGATAACCCTATGCGACGGAACTACAATATACGCAGAGCATCTGATGATATCAAAGCCGGAAAGACAAGCAGTATCTCTCAAAGCCCGCGTCGAAGCAGGAGAGAAGAAGATAATTGAAGAAGTCCTTATAAAACATAATGGAAACCGAAAGAAAGCTATGCAGGAGCTGGAGCTGTCAAAATCTGTATTCTATGACAAGGTAAAGCGATACGGAATAGAGCTCGAATAAAAGCTGGCACGATTTATGCTTTAACTATCAAAGAAAATAAAGCAAGCAAAGGCGCAATATGAAATTTTGGAAAATGAACGGAACAGGCAACGATTTTCTAATCATAGATAACAGCCTGCTAAAAATCACGCAAAAGGACCTTCCATTCCTAGCTAAAACCATCTGCGAAAGGCATCACAGCATAGGAGCAGACGGCCTCATGATAGTTGAAAACGCAAGCGAGGGCTCAGGTGCAGACCTAAAGATGAGTTTCTTTAACAATGACGGCTCAACCAGCGAGATGTGTGGAAACGGAGCAAGGTGCATCTGCCGCTATGCCTACGAAAACGACTTCGCAGGCGAAGAGCAAAAGATAGAAACTGAAGCCGGAATAGTCATAGGAAAACGTATAAACGAAAGCGAATACGAAATCAGGCTAAACACACCCTGCAATATCAGACTAGATGAGCAGATAGAAAGCGAAGGCGAAATCCTAAACTGCTCATACATAGAGCTTGGGAACCCTGGAATCCCGCACGTAGTCGTAGAGATACAAGGCCTAAAAAGCTTTGACGAAGGCAAACTATATCGCATCGGAGCATACCTCAGAAGCCATAAAAACTACCCAAAGGGAGCAAATGTCAACTTCTACGAAAAGCTGGAAGAAGACCACTACTACGAAAGAACCTTTGAAAGAGGAGTAGAAGGTTTCACTCTAGCCTGTGGTACAGGAACTGGCTCGCTTGTCAGCATCTTAACACTAAAAGGCGAAAGCAAGGAAAAAGACGTCAAAGTCGACATGATGGGCGGAAGACTAATCGTAAATGCAGAGTTAAAAGACGGCAAAATAGAAAACCTCTACCTAAGAGGGACAACAAATGTAGTCTGCAAAGGTGAGGTAACAGATGAAAACATCAAAGGTCTAATAAGCACATTTGAAATATAGCAGTCCAAAAAACAGGACTCCTAGCACGAAAAACTAGACCAAGCGCACACATTAATGCTATATATTTCCAAAGCTATGGTATAATTTACGAAGAGATTTGATAGAATCTAAAAATGAGAGGTTAAACCAATGATCTGCGAAAACATTTCGATTTCAAAGGATGGCAAACACCTACTGTTTGCAGGACAGGACACAGTTGAACTGGCAAAGAAATACGGCACACCTGTCTATCTCCTGGACGAGGATAGAATAAGGAAAAAGTGCAGAATATATAAGGCTGCCTTCCAAAAACACTTCGGCGAAAAGGCAGTCCCACTATATGCATCAAAGGCAAACTGCTTCAAGCGCATGTACGAGATAATGAGAGAAGAGGAGATGGGTATCGACGTAGTTTCCTCTGGAGAAATCTACACAGCAATCCAAGCAGGTTTTGATCTATCAAAAGCCTATTTCCACTCAAACAACAAAACTGATAAAGACATCAGCTATGCAATGGAACACGGCATCGGCTATTTCGTTGCAGATAATGTAGAGGAAGTAATCGCAGTTGAAAAGGAAGCAGAGCGCAGAGGTATAAAGCAAAAGATACTCCTAAGACTAACCCCGGGAATAGACCCACACACCTACGAGGCAATCTCGACAGGTAAGGTAGACTCTAAGTTCGGGAGTCCGATAGAAACAGGACAAGCAGAGGAAATCACCGTTTTCACTCTGAAACAAGCTCATATAGAACTGATGGGCTTTCACTGTCACGTAGGTTCACAGGTATTTGAAGAGGATGTATTCGAGCGTGCAGCAGTTGTAATGCTGAAGTTCGTAGCGGATATGAAGGAAAAATATGGCTTTATAACACCGGAGCTCGACCTCGGCGGAGGTTACGGCGTAAGATATGTGGAAACCGACCCGTATCTTGATATAGAAACAAAGGTAGGCCAAGTAGCGGTAGCAGTAAAACAAGCCTGTAAAGAGTTTGGAATTGAAATACCGAAAATCCACATGGAGCCGGGCAGATCCATAGTAGCAGATGCAGGAATGGTGCTATACACAGTAGGCACAGTAAAGAAAATCCCGGGCTACAAGAACTACGTTTCGATAGACGGTGGAATGACGGATTCACCAAGATACGCGCTCTACAAAGCAGATTACACCTGTCTACTCGCAAACAAAATGGATGAAGCAAATGACTTCAAAGCCTCGGTAGTAGGACGTCTCTGTGAGTCAGGCGACATCATACAGGAGGATGTAATGCTTCCGGCATCAGTAGGACGCTACGACACGCTAGCCCTATGCACAGCAGGAGCATATCACTACTCCATGTCATCAAATTACAACAGACTGCCAAAGCCACCTGTGATTATGCTCAAAGGCGGAAACGAAAGCTATGTGGCGGTCAAAGGCGAAACCTTTGAAGATGTCCTGAGAAATGACGTATAATACATATAAAAGGAAGATAATATGACAGAAATAGTAAATCATCCAAAACTAGGCAAACTGAAATACCTAGACAGCCCAGAGCAAATCCACTGCTGGCACGGCGAGATGGAAGGTAGCGATCTAGGCTTTGACATAATCCTAGAGACATCAAAACTGGACCAAGCAGACGCAGACTTTATAGCCCAAGTCATCCAAAACCGGAAAGTATATGAAGAAAAAGCTTTGGAAGATATGCGCGAAAAAATGACAACAGAACCGGAGCTTTTCGGTCTATCAAAAGAAGACGCAAAGCGCCTCTCAAAGCTAGAAGAATTGCCTTTCGGATGTCCACAGTTTACATTCTATGAAAATCAGGAATGGGCAATAATTTTCCTAGAAAACGAACTAGGCATCGGTGAACCATTCGGAATATCAGTGAACTATGATGGGGATAAACTCGTTGGGGTATATGATTTGTCTGATTCGGAAGAAATATAATAACAAACCCACTATGACGCTCACTAATCAGGGCGCCATTTTTTATGAAAAATTCAACTTTATAAAGTTACAAGTTTTCAGTCAATATATTGATAAGTGTTACAAATCGGTATATAATAAAATTTATCAGTTAATAGCTTTTCTAAGCTGTAGTCAGACGGGGTATTGATAAGTTTGATATGTTAAGTGCAAATCTTTGATTAGGCACCATTAGATGAGCGATTAATGGGACTTATAGATAAGTAAGGGGGGATATCTATGAAAAATAGAGTGAAGCAAGTCTTTGCATGCTTGCTTTCCATTCTAATTGTGGTTATGGGCATTGCGCCTATGACAAATTCAGTGGTTAACGCAGAGACGACTACAGGTTTTAGGTTCACTAGCATCAAGATAGTAGAATCTGAAACAGGTACCGTAGTAGCAGATTTGTTAAACGGTGATACACCTAAGCTAAAGAGCGGTGTAACATATGCACTAAATGTGAGCTATTCGGTTCCATCGAATCTGCAGTTTTCTAACACATACCTCAACCTGAGGTTTGGGGACGGAGTATATATCAAGACACTTCCGGGAGCAACATTTACCGAGGGACCTATCGCATCGACAGGTTTTGAGAAGCTCGTAAAGACACCGACGGGAACGGGCACATCACCTTACGGTTACCCGGCAGCAGGCTCCGAGCAATCCAGAAATGGCGATATCAAATACAAGAGCAAGGTTTCATTGACTAATGTATCATCAGTCGGAGAAATTTGCTTTGTTGTGGATGAGGCATATCTAAACCAGGATACCAATCAAATTTTATCTAATCTGTTTAAACTCAGCTTGAGCACCGATGCCACAAATAATATCGATGCTAAGTCTTATAATGCAATTTCCAACCAGGAATGTTTGTACGGATTCTGGACAAATCAGGCGACAGAGGTTGTATCAAAGGGTGGAACCACCAATACTATAAACACTTCAAATAGTGGTGGAAAATCTTTGACCAGAGCAGGAAGTAAGACAACGGTACAGATAGTATATCCGAGCGATATCGAGTTTGTGTCACTGGAAGAAAAGGGTCTATATAACACAAATGGAAGAGTAGTATCGACAACTGAGAGCGGTGGACTCAAGACGACCACAGTAGAGTGGGATGAGCCGGGTTCATACTCGGGAGGACTCTCGTTTCACCCACACCTTAAGGTTCCGTCAAATAGTACAAGACCAAACGGTTCCAGCTTTGATGTAGTAATAAAAAACTTTAGCAAGACCATCTGGAACGATAATCCAAATGTGGGAAGAACATCTAAGGCACAGGAAGCCAAGATGACGGTTACTATCATCGACGGAAGTATTCCGGAGAAAATAACGACGCATGCACTTGTTGATACTATGCCAAATTGGGCGCTAAAGAAGTATGACACATATAACGTGCGCCTAGGAAGTCTTTTGCTTAAGAACGAGCTGGCAGCCCCAACAAAGCCAAAGACAATTGAGTTTGATATCGATAACGCAGATACAGCAATCATACGCGGTGTAACAATTCCTTATGCACCGGGTATGACATATGGAACAATCCACTGGACAACAGCCGACGGCAGAAGCGGAACAGCAGATCCAAGTGCAATCAAGCCATCGGGAGAAGCATCGGCTTTGATTACAAACGAAGCTCTTGGACTTGGAATAAACGATTCAATTAAAACACTCAAGGTTGATATAGGACCGATACCTGCATCCTACGACGGAATAAGGCGTATGCAGGACCTACTTGAAACATGGAATCCAAATAATAAGTATGTGTATGACGAGTACTACGGATGGTCATATATCCCTGCAGGAATCTATGGGACCTGGAAGAAGGGAACAAGTGCTGATGTAGTTTCAACAATCAAAGTTTATACAACAGGTCAGACTCCTTCAGCGGATGAGACGTTTAAGGTTATTGGAAAGTCGGACAAGCCAAGAGTCGTAAACGGAGTTGGAGAAATAAATAAGACACAGATAAACGGTGGAGACGGTTTCAATATATCGGGAAGGATTGATGATGCTAACTGGGATTGGAATCCTCTTCAGGAACCGGAAATATACATGATTATGCCGGAGGGTTTTGAATATTCTAATTTGACCGTGACAAACGGAACACTCAGCGCGCCAAGCTATGTGGGCGAGTTTGAGAAGGATGGTGTCAAGATTAAAGTTTGGAAGTATTCAATAGATATCGGCAATGAGACCAGAGGTCAGTATCAGCCGAACTTCACAAGTAAGAATATGAATATTTCCTTTGATGTAAAGACCGATAATATGGCGAGAGTGAAAACATATCACATCAATGACTTCCTCGGAATTACAACAAAGGACTTCAAGGACATAGACGCAGTTATAAAGCGTGAAAAATGGGATGCAAGCAATTGGAACACTAATAAGTATACAGCTACTTTTGGTGATAAGGTTAACTCCGGAAAGGACATGGTTTCGCTTTCAGAGGGTCCCGGAATTAAGATTACACAGGCATATGAGGTAAGCGCAAAGTCTGAGCTTTTGATTCCTAGCACAGGAAAGTCATATGTTTACGATAATACATCGGAGGCAACAAAGGAAGCTACGACACCGGTTCTCAAAAAAGGAGACGAAGCAGTTGTTCGTATAAACGTAAAAAACAACATGACCTCACAGCTGGACCACGCAACGCTTTATGTTCCGCTCCTAAAGAAAAATTTGAACCTCGGACCAGGCTTCATGCCGGAAGGTAAAAATCAACTTCCGCTCGAGCTTAAGAAAGTTGAGACGACACCTAACTTTGAGGTAAAGTACATAAAGCTCAAGGCAGGAAAAACATATCCAATAAATACAGCACCGCAGCCATCAGACTATGACATAGTTACAAATCCTGCAGATGCAGATATGGTAATGCTGGTTTCTAAATCGCCTATAGCTTCAGGAGATGGCGGAAGAGTTGATATTACATATAAGGTAGGAAACGACGTAACTCATCTCCATAATGGGAAGAAGGACGTAATAACACCGGTACTCGAGTATGACGTACGAGGAAATACATCCACACTGACAAAGGAGCCGGCAGCGGTAAGCGTCCATGTTGATGCACCGATAACAAGGAATATCACAGTTAAGAAACTCTGGAAGGATCACGCAGGACTGGCTATCACAGAGCCGGTTACAAGCGTTGATGTAGAGCTCCTAAAAGATGGAGCAGTTGTCGAAGAAAAGAAGCTCACAGCAGCAAACGCTTGGACGGTGACATTCGATAATCTCGAAAAGGCGAATGCGGCAGGAGTTGACTATGTATACACTGTCAGAGAAAAGGGGCTGGATGCATCAAATGAAATCAAGCTAAATGGAGTTTGGTACAAGGCTACGACAAGCGGAAGCATGGATGCAGGCTTTACAGTTACAAATAGAAAGGTTTTGACCCTTACACCTATGATTCCGGCTACAACAAAGCTGACCGTATCAAAGGAGTGGGGCGGACTATCACAGGCTAACGCAAACAAGGAAAGCGTAAAGCTTAGACTATTCAAAAACGGCGTAGCTACAGCTCAGGAGAAGGTCCTTGACAAAAATAATAACTTCAAGGCAAGCTTTGATAACCTGCCTGATACTGATGCGGTAAACGGAGTAAACACAAAGAATGTATATACCGTTAAGGAAGTTGATGCTGACGGAAATGTGCTAAACGCGGGTGATAAGATAAAACTCGGCGATAAGGAGTACACCGTAAGCTATGACGGAGCAAAGGTAAAGAACACGCTTGTTAACCCAAAGATTAAGCTTCAAGGCGAAAAAATCTGGGACGATGCAAATAATCAAGATGGAATCAGACCTGATGAAGTGACAATTAAGCTGATAGCAAATGGAACAGATACGGGAAAGACAGCTAAGGCTACAAAGGCCGGTAGCTGGGAGTACAAGTTCGAAAACTTAGCAAAATATGACGCAAACGGTAATGAAATCAATTACACAGTCAAGGAAGTCAGCGTTCAGGGATATGAGAGCCGAATTAACGGAATGACAGTTACAAACATCCATAAGCCGGCAAAAATCGACATCCCGGTAAAGAAAATGTGGAATGATAATAACAATGCTAAGGGCATACGTCCACAGAGCATACACATAAAACTTCTCGCTGATGGCATAAAGGTTAAGGAAGCAGATGTGACTGCAGCAGATAACTGGAAGCACAAATTTGACAATATGCCTAAGTTCAAGGATGGAAAGCTGATCAAGTATACTGTCGAAGAGGACGTGGTAACAAGCTACGAGAGTAAGATTACAGGCGATGAGACCGAGTTCACGGTAACAAATACATATAAGGAGCCAATAAAGCCAAACGGAGGAAAGAATCTGGGTAAGGACGGAGGTAAAAAGGGCGGAAAGCCTAACACCTACGACGAAGGCGGAATGGCACTTTACAGCGTAATGTTAGGACTTTCAGGTCTTATCTTCATCGCAATATCAAAAAATAGAAAACATAGCAAATAGCATATGTTTATGAACCGGCATATCATGTCGGTTCTTTTTGTATAAGTAAAACCACGCGTTTGAAGCGTGGATGGATTTTGTACCTTGACTTGATATTACTTGCATAAACTTGCTTATACATACAAATAATTATATAATTACACAGGATAAGAATTTATTTTTCGAGCTATGGAGGTTTTTATTTGACAATACAGGAAACCAAAAACGATGTACGAGAAGATGCGTTTATAAGTTTTGATATAGATGATACGGTGGATAGAGTCGCACTGTTTGGAAACCTTGACATAAACCTGAACCTTATTAGTGAAGCTGCAGGGGTTCAGATAGTACAGAGGGACAATTCACTTTTGATACGCGGAGAAAAGCCGGGGCTTGCGATAGAGATGCTAAAGGAACTCATAGACATAATGCACGGAGGGGAGTTTCTCGACGAGCAAAAGGTTAACTATGTGATTCAGCTCAAGGCTGAGGGCGGTTCATACAGCGAAAGCGGAGTCGGAAAGGATGTCGTTTGTTTTACAGCAAAGGGGAAACCACTCAAGGCAAAAACTGTCGGACAGAAACGCTATGTGAATGCGGTAAGAAAGAGCGACATGGTCTTTGGAATAGGGCCGGCGGGAACGGGAAAAACCTACCTTGCTGTGGCGCTTGCAGTAAGCGCATATAAGAACAAAGAGGTAGAGAAGATTATTCTGACGAGACCTGCGGTTGAAGCGGGTGAGAAGCTGGGTTTTCTGCCCGGAGACCTTCAGGATAAGGTTGATCCATATCTCAGACCAATCTATGATGCGCTATACGACTTGCTTGGAAGAGATAATGCTTTGAGACTGAAGGAGCGTGAGGTAATCGAGGTCGTTCCGCTAGCGTACATGAGAGGTAGAACTCTGGATAATGCTTTCATCATACTAGATGAGGCGCAAAACACGACCTGTGAACAGATGAAGATGTTTTTGACACGTATGGGCTTCGGATCCAAAATCGTGGTTACGGGCGATGTTACCCAGATTGACCTCCCGTCAGGTAAAAGGAGCGGGCTCGTCGATGCAGAGAGAGTCCTAAAGGGAGTAAAGGGCATAGAGTTCTGCTATCTGAGGGAAATGGACGTCGTTAGACACGAGATGGTTAAGCGTGTAATCAGCGCCTACGATAAGTATTATAAGCATAAGCCAAAGAGGGATGAAAAATAATGGAAATCTATTTTGAGAATGAACAAGAGGCCTGCGACGAGCTTCTTGCTTTGATGGAAGAGAGCGCAAGGCTTTGCCTGACAAAGGAAGGCATCCCCGAGGAGAACTGCGAGTTTTCGGTCAGCTTTGTTAGCAGAGAGGAAATCAAAGAGTTAAACAAAACATATAGGGCTGTGGACAAGGTCACAGATGTGCTTTCATTCCCTCAGTTTGAGGATTTTAGTGAACTTCCGAAGGAGCAGATAATATGCCTTGGAGACATCGTAATATGTGAAGATAGGGCGAAGGAGCAGGCTGAGGAGTTTGGACATTCGTATGAGCGCGAGATAGTCTATCTATTTACGCACAGTGTCCTTCATCTGCTTGGATACGACCATATGAACGAGAAAGAAAAGGCTGAGATGAGGGAGCGAGAAGAAGAAGTAATGACTGAGCTTAAGCTCGAGAGGGTTTAGAGCAAGCTGCTTCTCAGAGGAGGAAGTGATGAGCAAAATCACAGATATTGAGTTATATAAACTTGCGAGAAAAAGTGCAGAAAATGCTTATGCTCCGTTCTCGGGTTTTAAGGTTGGTGCAGCAATTTTGACGACCGGCGGAGATGTTTTTACAGGAGTGAATGTGGAAAACTCAAGCTATGGTGCAACGATCTGCGCAGAGCGCGTTGCTTGTACCAAGGCCGTATCAGAGGGTTTTAGGGAGTTTGAAGCCATAGCCATAGCGACATATGGCGGAGTGGAGGCAAGCCCATGCGGGATGTGCAGGCAGTTTCTCTTTGAGTTTGCACCGAAACTTCGCGTTATAACAGGAAAGAATGAAGATGAAATCGAGGTATCAAATCTCGATGAGCTATTACCGAAAGG
This sequence comes from [Eubacterium] infirmum, assembly GCA_900450455.1. GTDB lineage: Bacteria > Bacillota > Clostridia > Peptostreptococcales > Anaerovoracaceae > Eubacterium_B > Eubacterium_B infirmum. The sequence continues at coordinate 141,154 of UGGN01000002.1, forward strand.
ATTTAGATTATGAAGTCGGGATTTGCAGGAATTATAGGCAGACCTAATGTCGGAAAGTCGACATTGCTGAACTCTATTCTGGGCGAGAAGATTGCAATTACAACGGATAAGCCACAGACAACGAGAAACAGCATCAGAGGTATATACACAGAGCATACGGAGGATGGGGATTCGAGTCAGATAGTTTTTATCGATACTCCCGGCATCCACAAGGCTCACAATAAGCTCGGAGCAGCTATGGATGACATAGCTATCAAGACATATAAGGAAGTTGACGTAATACTTTTTCTTGTAGATGGAAGTCATGATAAGGGTAGGGGAGATACATACATACTAGATATGATTAAGGATGTTGAAACTCCAAAGTTTCTAGTTATTAACAAGGTTGATACCATGGACCCGGAGGAGTTCAAAAAAACCTATGATGTCTACGAGAAGATGGGCATTTTTGATGAGATATTCGGCATTTCAGCCCTCAAGGGAACTCATGTAAAGAGACTTGTGAAGGCTATTCAGGGATATCTTGAGGAGGGACCTATGTTCTTCCCGGAGGATATGGTTACTGACCATCCTGAGCGCTTTATTGTCAGCGAGATTATCAGAGAGAAGCTTTTGATGTACCTAAACGAAGAGGTTCCACACGGTGTTGCCGTTGAGATAGAAAGCTATAAGGAGGATCCTAAGCTCACCGAAATCGGTGCCGTCATCTACTGTGAGAGAAAGTCGCACAAAGGCATCATAATTGGGAAACAGGGTAAGAAGCTAAAGGGAATAGGAAAGAGTGCAAGGCTTGAGATAGAAGCGCTGCTTGGAACCAGAGTATACCTTGAGCTATTTGTCAAGGTCAAAGAGAACTGGCGCGACTCAGACTTCGCCATCTCAAATTTCGGATACAGCGAGGACAGGTGATAGTATGCTTGCCGATTCTACGGGAATCATTTTAAGGCGAATAAATGCAACATCGGGAAGGAAGATGCTCTCCATATTTACGCAGAAATACGGAAAGATAAGTGCAGGAACAAGCATTTCCGAAAAGAGTAGCAAGGGCAAGGCGACGCTTAGCCTAAACCGCTTTACCTACGGACGCTATGAAATTTATAGGAGTAGGGACTTCTATAATGTCAATAGTGGAGAGGTCGTTAAGAGTTTCTTTCGCATAGGAGAAAATCCTGACAAGTACTTTGCGGCATCATTTGTACTGGAGCTTACGGATAAGGCTTTACCTGAGGAACTTCCGCAGCCGAAGCTTCTAAACGAGCTCGTGGACTTTCTTGAAACGCTTGAGGATAGAAGCAAGGGTTTTATAACTCTGGTTATAGCCTACGAGATCAAGCTGCTTGACGCGCTGGGAATGCTGCCTAATTTAGATGAATGTGTGGTCTGCGGAACAAAGCCGGACGACAAACACAGGCTTCAATATTTCAGCGTCGAAGACGGCGGAATGGTATGTGATGAATGTATAAAAAATATGGAGAAGGAAACCGTACATAATTCTAAGGCAAAGGTAAAGCCGAGATTGATTTTTAGCCCTAAATTTGATATAGTTAGTATAGTTAAATATTTCTCCAAAAGACCTATCTCAGCTTTCGGAAACATCATGCTGGATTTCGAAACCGAGGAGGAACTTTATAAGATTTTTAGAGAATATATTTCATATCATATGGATGTAGGAACGCTTAAGAGCGAGCTATATCCTAGCATTGTATAGGAGGTTTACAATGGAAATCACATTAGAGAAAATCGAATTAGTAAGAGATCGCACCGGGGTAACATATAAGGAAGCTAAGGAAGCTCTGGAAGCAGCCGGCGGAAATGTTGTAGATGCAATAATTGCAATCGAGGAGACAATAGACTGTTCAGACAGAAACAGCACTAAGGCTAAGAAGGATGCTTTAATCAAGCGCATGAAGGAATTATTCGACAAGGGTAATGTTTCAAGAATCGTGGTTACAAGAGACGACCATACTCTACTGAATATCCCGCTAAATGTAGGTATCGTAGGAACGGTAATTGCACCATGGGGAATGATAGCGGGCGTTGTTGCTGCGCTTGGATTCCGTTGCAAGATTGAGTTTATTAAGGACGACGGATCAGTTATCGATTTGTCAGAGAAAGCAAATGACTTCTACGATACAGCCAAGGAGAAGGGAACCGACTTCTACGCTGACATGAAAGAAAAGGCACCTGAGGTTTACTCAGATTTGGTTAACAAGGGTGGAGAGGCTTTGAACAAGGCTAAGGATGTAGCAGCTAAGGCTAAGAGCAAGGTTGTTAAGAACGATTTTGCTGACGACATCAATCTGGACGATATTGCAGAGGCTGAGGATGCAGTTGAGGAAGCTGCTGACGATGCAGTTAAGACAGCAGCAGAAGCTGTTAAGGATGCTGCAGATACAGTTGAAGAAAAGATTGAAAAATAATAGGAATAGAATCCGAACTCAATTTGAATTAGTTTGAAATACAAGGGAAGCAGGTTATTTTTACAGATGGAAAACAGTAAAGCAACGATGGAAAAAATTGTCGCATTAGCAAAGAACAGGGGCTACGTTTATCCCGGTTCTGAGATTTACGGCGGTTTGGCTAATACATGGGATTACGGTCCTTTGGGCGTAGAGTTTAAGAACAATGTTAAGAAAGCTTGGTGGAAGAAGTTCGTTCAGGAATCCAAGTACAATGTCGGGCTCGACGCAGCTATTTTGATGAACCCACGCACGTGGGAGGCATCCGGGCACATCGGTGGCTTTGCTGATCCTCTTATTGACTGTAAGGAGTGCAGATCCAGATTTCGTGCTGACAAGCTAATAGAGGACTATCGTAGCGAGAAAGGACTTCCGGAGGAAGCCATCGACGGTTGGTCAAATGAAAAGCTTGAGGAGTACATTAGAGATGAGCAGATTTCCTGTCCTGAGTGTGGAAAGAGCAATTTTACAAACATCAGACAGTTCAACTTGATGTTTAAGACTTTTCAAGGCGTAACCGAGGACTCACAGTCACAGATTTATCTTCGTCCTGAGACGGCACAGGGAATCTTCGTAAATTTCAAGAATGTGCAGAGAACGTCACGTAAGAAAATTCCATTCGGAATTGCACAGATTGGTAAATCGTTCAGAAACGAGATTACTCCGGGTAACTTCACCTTCAGAACAAGAGAGTTTGAGCAGATGGAACTGGAGTTTTTCTGCAAGCCGGGTGAGGATTTGGAGTGGTTCAACTACTGGAGAAGCTACTGCGTTGACTTCCTAAAGTCTCTCGGAATGACAATGAATAACATCAGAACAAGAGACCACGAGAAGGAAGAACTTTCGCACTACAGCAATGCGACAACTGATATCGAGTTCCTATTCCCGTTCGGATGGGGCGAACTTTGGGGAATTGCAGACAGAACTGACTTTGACCTCAGCAAGCATGCGGAGTTTTCAGGTCAGGACATGACATATCTGGATCCTGATACAAACGAGAGATATGTTCCATACTGCATAGAACCTTCTCTCGGAGCTGACAGAGTCGCGCTTGCCTTTCTGGTTGATGCATACGACGAAGAGATTTTGTCAACTGACGACAAAGGTAAAGAGGACACAAGAATTGTTCTAAGGCTTCATCCGGCACTTGCACCATTTAAGGCTGCTGTGTTGCCGCTATCAAAGAAGCTATCGGTTGTTGCAGAACCAATATTTGAGGAACTGTCAAAGTACTTCAATGTGGACTACGATGCGTCAGGATCAATCGGTAAGCGTTACCGCAGAGAAGATGAAATCGGAACTCCATTCTGCATCTGTGTTGACTTTGATACAGAGACAGACGGATGTGTAACTATCAGAGATAGAGATACTATGGAGCAGATAAGAATCCCGGTTTCTGAAGTAAGAAGCTATATCGAAGAAAAGCTTGTATTTTAGTTAAATAAATAGGAGAAGAGCATGAAGCATTTTGTTTACTCATTTAACGAAGGATCTAAGGATATGCGCGGTCTGCTAGGCGGAAAGGGAGCAAACCTTGCAGAGATGACAAAGATAGGACTCCCGGTACCTTTCGGATTCACAATAACAACCGAGGCCTGCAATGAGTACTATCGCAACGGATGTAAACTTAGCGAGGAAATAATTTCCGAGATCAAAGAAAAGCTGAGTGAACTTGAGAATGTAACGGGCAAAACTTTTGGAAGTACAACAAATCCACTTCTTGTTTCGGTAAGATCGGGATCGGTATTTTCCATGCCGGGAATGATGGATACAATTCTTAACCTCGGTTTAAACGATGAGTCAACTAAAGGTCTTTCAGATTTGACCGAGAATAGAAAATTTGCTCTGGACAGCTTCCGTAGATTTATCCAGATGTACGGAAATGTTGTTATGGAGATAGATAGCAAGAATTTTGAGGATATTATTGAGAAATCCAAGAAGGCGCGTGGAATCAAGTTTGACATAGAGCTTGACGAAGATGCTCTTTGCGAGATAATTGATGAGTACAAAAGGATTGTCAGATACGGTGAAGATGGCGGTTTTCCGTCTGAACCGGAAGTTCAACTAATCGAAGCCGTAAAGGCTGTATTCCGCTCATGGAACAACGATAGGGCGATAAGATACAGAAGAATGGAGAGAATTCCTGACTCTCTGGGAACTGCCGTAAACGTTCAGTCCATGGTATTCGGTAATATGGGTAACACATCCGGAACGGGCGTAGCATTTACAAGAAGCCCTGTGAACGGAGATAATAACGTGTACGGCGAATTCCTTGTGAATGCACAGGGTGAGGACGTTGTGGCAGGTATCAGAACACCTAAGCCTATCAGTGAAATGGCAGAATCATTCCCTGAGGTATACGAGGACTTCGTTAACATAGCAAAGGTGCTGGAGCAACACTATAAGGATGCTCAGGATATGGAGTTTACTGTTGAGCGCAACAAGCTTTACATGCTTCAGACAAGAGCGGCAAAGCGTACAGCTCAGTCAGCGGTTAAGATTGCTGTTGACATGGAAAGAGAAGGTCTCATTGACAGAGAAACAGCTGTTATGAGAATTGAACCGGGTCAGATTGATCAGCTTCTCCATCCAAGATTTGATGAAAACGAGCTGAAGGGCGTATCTGCAGTAGCAAAGGGACTTCCTGCATCACCGGGCGCAGTTAGTGGAAAGATATATTTCAATGCTCTGGAAGCCGAGGCGGCGGTAAAGAATGGTGAAAAAGCTATACTTGTAAGGGAAACGACATCACCGGAAGACCTTGCCGGTATGATTGCTGCAGGCGGAATACTTACAGCAAAGGGCGGTGTAACATCACACGCAGCTGTAGTTGCAAGACAGATGGGTAAGTGCTGTGTAGCAGGTTGTTCGGAAATCATCGTTTCTGAGGACAAGAAGGAGCTCAAAACAAAGGATAAGGTTTTCGGAGAAGGAGATATTATCTCACTTGACGGATATGACGGAAATGTATATGAGGGAGAAATCCACACAGTAGAGCCAAATCTATCCGGTGATTTTGGCGTTATCATGTCATGGGCTGACGGAATCAGAAGCCTCAAGATTAGAACGAATGCAGATAAGCCGGAAGATGCTCTCAAGGCTATAGAGTTCGGTGCAGAGGGAATTGGTCTTTGCAGAACTGAGCACATGTTCTTTGATGAAAATAGAATTCCGGCAATAAGAAGAATGATAGTTGCAGATACAGAGAGTGAAAGACGAGAGGCGCTAGATGCACTTCTTCCATACCAGAAGAATGACTTCAAGGGAATCTACGAGGTTATGGGGGTAAATCCGGTAACTATCAGACTTTTGGATCCGCCACTACATGAGTTTTTGCCTCACACAGATGCAGAGATAAGAAGTCTGGCTGATAAGATTGGCGTTTCATACGAAAAGCTCTTGAGAAGAACCGAGGAGCTTCATGAGAACAACCCGATGCTTGGTCATAGAGGCTGTAGGCTTGCCATAAGCTATCCTGAGATTGCCGAGATGCAGACAAGAGCTATCATGGAGGCTGCGATAGAGGTTAGCGAGGAAAAGGGCTTTGATATAGTTCCTGAGATTATGATTCCTCTAACATCAAGCGCTAAGGAAATGGCATATATCAAAGATATAGTTGCTCAAGAGGCTGAGAAATGCAAGGCAGAGAAGTCATCTGATATAAAGTATGTGATAGGAACGATGATAGAGACTCCAAGAGCTGCTCTTACAGCAGATGAAATTGCAGAGAGCGCCGAGTTCTTCTCATTTGGTACTAATGATATGACTCAGATGACCTACGGTTTCTCAAGAGATGATACTGCTAAGATTATTGAAACGTACATAGAGAAGAACATCTTCGAGGAGGATATCTTCCGTTCAATTGACGAAAAGGGTGTAGGTAAGCTACTCGACATCGCAGTTAAGCTCGGAAGACAGACAAGAAGCGACCTCAAGATAGGTATCTGCGGTGAGCACGGCGGAGATCCAAGGAGTATAGAGTTCTGCCACAGGTTGGGGCTAAACTACGTTTCCTGCTCGCCATACAGAGTTCCAATTGCAAGAATTGCAGCAGCACAGGCAGCTATTAAGTGCAATGAGGAATAATAAATCTAGCTTAGATACAAAACATTAAAACTAAGGAGTACTATTGATTTAGTACTTCTTTTTTTGTTAGGATTCTTAACAGTGTAAAAAATGTTAAACAAATGAAACAAACATATTTACAAATAACGAAATGATGTTAAGATATATAACGCAAGGGCGCTCTTATATATTGAATAAAGAGGATATAATTATATAAATCAATATATAGTTGTTGATTTTGAGATGGATAAATGACCATGTTCAAATTAAAATATGAATTTCATATAGCAAACTAAACCATTCGGATGGGTGAAGTATTATTGATTAATAATGGATTGGTTGACACAAGGTAAAATCGTTTACAAGACGACATTGGAGGCTGTAATAAAATGTTATTATCAGGAAGGTAAAAACATATAATAATTGATGTGGAGTTGTTGTAGATAGATGCTTGTGTTTGGATCTAAGGCAATTAAGTATATTAAAAAGGAAAAGACAACAGTTTTGAAGTTGCAGAAAACTGAGCGGTGACTTGTTGAGGATATGAATGAAATTCTTGAAAAGGAACTAAGTGTTACAAAAAAATTAAAGTTTAATTTATTCAATAAAGAATGGAGGATATGGTATGAAAACGCTAGACCAAAGACTTTTAGGCTTAGGACAGAAAATAATTTATTACCGTAATAATGCTGGAATTAATCAGAAAGATTTAGCAGATAATCTTGGTATTAGTAGAACAACACTAAGTTTTATTGAGAATGGTTCCCAAGCACCAAGTTTTGATGTTTTAGTAAAATTAGCACAAATAACCAATATAAATTTTAACGAACTCATAGATGTAAAGAAAAAAAATATATTGGTAGTAGATACTAATATTTTACTAAATCGTCCAGAAATGTTGGGTGTGCTATTGAAAGATTGTGATCGAGTGTACATACCTGTTCCTGTTATTAATGAATTAAACTATCAAAAAGATTATGGAAGAGAAAAAGAACGCAGAAATGCATCTTTATGCGAAGATATCATAAGCAAGAAGAAATCCGAAAAGCTAGACATTCATACAGATTCAGATTTCGATGGAAGTAATGATGACAAGATAATTGATATAGCAATAAAACTTGCGGAGAAACAAACTTCAAATACAGTTTATCTTTTAACTAATGATAAAGATTTTAAGCTTAAAAATACTAAAGGGATGATGAATCTTAAGATAATTGGTTCAAATCAATACAACAAGATTTTTAGCGAGAAAGATGGATATAATGATACTCTCTCACAACGTTTTTTTTTAAGTGTGTTAAAGCGTGATTTGGATTCAGCAAAATGCTTGATTACAAAAAAAGAAAAAAGTGTAAATATTAATGCCATTGATCCTAGATCAGGAAATACGCCATTAATTCAGGCTTTAGTAAATAAAGATGAGGAGATGGTAAAATATTTACTTGCATTGGATCGTATTGATGTAAATGCAGTAGATAATAAAAAACACTATTTACCACCTCTGTCGCACGTTATGCAGATGAAAAATGAGAGTGATGCAGAAAAGTTTGCAATAATGCTAATAGAAAGTGGGGCTAATGTAAATGAACCATCGCAAAGTGAAACAAATCTTTTTAATATGCCATTGATGATAGCTGCATGGCATGGAAGTTTAAACCTTGTGAAGTTGTTGGTTGAAAATGGTGCGTATGTAAACCAACAGGATAAGAAGAATGGATTTACAGCATTGATGAAAGCAATTTTCAATAAAGAAGATTTTTCGATTGTTGAGTATCTTTTAAAGCATGGTGCAGATAAAAACATTATTTCTTTCCATGATAAAAAAACTGCACTTGATTATGCTTATGACAAAGAAAACAGAGCATTAATTAATTTACTGAAAGAGGGTGATATTAATGATTGATAGGATTTGCATATCAATTAATAATAGGTGCAACCTTTCATGCAAGTATTGCCACTTTCACGATAAAAGGGTTGTAGAAGATGCAGAGATGGATATATTCAAAATTCTAGATAATGTAAAAAAATACGCCACTGGTGATTTTAAAATTGGATTCGTTGGAAATGGTGAGGCTTTATTAGATTGGCCTAAGCTGAAATCATATATAGTTTATATTGAGGACCATCCAAACATAAGCGTATATATTATTACTAATGGAACAGTATCCCTTAAAAACGAGGATTGGCTATTTTTAAAAAAGCATAAGGTTAATGTTGGTTTTTCAATTGATGGTCCCAAGGACTTACATGATAAAAATCGTTGTGGATCTTTTGATAAGGCGATACAGAATGTCGAAGAATATAAGCGCATTATAGGGGAATATCCGACGTTTAATGCAACCGTGGGTAGTGACATCTTGCTAAATGCGGATAAGGTTATCGATTTTTTTAAACCCTTTGATGTCCGAGTTACTTTTTCACGTATGATTGGAAAGCACGGAATATCTTTAAGTGACTATCGTGATTTCCTGCAATTTGCAGAGAAGAAGCTAAAAGTTAGAAGAGGCGGATTAGACTGTACGATGTATGGAGGTGAGTGTGGTGCAGGAAATAATAACTATTTCTTTGCTAACGGAAATGTTTATTTTTGTGGAAATTGCATTGATTTACCTCCAGTTGGAAGCAGTGATATGCCATTTGAAGAATTGGAAAATATATCTTTAGAGTTTGATAGAAATTATTGCTTTAAGGAGTCTTTATGAGAATAGGATTATATGGAATGCCAACTGCAGGTAAAACTCATGTATTGAATCAGCTTGATTTTATTGATGTAAAATTAGGAAGCAATTTTTTACGTGAAATATGTCCTGATTTTGATTCAAAAGATGAGATTGGTAAAAATATGGCTAGAGAAAAATTGGCTAGTATGTTGTTGAGGCAAGACACATTTATCATGGATGGTCATTATAAATTTGGTGATAAAGTATCGTTTACAGATATGGATGGTAAACTATATGATGTTTTTCTTTACTTATATATTTCTCCTTCTATATTAGAGAAACGGATGAGCGAATCAGAGAAGAATAGAAAATATCTATGTTACGATATAGAAAAATGGCAATTAGACGAAATAGAAAACTTACGTGAATACTGTCATAATAAGAATAAAGATTTTTACGTGTTAGATAATCCGGCAAATAATGTTTTTGGTGATGTTACTGACATTGTTGAATTCATTAGGTCAATAGTAAATGGTTTTAGTTGTAAGCTGTTTGCTGAAAAATGCGTTGAGCAAATATTACAGAGAGCAACATCTGATGTAATTACGCTTTTAGATGGTGATAAGACTATAATTAAGGAAGACAGCTCACATGCTGTTTTCAATTATACTACTCATATATATGATGGGAATTTTTATACTGGATATCAGTCATGGATGCAGGCAAAAGAATTTAAGGCCTATAGATTTGAAGAACTGAATGAATTGCCATTTTCGTTCAACGAAAATGTATGCAAAGCGCTCAATAAAGATTCGTTTATACTTACTTCGGGGCATGAGCGAGTGTGGAGTTTTATATCTAGCTATTTAGATATTCCGTTTTATTCGGGTGCTGAAATGGCAGCTGAAACAAAATTCTTTATTGCAAAGATGCTTCAAAAAGCTGGCAAAATAATTAATGCTTATGGTGATGGAATGAATGACTATTATATGCTTAAGCAAGCTGATAAGGGATATCTTGTCACTAAGGCAGATGGGACAGTTAGCAAATCATTAAAAAAAAAAGATTTGGGAGGTATAGAATTTGTTTGAACTAGAAAAAACAAAAGAAGTTAAGAAACTAATTAATATTACAAAATCTGATTCTGGAGTATCAGGACCTGAACTTGCGAAGGCTCATATTAGACTTGGAGAGATTTTGGCAGAGAATATTGATTTAAATCCCTCGGATACAACTGTAGTTGCCTTGCTTAGAGGCGGAATATTCTTTGCACAGGGAATATATTTTAAATTAGGATGTAAATTTGAAGTTTATGATCCAAAGCAGGGTGAGTTTATACGTCCAATGACAAAAAATGTGATTCTAGTAGATTCGGTAATAAATACAGGAAAGACATTAGCGAAGCTAATTGATCAGGATATAAAGTTTGCAAGTTGTGTAATTAATGATAAGGCTGTATCTATGTTTGAAGACAGATTATACACAGTAAGAATTTCAAATAATTCCTTTGTTGGAGATACTGCAAAGACACAAAATGGTAATAAAGGTCCGGATACTACAATGAGATTGTTTAATCAGATTTAATCGTAATTATTTACTTAAGGTGATATTTATTATCTTATATTTTGAAATTTCGATGGGCGAGAATTAGTATAAGGCGTGGCATCATGGGCTCAGTGGATTGCCGAGTTCTATATCTGACTTTTAATAAACAGTAGCGTATAATAATAAATATAAAGATAATCTAAAAAGTATCTAAATTTAAATGTTTATAAACAATCAAAGGGGAGTATAACATAAATAACATGTGCATAAGATGTGCATTGCAGTAGTTAACTGAAAGGAGTTAATATCATGTCAATAGAAAACAAAATCGATCAGGCTAAGGGTGCTGTAAAAGAAGGTCTAGGAAAAGTAAGTGGAGATAAAAAGACTGAAAAAGAAGGTTCAGTAGAAAAGGCTGCTGCTAAAGTAAAAGAAGTAGCAGAAAACGTAAAAGATAGTGTAGAAGGCGCAATCGATGGCGTTAAGAATGCTGTAAGCAAAGATAAATAATTAAATTAAGATTTTCTTTAAATACTCATTATAAAAAGGTCTTCTGTGGTAGAATATATCACAGAAGATTTTTTGTTATATTAAGTGTTATATCCATTTTTTATGGAAATATATAAATAAGTAATATTTGGAAGGAGACAGGATGCTAAGAGATTTATTTAGATATTTCAAACCGCATAGAAAGATATTTGCACTTGACATGACTTGTGCCATAATGATTGCATTTATCGACCTTGCGTTCCCGCTTGTTTCCAGGACGGCGATGTATGAGCTGCTTCCACAGAGCAAGTATAGGACATTCTTTGTTGTGATGGCAATAGTTGTCGTTGCATATGTGCTTAGGTCGGGGTGTTACTACATTATGACATATTGGGGGCATACCTTCGGTATTAGAGTTGAGACTGATATAAGGGCGGATTTGTTCAATAAATTGCAGAGCCTTGACTTTGAGTTCTATGATAAGAACAGGACGGGTACTTTGATGAGCAGGTTGACAAGCGACCTCTTTGAGATTACGGAACTTGCACACCATGGTCCTGAAGACCTTGTAATTGCAATACTTTCGATATTGGGTGCTCTTATAGTTATGTTCAGCATAGAGTGGAGACTGGCGCTGGTTGTGGCAGTGCTTGTGCCTATTTTCCTTTTGATAGTTGTGTTTACAAGAAGGCAGATGTCAACGGCTTCTGTCAATGTTAAGAAAAAGCTGGCGGAGATAAATACTGAGATAGAATCATGCATCTCGGGAATTAAGACATCAAAGGCATTTGCCAACGAGGATGTCGATAACGACAGGTTCATGGATTCAAACTACGTATACAGAACATCAAAGAGTGAATTTTACAAGGCGATGGGAACTTTCAACGCATCGCAGGAGTTCTTCATGTGCATCATGCCTGCCGCAGTTATCACCATAGGCGGAAAGCTCATCATGGATGGACAGCTGAACTACATAGATTTGATCACGTTTACGCTTTATGTATCGGCTTTCATTACGCCGATTAGAAAGATGGCAAACTTTGCGGAGATATTTGCAAACGGAATGGCAGGACTCAGGAGATTTAGTGAGATTATGGCTCTTAAGCCTCAGGTTGAGGAAAAGCCGGATGCTATAGACTTTGATGTCAAAGAAGGAAATATCGACTTTGATGATGTGACGTTCGCGTATGACGGAGTTCACGACGTTGTAAATAACATGAACCTTCACGTTAAAGCAGGTGAGACACTTGCAGTGGTTGGAGCCTCAGGTGGCGGTAAGACAACGGTATGCCAGCTTATACCAAGGTTTTACGATGTGAGCAGCGGAAGTATCAAAATTGATGGAGTCGATATAAGGGATGTAACTAAAAATTCCCTGCGTGAGAACATAGGAATAGTGCAGCAGGATGTTTTCATCTTTGCGGATACAATCTTGGAAAACATAAGGTACGGTAAGCCGTCTGCAAGCTATGAGGAAGTAGTTATTGCGGCAAAGAAGGCTGAGATATTCGATGACATCATGGAGATGCCGGGTCAGTTTGAGACCTATGTAGGTGAGAGAGGAACAATGCTTTCGGGCGGTCAAAAGCAGAGGATTTCGATAGCGAGAATATTCCTCAAGAATCCTAGAATTTTGATACTCGACGAGGCGACATCGGCGCTTGATACGATTACGGAAAGGTCGATTCAAAAGTCCTTTGATGAGCTGTCAAAGGATAGAACCTGCCTGATTATAGCGCATAGACTTGCGACCGTTCAAAATGCGGACAGAATAATCCTTGTTGACGATGGTCAGATTGCTGAAGAGGGCACGCATGCTGAGCTTATGAAGCTCGACGGCAGATACGCAAAGCTCTTCAATACTCAAAGACTCGACTACTCGAGCGATGAGGTAAATTAGAATAGAATCTATGAAAAAGCCTGCGGAGTTCGATATGTACCGGGAATCCCGAACGCATATCAAGTTACGCAGGCTTTGTTTTTGCTAGTTCTTTAGGCTCTGTAGCGGAGCAGGGATTCTGCCGCCGCGGAGTATCATCTTTGCCGGTGACTTATCATGAAGCTTCATGACAGGACCGTAGCCGAGAAGGCCGCCGAAGTTAAGCTCCTCACCCTCGGAAAGTCCGATAGCCGGGATGACTCTGACTGCAGTGGTCTTGGAGTTGACCATACCTATCGCTGCTTCGTCAGCGATTATGGCCGATATCGTTTCCGCAGATGTGTCTCCCGGGATTACTATCATATCGAGTCCTACTGAGCAAACAGCAGTCATAGCCTCAAGTTTTTCTATGCTTAATGTTCCTTCTCTCGCAGCCTTGATCATGCCGGCATCTTCGCTAACCGGAATGAAAGCACCTGAAAGTCCGCCAACACTTGATGAAGCCATAACTCCGCCCTTTTTGACGGCGTCGTTCAGCATTGCAAGAGCTGCTGTTGTACCGTGCGTACCGCATTGCTCAAGCCCGATTTCCTCGAGGATGTGGGCAACCGAGTCACCGACAGCAGGAGTTGGGGCAAGCGAAAGGTCTACGATTCCAAACGGAACGTTTAGAATCTCGGCAGCCTCGCTTCCGACAAGTTGACCTACTCTTGTAATCTTAAAAGCAATTCTCTTAATCTGCTCCGAAACTTCGTTTAGGCTTGCGCTAGAGTCCATCTTTGATAGAGCCGACCTGACTACTCCGGGGCCTGAAACACCGACGCTTATAACGGAGTCGGACTCGCCGATACCGTGGAAGGCTCCTGCCATGAAAGGATTGTCCTCAACTGCATTGCAGAATACAACCAGCTTTGCTGCGCCTATGCACTGCTTGCTACTTGTGAGCCTTGCGGATTCCAGAACCTGTCTTCCCATCAAAGCTACAGCATCCATGTTGATTCCTGCTTTTGTTGAACCCACATTTACGGATGAGCAAACGAGCTCAGTCTCTGCAAGAGCCTGAGGGATTGAATTTATTAGCTCAAGATCACCTGCACTAAAGCCTTTGTGAACCAGGGCAGAGTAGCCGCCTATGAAGTCGACTCCGCATTCCTTTGCAGCTTTGTCAAGAGTCCTTGCGTACTTGATCGGGTCTCCTCCGGAAACTCCTTCGAGCATGGAAATAGGTGTTACAGAAATCCTCTTGTTAACGATAGGAATATCGTATTTTTTCTCTATGCTTTCACCGGTGGAAACCAGTTTTTCCGCCTTCCGGCAAATTTTGTCATATATCTTTTTACATGATCTGTCGATGTCGCTATCAGCGGCGTCGAGCAGGGAAATACCCATAGTTATCGTTCTAATATCAAGGGATTCGTCCTGTATCATGCCTATGGTTTCTAAGATGTCGTTTGTGTTTAACATGTATACCTCCAGCGGACTAAATCCTGTGCATTGCGTTAAAGATATCTTCGTGCATAACGTGAATTGTCATGCCTTTGGCTTCAGCTGCAATATTTTTCTGAAGTTTATCGATAGGAATTGTGAGCTTTGTGATATCGATGATCATAATCATACAGAAGATTTCGTTTAAAACTGACTGAGTTACCTCGATAACATTTGCGTTTGCATCGGCACAGGCCTTGGAAACCTTTGCCAAAATGCCGACAGCGTCCTTGCCGACGACAGTTACAACTGCTTTTTCTACGATTTTGTCCATTTGTTCCTCCGCTTATTTTAGTTCTGCTATGTATATATCTCTTTCTAAAGAAGCATCCGTTCTATATTTGATATCAAAATTAGGGTATTCTACGCTGAACCTCTCCTTGTTGATACCACAATTTCCAATCATATTGGAGAAAGACTGTGGGTTTGAGAAGAGGTCAACCTTATACCTTGAATTTGATGTATCTGATGGGTTTTGTCGGTCAGAAACTACCTTATCGGAAATCTGTTCCATCAAAGCATCCAGCTGCTCCTTAAGCGTCTCATATGCTATCTCACCCTCAACGAGCTGTCTGAAGGCCGGATGATAGGTTCCTCCGTTTATTGCGGATAAATCGCTTCCGCCGATTATATCCGTGCTTTTAAGTCCAACTCTCATTATATTTATCCCTGCCGCATGCAGAATCTTGTACATCTCCTTGGTACGAAGCAGGGCTTCTTCCTTGCTCAAAGCCACATAGCTTCCGCTCTCGTACATATCGTAGAGCTCCGTGCCGTCTATGACTAAAGTAGGGTAGAGCCTTGCCAGCTCCGGTGCAAGTTCTACGGTCTCATTCGCCGAATAGATGCAACGCTCAAGGCTATCTCCGGGAAGTCCGATCATAAGCTGAATACCTAGCTTAAACCCTCTCTCTTTGATTAGGGTGGCGGCTTTTCTTGCTGTATCGCTATTATGCCCTCGCTTGGAAAGCATGAGGACTTCATCGCTGAAGGACTGAACTCCAAGCTCAATAGTGCTGACGTTGTAGTGCCTGAGATTGCTCAAAATCTCGTCGTCTATACAGTCCGGCCTTGTCGATATGTGAAGAGACGACACTTGCCCTTGCTCAATGTATTCGTTTGCGACTTTAAGGTATGCGGTCTGCATTTCTATTGGAATCGCTGTAAAGCTTCCGCCGTAGAAGGCGATTTCTATTTCGCCGGGGTCAAGTTCTTCGAGCGTCGAAAGGTATCTATCTACGGTTTCTCTGACTTCATCCGTGCTTACCGCTTTGGTTCTTGCGGTTATCTTCTGCTGATTGCAGAAAACACACCGGCAGGGGCAGCCGAGATGTGGAATGAATATTGGTATTATCGCATGTTTTTTCATACTCTGTGCTCCCCGTTCAATAACAAGCGTGCAGTTAAAGAATAGAGCCTATGTCGGTAAGCTGATATTCGGGGAACCACTTGCAGTTTATTCCACGCTCCTCGGTGAACTCCAGTATCTTAGCAAAATCAGGATGAGATGAGAGGTCTCCGTTAAATACAAGTTCATCACCGACTCTGCCACAGCTTCCGCCGATGAACCCCGTATCATAACCGTCTAGCCTGACAAATCCGGGCTGTACCAGAAGAACCGAAAGCTCATCTATACATTCACAGGCTTTTGCTATTCCGGCATCGTAGGTGATGATAGAGTTTTCGTCTACGATAGCGACGCTGCATTTTGTATATCCCTGTTTGACGTCGATGAGGTAAATTCCCATCTCCTCAGCGACCTTCAGTAGGCGCGGCGACGTACAGGAAAGGTTGTGGATGAAGTACTTTCCTGTACATGCTGCATTGAATGCAGCATCCTGAGGATAGTACTTGCCGAGGTCCTCAGGCGCCGCCATGTAGACGGGAGCCTTGTCACCGATTCCCATTTTGCACAGGAAAATATCGGGATGATTTGAAATCCCGCGATCGACGATTCCATTTGATGAAATTGGCTCGAGTGTATGCCCGAGCCCTGTTAAATACTCTTTAAGATGATAGTGCGCATCTTTTGCGATATATATTTTACTCATGATGACATTATACTACAAATACGAGCAAAAATATTATATAATTAACGATATATGAGATTAAATTTGTGGAGGAAAAAATGGATTATAATTTATTAGCAGACTTGCTGTTTCCGAATATAGATAAAAGCCCTGATGATTACGAGAAAATCTATCCTGAGAGAGATTTGGCGGAAGGTGCAAAGGTAACGAGACTGGGACCGTCACCGACCGGTTTTATTCACCTCGGAAACCTTTACGGAGCCTTTGTTGACGAGAGGCTCGCTCATCAGTCGGGCGGAGTATTTTATCTTAGAATTGAGGACACCGACGATAAGCGTTTTGTCGATGGTGCTGTTAAAATTATCATCGACTCCCTACGATTCTTTGGAATAAATTTTGATGAGGGTGCAGGTCTAAATGGAGACACGGGTGCTTACGGAGACTACACCCAGAGCAGGAGAGGCGATATCTATGCAGCATTTGCAAAAAAACTCGTGAGAGAGGGTAAAGCTTATCCTTGTTTTTTGACCGAGGACGAAATCGCAGAGATTAGATCTAAGCAAGAGCTTGCAAAGCAAAACCCCGGTATCTACGGCGAGTTTGCAGCACACAGAAAGCTCAGCCTTGAGGATGTAGAAGCAAATATAAAAGCCGGGAAGCCTTATGTATTGAGACTTAAGTCTGACGGTAATCCTGATTCCGAAAAGGCGCGCAGAATCAAAGTCGAGGATGCAATAAGAGGAACTCTCGAAATGCCGGAGAACTTTCAGGATGTCGTCATCCTCAAGACCACAGGTATACCGACCTACCACTTCGCACACGTAGTTGACGACCACCTGATGAGAACGACTCACGTCGTAAGAGGCGCAGAGTGGCTTCCATCACTGCCAATCCACGTCGAACTCTTCGAAAAGCTCGGCCTCAAGCTTCCAATCTACTGCCACACAGCGCAGCTAATGAAACTGGACGAAAACGGAAACAAGCGAAAACTCTCCAAGAGAGAAGACCCGGAGCTATCGCTTGATTACTACCGCAAGCTCGGATACCATCCTGCTACAGTAAGGGAGTATCTACTCACCATTCTAAACTCCAATTTTGAGGAATGGAGGGATGAACATCAGGATGCAGATATTGATGAGTTCACTTTTACAACGGAGAAGATGAGCAACTCAGGTGCACTCTTTGACTTGAACAAGCTAAACGACATCAGCAAGGATGTTCTTCTCAGAATACCGGCAGGAGAAATAGTTGAATTTCTAAAGGCTTGGGCTCAGGAATTTAAGCCTGAAATCATGTACATATTCGATGATAAGGAGTACCTCGAGAAGATAATAGATCTAGGCAGAAATGACAAGAAACCGAGAAAGGACCTTATCTATGCTGAGCAAATCGTCGGTTTCATAAGCTATTTCTTTGACGACATGTTTGTAATAGAGGATGATATTCCTACAGAAGTTTCAGATGATGATGCAAAAGAAATCTTAAAGAAATATATGGAAAGCTACGACCATTCAGACGACCAGAGTCAGTGGTTCGATAAGATAAGAAACATTGCCGTTGAGCTGGGATATGCTGCAAAGCCAAAGGATTACAAGAAAAATCCTGATGATTACAAGGGACACGTAGGCCATGTGAGCACAGTCATAAGAATCGCTCTGATGGGCAGAGCACAATCACCTGATGTTTGGTGCATACAGCAGATTATGGGCGAAGAGATGACTCGCAGAAGAATCACAAGCTACGAGATTTAATGCGAGTTAAAAGCCGGCAAACGAGCTCGCGTGCATAGAAAATTAACCTAAATGGTGAGCTTGTTAAAATCTGGAGGCTAAAGTATTAGGTGTAAGTGCAGGTGTCGAGCCCCGAGCTCAGATTATTTTTTAGGAGAAACATGGTAAACATATGGTAAACATAGGAAATCATTGGGACGAGATACTCGCAGATGAATTTAATAGCGAGTACTACCTAAAGCTCAGAAAATTTTTGATAGAAGAGTACCGAACGCAGACGATTTATCCTGATATGCACGATATTTTCAATGCACTCAAAGAAACTGATTTTGATGATACGAAGGTTTTGATACTGGGACAGGATCCGTATCACGGAGCAGGACAGGCACACGGTATGGCTTTTTCGGTAAAGCCGGGAGTCAAACAACCGCCGTCGCTTGTGAATATCTTCAGGGAGTTGCGTGAAGAGCTCGGAACGCCTATGCCCAATCCTGATAACGGCTATCTTTTGAGCTGGGCAAAGCAAGGCGTACTTCTTCTTAACACCTGTTTGACCGTGAGGGAGGGAAGACCAAACTCACATAAGGGCAAGGGATGGGAGAAACTCACCGATGCCGTGATTTCTAAACTTAACGATAGGCAGGAGCCGGTTGTGTTTATCTTATGGGGTGCAAATGCGAGGGCGAAGAAGTCTTTGATAACAAACGAAAGACATTTGATACTCGAAGGTGCTCATCCAAGTCCGCTATCTGCCTACAACGGTTTTTACGGTGGAGGCTACTTTACGGACACAAATAAATTCTTAGAGAAAAATGGCAAAAAAGCGATAAACTGGGACATTACAGATTTGAAATGAACAGCATTTCGTGGTATAATTTGCTGTTAAATTAATCAATAAAGAAGGTAAAATTATGTCTGAAAGACAAAAAATAATTAACATTGCAGTTATAGCCCATGTAGATGCCGGAAAGTCGACGCTCGTAGATGCTTTTCTGAAGCAAAGCGGTATATTTAGAGATAACGAAGCGATGGCGGATTGCGTCATGGATAGCGATGATATAGAGCGTGAGAGGGGTATAACCATCTATTCCAAGAACTGCTCAGTAATGCATAATGATGTTAAGATAAACATCGTTGACACGCCGGGGCATGCGGATTTCTCATCCGAGGTTGAGCGTATCATGAAGACGGTAGACACTGTTATTCTGCTCGTTGACTCAAGTGAGGGCCCTATGCCACAGACTCGCTTTGTTCTTAGCAAATCACTTGAGCAGGGATTAAACCCTATTTTGTTCATTAACAAGATTGACAAGAAGGATGCCAGAATCGACGAGGTTGTTGATGAGGTATATGAACTTTTCATGGATCTTGACTCAAACGATGAGCAACTGAACTTCCCGATACTCTACGGAGTTGCAAGGCAGGGCATAGCTGTTAAGGACCCATCTGATATAGACGGACTTGAATTCAGACAGGGCGACAGCAAACTAAAGCACACACCGGAAGGATACGGCGGATTCGATATTACGCCGCTCTTTGATACAATAATTGAACACTGCGAGGTTTACCCGGACAGAAGGGAAGAGCCTTTGCAGATGCAAATTTCGACACTCGCTTACGATGACTACATCGGAAGACTGGGAATCGGCAGAATCACAAGAGGTGTACTAAAGCAGGGCAGCCAGGTTTCGGTTGTCAAGGAAAACACTGTAGAATCACGCAAAATTGGACAAATCTTTGTCTACAGAGGTCTTAAGAGAGTACCGGTAGAGGAAGCTCAGTGTGGCGACATAGTTGTCGTTTCGGGTATCTCAGATATTTCCATAGGTGAGACAATCTGTGACCCGGAAGCACCGGAGGGTCTAGGTAGTATCATGATTGAGGAGCCTACACTTTCGATGAACTTCATGGTTAACTCATCTCCCTTTGCCGGGCAGGTGGGTAAGTATGTGACATCAAGACACATAAGAGAAAGATTGAACAAGGAGCTTGAGGTCAATGTCGGACTCACCGTTGAGGATACGGATTCGACAGACTGCTTCAAGGTTTCGGGAAGAGGAGAACTTCATCTTTCAATTTTGATAGAGAATATGAGAAGAGAAGGATATGAGCTTGCTGTATCAAAGCCTGAGGTTATCTACCACAAGGATGAGAACGGAGCAAGGCTTGAACCGATTGAAGAGGTTATAATTACAGTTCCTGATGAATATTCGGGAACCGTCATCTCCAAGCTAAACCTTAGAAAGGGTATCATGGTTCAGATGTCCGGCGATAACGGTTATACCAAACTGGAGTACCACGCTCCAACCAGAGGTCTTTTGGGATATAGATCCGAGTTCATCAACGATACTCGCGGCGAAGGAAACATGGAGAGAAGATTTTTCGCATTTGAGGAGTACAAGGGCGAGATTCCGGGTAGAAATAACGGAGTTGCCATCGCGATAGAAGAAGGCGTTTGCACGCCTTATGCGCTGTTTAATATCAGTGAAAGGGTTCAGATGTTTGTAGAGCCTCAAACTAAGGTTTATGAGGGCATGATTGTCGGAATGAACTCTCGAGGAAATGATATGGAGGTTAACCCTTGCAAGGCGAAGAAGGCGACCAACATGCGTGCTGCCGGAAGTGACGAGAACGTCAAACTTTCACCGGCTCGTCATTTCACCCTTGAGGAAGCCCTTGAGTTCATTGCTGATGATGAACTGGTAGAAATCGTTCCGGACGACATCAGGCTCAGAAAGAAGCTGCTCAAGGAAATAGAGAGAAGAAGAGCGGGACGCTAAGCGAGCGAACTGCGAGTGTAAATAGAGTCCGTACGGCAAGCTTAAGGCTCAGTTGTGCGAGGGCTAAGAGGTAGACTATGCCAAATACAGAGCATGTAACAAAAATACTTATAGATATGGGAATTGCACTTTTATCGTTCATAATAGGATGGATAGTGATAACTGTTTTTATAAAAGTGCTTCGCAAATTGCTTGAGAAGTCAAAGATTGACAAATCGCTACACGCATTCATAACCAACGGTATCAGGGTGGTCTTTCTAATAATACTGGCCATTATAATCCTTCAGGAGCTGGGACTAAACACTTCGTCACTATTGACGGTACTCG
Organism: [Eubacterium] infirmum; assembly: GCA_900450455.1. Taxonomy (GTDB): domain Bacteria; phylum Bacillota; class Clostridia; order Peptostreptococcales; family Anaerovoracaceae; genus Eubacterium_B; species Eubacterium_B infirmum. The sequence goes on from UGGN01000002.1 coordinate 162,603, forward strand.
GTGCCGGAGGTGCGGCGATTGCACTGGCGCTAAAGGATAGTCTTGGTAATGTAGCAGGAGGCTTTCTCATTTTGATTAACAAGCCTTTCAAGTGCGGCGATGTGATTGCCGTTAATGGAAGCATTGATGCGACGGGAATTGTCGATGAGATAGACCTCATGTACACCAAGATGCACACAGGGGACAATAAAGTTGTGACCGTGCCAAACGGCGTGATGTCAGCTTCAGTTTTGACTAACTTCACAGAATCCGGTATAAGGCGAATCGACAAAACATACAATTTTGCTAAGGATACGGACATAGCTAAAATTAAAGAAATTTTGATGGAAGTAGCAAAGAACAATCCACTTGTTCTAACTACACCTGAGCCTATAATTGGAGTCAGCTCCATAGATGCCTATGCACTATCGGTAGACTTTAAAATTTGGTGCAGGGCAGACGACTTCTTTATGCTGTCCTACAAGATAGAGGAGGCTGCTACTGAGGCACTCAGGGCTGCCGATATAGAGCTATCGTACAAGAATATTGATATTCACCTGCAGTAATGCAGTGATATAGATGTGACACGTTTAATCTTTTATTATAGAGAATGGGAGAAAACAATGAGAGAAATAAAGAAATTCAAGCGTGTTCTGGTTGCTAATCGTGGCGAGATTGCAATTAGAGTATTTCGAGCATGTCAAGAGCTGGGAATTAGAACAGTTGCGATATACTCTGAGGAAGACAAGAACAGCTTATTCAGATTTAAGGCAGATGAATCATACCAGATAGGCAAGGGAAAGACTCCTGTTGCGGCATACCTATCAATTGAAGAAATTATAGAGCTTGCAAAGGCCAAGGGCGTTGATGCAATTCATCCGGGATATGGATTTCTATCTGAAAACACTGATTTTGCAAAGGCATGTGAAGATGCAGGAATTGAATTTATAGGCCCTAACCACTATATGATGGATCAGCTTGGTGACAAGATAAAATCCAAAATTGTAGCAGCTAGAGTTGAAGTTCCTACAATTCCGGGTGTAGATTCAGCTATAAAGGACGAGGATGAGGCTGTTGAATTTGCCGATAGATGCGGATACCCGGTTATGCTTAAGGCGGCAGCCGGCGGTGGCGGTCGCGGCATGAGAATCGTTAGAGACAAGGAAGATATAGTAAACGAGTTCAGACGTGCAAAGAGTGAGGCGCAGGCAGCATTCGGTATAGATGATATATTCATTGAGAAGTACCTCGAAAACCCTAAACACATCGAGGTTCAAATTGTCGGAGATAAGTATGGCAACATCGTACACCTTTACGATAGAGATTGCTCCATACAGAGAAGACATCAGAAGGTTATAGAATTCACACCTTCGCTTTGCTTGACAGATGAGCAGAGACAGGCTATCTGTGACGATGCTATTAAGATTGCAAGAGCAGTTGACTATCGCAGTGCCGGAACAGTTGAGTTTCTCCTAGACTCAGATGGAAGACACTACTTCATCGAGATGAACCCTCGTATTCAGGTTGAGCACACCGTTACAGAGATGGTTACGGGTATAGATATTGTTCAGACACAGATTTTAGTTGCTGAAGGCTATGCTCTTGCTGATCCGGAAATAGGAATTGAGTCACAGGAGAGCATACACACAAGAGGCTATGCCATCCAGTGCAGAATAACAACAGAAGATCCGAGCAATGGATTTGCTCCTGATACAGGAACTATCGAACTTTATAGAAGTGCCTCCGGATATGGTATAAGACTTGACGGTGGTAATGGATTTACAGGCTCGACAATCAGTCCTTATTATGACAGCCTTCTAGTTAAGGTTACTGCTACAGCACTTACATTTGATGCAACCAGACGCAAGGCTATCAGAGCTCTAAGAGAGACACAAATCAAGGGCGTAAAGACAAATATCGGTTTCATATTAAACGTTCTGAACCACGAGACCTTTGCTGAAGGAAACTGTAATACCGGATTTATTTCGGCACATCCGGAGTTAATGGATATAAGAACAAAGGAAGATGAAGAACTCAAAATTATCGACTTCCTAGGAAATAAGGTCGTCAACGAGACAAAGGGTATAAAGCCAACCTTTGACGTACCTGTATTTCCACGCGTTAGCCCGGCAGAAGTCGCTAAGCTCAGAGGAACAAAGCAGCTACTCGATGAGCAGGGACCTGAGGCGGTAAGCAAGTGGGTTATGGATCAGAAGAGACTTTTGATTACAGATACAACAATGAGAGACGCTCAGCAGTCACTTATGGCTACTAGAGTTCGTACAATAGATATGGAGAAAATTGCTCCGGGTACAGCTCTTTACGGTAAGGATTTCTTCTCACTTGAGATGTGGGGTGGAGCTACATTTGATACGGCTTTCAGATTCCTGCATGAGAATCCATGGGAGAGACTTGCAACTCTGAGAAAGCTAATCCCAAACATAATGTTCCAGATGCTTATCAGAGGAGCCAATGCTGTTGGATACAAGAACTATCCGGATAATGTAATCAGAGAGTTCGTTAAGCAGTCAGCAAAGGCCGGAATCGACGTATTCCGTATATTTGATGCACTTAACTGGACAGAGGGAATGAAGATTGCTCTCGACGAGACGCTCAAGCAGGGAAAACTTGCAGAGGCATGCATGTGTTACACTGGTGATATTCTAGATAAGTCAAGAACAAAGTACAATCTGGATTATTACATCAAGCTTGCTAAGGAGCTTGAGGCTGAAGGTGCTCACATCATCGGCATCAAGGACATGTCCGGACTTCTAAAGCCGATGGCTGCAAGAGAACTGATTGGTGAACTTAAGCAGGTTCTTAAGATTCCGGTACATCTACATACACATGACACAAGCGGCAACGGTATTGCTACTGTTCTAATGGCTGCTCAGGCGGGAGTAGACATTGTCGATGCGGCATTTAACAGCATGGCAGGTCTAACATCACAGCCGGGATTAAACTCAATCGTTGCAGCTCTTGAGCACTCATCAAGAGATACAGAAATTGCTTATGAAGGAATACAACAGCTCTCAGAGTACTGGAGAGATGTAAGACCGGTATATTCAAGCTTTGAATCCGGTCTGCGTACACCGTCTGCAGAGATATACAAGTATGAGATGCCGGGGGGGCAGTACTCAAATCTAAAGGCTCAGGTAGATTCATTCGGACTTGGGTATAAGTTCAACGAGGTTAAGGAGATGTACCGCGAGGTTAACCAAATGCTTGGAGATATCATCAAGGTTACACCTACATCAAAGGTTGTCGGCGACACTGCCATCTTCATGGTTCAGAACGAAATGACACCTGAAAACATCTACGAAAAGGGAAAGAATGTAGATTTCCCTGATTCACTCGTTTCATTCTTTGAGGGCATGATAGGTCAGCCTCTTGGAGGATTCCCGGAGGAACTACAAAAGCTGGTTCTCAAGGATAAGAAGCCAATCACTTGCCGTGCAGGTGAACTTCTTGAGGACGAGGACTTTGATGCAATCAGAAAGCATCTGGTTGATGATCTGGGACTGGAGGGAGACGAGCAGGAAATTATCAGTGCCGCTATCTACCCTAAGGTATTCGACGACTATATCAAATACATTCGCAAGCACGGTGATTTCAGACACATGGGCTCCGATATCTTCTTCCACGGACTATCCGAGGGTGAAACTTGTGAAATCAAGATTGATGAGGGTAAGACATTTATCGTAAGACTTATCGAAAGAAGAGCTACAGATAATGAAGGTATCTGCGAAGTGGTATTCGAAATCAACGGAAACCGTAGAGTTGCAAGGGTTAAGGACGAGGATGTAAAAGACTCGGTAGCTGTAGCGGTTACAAGGTATGCAGATGAAGAAAACCCAATGGAAATCGGTGCAAACATCCCCGGTGCCGTAGTTAAGATTCTCATCAAGGAGGGCGATAAGGTTGAGGCAAATCAGGCTATCGCTGTACTTGAAGCAATGAAGATGGAGACAAATATCATTTCAACTACTGAAGGTATTGTTGATAAGGTATTCGTTAAAGAAGGTCAGCAGGTTAAGGCCGGCGAGATGATTGCAGTACTCAAATAACTAACAAAGGCAGGGCGTGTAATCATGCCCTGTTTGTTTTTAAGGAGGAGACAGTGGATAAAAAACAAAGTGTACTAAAAAACTTTTTAACATATATCAAAATAGACACGCAGTCCGATAAAACCAGTGAGACTGTTCCAAGCACAGCAAAGCAGCTAAACCTTGCCAAGGTTTTGATGGAAGAAATCAAAGCGCTTGGAATCACAGATGTAGAGCTGGATGACAAGGGATATATCTACGGAAAGCTCAAAGGAAATATCGATGCCAAGGTTCCAACCATAGCTTTCATAGCTCACATGGATACGGCACTGGAGTTTCCATATCCGGGAGATGAAGCAAGGGTAATCGAAAACTACGACGGAGAACCTATAGTTCTATGTAAAGATGTGATTTTAGATCCTGCCAATAATCCACCCTTACTGAATGCAAAAGGAAAAACTGTGGTAGTTACAAACGGAAAGACGCTTCTTGGAGGAGATGATAAAGCCGGAGTTGCTGAGATTATGACTGCGCTTGAATACATGGTTAAGACACCTGAGTTTAAGCATGGCGACATCGCGTTTTCGTTTACGCCTGATGAGGAGATTGGAACCAGCGTGGACCATTTTGATGTAAAAAAGCTTGCGGCGGACAGAGCATATACCTTGGATGGTGCATCACCTGATGAAATCTCATATGAGAACTTCAATGCGGCTTCGGCCAGCCTGATAATTCACGGCATAGTTACGCATCCCGGAGAGGCAAAGAATAAGATGAAAAACGCACTTCATGTGGCTTGCGAGTTTGCAGAGGCTCTCCCGGCAAGCGAAAGACCTGAGCACACTGAAGCTTACGAGGGCTTCTACCATTTGATGGATATGAAAGGAAATTGCGAGGAGGCAAGTCTTGAGTACATCATCAGAGACCACGATATAGATAAGCTTGAGCAGAGAAAGGCTTTGATGTCAAAATGTGCGGAGTTCCTAAACGAAAAATACGGCGCGGAAACAGTCGAAATATGCTTCAAGGATTCATATAGAAACATGGCTGAGTGCATGAAGGGTCATGAGGAACACATTGAGTATGCGATGGAGGCAATCAGAGAGCAGGGATTTGAAGCAAAGCCTGCGCCTATGAGAGGCGGCACTGACGGTGCAGGAATTTCCCGCATGGGAGTTCCTTGTCCAAATCTGGGAACGGGCTCATATAACCACCACGGGAACAGAGAGTATGCTGTGGTCGAGGAGATGGTCGTGCTCGTCGATATCATGCTCAGCATTATATCAAAATATGCAAAAGGAGAAGAATAGTGAACAAAGAGAGAAAGATGGCGCTGCTGATAGATGCTGAAAACATTTCAGCCCAGTATGCGGACTATATTATAGATGAGATTACTAACTACGGTGAATGCTCGTATAAAAGAATTTACGGAAGCTGGGACAAGATTGTCCAAACAAAATGGGAGGGTCAAATAAATAAGAACTCTCTAAAACCGATGATGCAATTTAACAACACGAGGGGAAAGAACGCATCTGATTCAGCCTTGATAATTGATGCTATGGACATTCTCTATCGTGGAAATGTCGACGGCTTTTGCATAGTTTCATCGGACAGCGATTTCACTTCGCTGGCAAGGAGACTTGCGGAATCAGGCCTTCTCGTAATCGGTATGGGTGAGTCTGACAAAGCGACAGAGGCTCTGGAAAATGCCTTTGATAAGTTCGTCTACATAGATGTTCTTGCAAAGGAAGCTGAGGCAGAGAAAAAGAAGGAAGCTGACGCTGAGGCTGCAGCCGGCTTAAAGTCAAAGCAGGAGAAGAAGTCTGATCGGACGGGAAATATTCCAAGTAAGAAGCTAATCAGCAACAAAATTAAGCAGATTATTATGGCTAATGAAGATCTGGGTAAGCCAACTGACCTAGGACAAATAGGAAATGAGTTGAGCAGGCTTTACAGAAACTTTGACGTAAGATATTACGACAAAAAGGGCGGTGGGAAGTACAAGTTCCTAAAGGAGTTTGTCGCAGACCTACGCGGACTGGAAATCGAAAGAATAGACAAGAGAGTATTTGTAAGCATAAAGAAATAGTTTAGTTTTCAACAAATAGTAGCAGATAGGAGCAACACATGCCTTTTGAGATAGTTAGAAATGACATTGTAAATATGAAGGTTGATGCGATTGTAAATACTGCAAATCCTAGGCCTATAATAGGCGCTGGAACGGACAAGGGTGTTCACGATAAAGCAGGTGCAAAGCTTCTTTTGGCACGTAAGGAGATTGGCAATATTGCAACAGGAGAAGCTGTGGCAACGTCTGCCTTTAATCTTGATGCAAAATATGTAATCCACACGGTTGGCCCTATCTGGAAAGATGGAAAGTCTAGCGAGGAAAAACTTTTAGCTTCATGCTTCAGAAACTCGCTTGAGATTGCGAAGAGAAATTCGTGTGAGTCAATTGCCTTTCCTTTGATATCGACAGGAAGCTATGGTTTTCCAAAGCCACTTGCACTTCAGATAGCAGTAAGAGAGATAAATGCATTTTTGATGAAAAACGAGATGCAGATATATCTTGTTGTCTTTGAAAAACAGTCGTTTGAGCTTTCTGAAAAACTTTTTAAGTCGGTAAGTAGCTACATAGATGCAAACTACGTAAGTGATAAGATAAACTTTGAGTACAAGACGTCAATGATGAGGTGCCTTGACTACGGAGAAATGCTTTTAAATGAACCATCTCAAGAGTTTATTGCGCAGATGCCAAATCTAGATGGTTTACTTAATAATCTCGATAAGGGTTTTTCGGAAACCTTGCTTGATTTAATAGATAGGACTGGTAAGAAAGACTCAGAAATCTATAAGAAGGCTAATGTTGATAGAAAGTTATTTTCAAAGATTAGAAATAATGTTGACTACAAGCCGTCAAAGGCAACTGCTATAGCCTTTGCAATCGCCCTTGAATTAAATATGGATGAGACCAATGATCTTATTGCTAGAGCTGGCTTTACCTTATCTCAAAGTAGTAAGTTTGATGTAATAGTAAAGTACTTTATCGAAAACGAGAAATACGATATATTTGAGCTCAACAGTACGCTGTTTAAATTTGATCAGCCGCTTATATGCATGTAAATATTTTATTTAAATGTCGCATGGCGCGCGACCTTTAATCCTCCTAAATCCTTTAGAATGTGAATACATTAGGAAATAGGAGGATTTTAAAATGACAGAGATTATATTTATTCTAGACCGTAGCGGTTCAATGGCAGGCCTCGAAGCAGACACCATAGGTGGTTTCAATTCAATGATGAAGAAGCAGGCGAATGAGCCTGGAGATGCACTTGTAAGTACTTTACTCTTTAATAATGAGCTAGAAGTTATACACAATCGCGTAAACATCAAGGATGTTCCAAAACTTACAAGCAAGGAATATTATGTAGGGGGAAGCACAGCTCTTTTAGATGCTGTTGGAAGTGCAATTAAGCACATTGCAAAGATACATAAATACGCGCGTAAAGAGGATGTCCCTAAGAAAACGCTTTTCATCATAACGACTGATGGAATGGAAAACTCCAGCAGAAGATTTAGTTACAAGGATGTTAGAAAGTTGGTTGAGCATGAAAAATCAAAGTGCGGTTGGGAGTTCATCTTCCTCGGTGCAAATATAGATGCTGCAGCTGAAGCATCTAGATACGGAATAGATTCGTCAATGGCAGTAAACTATAACTGTGATTCCAAGGGAATGAAAATTAGTTTTAAAGTTATGGAAGATGTTGTAAGAAGTTATAGAAACACATGCGAGGTTCCAAAAGGCTGGAGAAAACGTATAGATTATGATTTCAAATCGAGAGATAGAATATGATGTTAGGCGCAATAATCGGGGATATTGTAGGAAGTCCATATGAGTTTGACAGGGGAGAAAAGAGCAAAGAATTTCCTTTGTTTAGTAATGCATCTCGCTTCACAGATGATAGCGTAATGACCATAGCCGTTGCATCAGCTCTGATGAAAGTAAATGCAAACGATACGGATAAGTCAATCAAAGCAAAAATAGGAGATGAGATGCGCTACTTCGGTAAACTCTTCCCAAATGCAGGCTATGGATATAGGTTTTCACAGTGGTTCTTCAACGATAAAATGGACGCGTATAACAGCTATGGAAACGGTTCTGCTATGAGGGTTTCAGCTGTTTCCTGGCTATATGACAATATCGATGATGTTAGGCATGTTGCAAGGCTATCGGCAGAGGTAACGCACAACCATCCTGAGGGTATCAAAGGGGCTGAATCCGTAGCGAGTACAATATTTCTAGCAAGACAAGGAAAAAGCAAAGAGGATATAAAAAAGTACATCGAAGATGAATTTGGATATGATCTTAATCGAAGTTGCGATGAAATCAGACCTAATTATCATCATGTCGAAAGCTGTATGGAGACTGTGCCAGAAGCAATAACGGCTTTTCTTGAGGGAAGTGATTTCGAAGATGTAATACGCACTGCAATATCCCTCGGAGGTGACTGTGATACGATTGCAGCCATTGCAGGAAGCATAGCAGAAGCACATTATGTAATACCTGAGGATATAAAGCGTGAATGTATACATAGACTAAGTGCAGAACTCCTAGATGTGATTACAGAATTTGAAACTTGAATTGACAATTCAAGAAACAATAAAAGGGTAACGCATGGGGTAACACACTTTTGGGAACGATTGGGAACGATTCTCGGATAGAATAAGACGGTAAACAAAGCAAAGAAAAAGCCTTGAAACACTAATAAATAAAGTATTTTCAAGGCTTTTGTTAATTGGTATCGCCTAGGGGAGTCGAACCCCTGATTCAGCCGTGAGAGGGCTACGTCTTGACCACTTGACCAAGGCGACAAATTAAATTGTTAAATCACAAATCGTTTGTTGAAATGCTACAAGCGATATTATATACTAAGATAATCTACTTGTAAAGTTTTTTCTATAAATATTTTCGGGAGAATTCATATGATAAATTACGTGAGCACAAGAGGCATGAGAGGAAGCTTTAGCGCAGCTGAAGCAATAGTTAAGGGCATTGCCGATGACAAGGGTCTGTTTGTTCCGACAGAGATACCAAGCCTAACAGTTAACTTTGATGATCTGGCTAAGATGACATATCAGCAGATTGCAAAGCTGGTAATCGGATTATTTTTTTCGGACTTCACCGGTGAGGAAATAGATTACTGCGTGGACAATGCATATGACGAGAAATTCGAGGTGCCTGAGATTGCGAAGATTACAAAGGCGGGCGGAGCCGACTTCCTTGAGCTATATCATGGAAAAACTGCAGCTTTTAAGGACATGGCACTTTCAATTCTCCCTTACCTAATGACAACTTCAATGAAGAAACTTGGTGTTGACAGGAAGATATGTATTTTGACGGCTACATCCGGAGATACAGGAAAGGCAGCTCTCGAAGGATTTGCTGATGTAGAAAATACAGAGATAATCGTCTTTTATCCTAAGGATGGAGTGAGCGAGGTTCAGAGACGCCAGATGGTAACTCAGGAGGGTAAGAACGTTCATGTCTATGCGATAGAAGGGAACTTTGACGACGCGCAGACAGGAGTTAAGAAGCTTTTTACTGACGATAATCTAAAGGAGGAGCTTGCATCAAAGGGTTACGTATTCTCATCTGCAAACTCAATTAATATAGGAAGACTTATTCCTCAAGTTGCATATTACGTATATGCATATTCAAGACTTATAGCAGCAGGGGACATCAAAGCGGGAGACACAATAAACATAACGGTTCCAACCGGTAACTTTGGAAATATACTCGCGGCTTACTACGCAATGAGGATGGGAATTCCTGTATCAAAGTTCATATGCGCTTCGAATGAGAACAAGGTTTTGACTGACTTCTTTTCCAGTGGTAAGTATGATACTAAGAGAAATTTCATTTTGACGAACTCGCCATCTATGGACATTTTGATTTCCAGCAATCTGGAAAGACTCATATATCACCTTAGCAATACCGAAGAGCTAAGGGAACTGATGACCTCACTGGATAATACCGGTGAATATACAGTATCAGATTCCATTCGAAATGGACTAAGTTGTTTTTATGCAGGCTTTGCTGATATGAATCTCACATGTAAGACAATTGGAGATTTATATAAGAAGGGAAAATACCTTGTGGATACGCACACAGCTGTTGCCTATGCAGTTTACGAGCAGTACAAGAAGGAGACGGGGGACGATAGAGCAACTGTTATCGCATCAACAGCCTCACCATATAAGTTTCCGAGAAGCGTTGCAAGCTCGATTGGACTAAAGATAGATGAAATGAGCGATTTCGAATGCGTTGAAAAATTAAATGAGTTTACAGGTGTTAAAGTGCCTAAGGCAATAGATGGTTTGGAAAACAGAGAAGTTAAGCATGACAAAGTGTTCGCAAAGGACAGTATGCTCGATGCCGTGGGTGATGCTCTATGTCTATAATCGAGACTCTGCTTGTTGCAGTGGGACTATCTATGGATGCTTTTGCGGTTTCCATCTGTAAGGGTCTTGCGCTAAGGGAGATGAAGTGGCGCTACGCATTGATTTGCGGGCTATACTTCGGTATCTTTCAGGCAGTGATGCCCGGCATCGGATATCTTCTTGGCTCCAGGTTGATGACTATAATTGCTGACTTTGACCATTGGATAGCCTTTGTACTTCTTTTCTTAATCGGGCTTAAGATGATCAAAGAGGCAGGCGATGATGATAGGGAAGATAGCAACTTTGATGTAAATACAATGCTGCTTTTAGCTGTTGCAACGAGCATTGATGCCCTCGCTGTCGGTATAAGCTTTGCTGTATTAAAGGTCAATGTTCTGCTTGCGGTACTGATTATCGGAGCAACGACATTCGCCTTCGGATTTGCAGGAGTCAAAATTGGGAACATCTGTGGAACAAGATTAAAGCTGGGTGCTGAGAGGCTAGGAGGAGTGATTCTTATTTTGATAGGAACAAAGATACTTCTTGAGCATCTTGGAATATTGAGTTTATAGCCTCAATATGTAAAATGCCGTGAATCGATTTTGTACAAAAGTACAAAAAAACGTTTTATGTTCATAAAACAATGCAATTGTTTTGATGAAGGAAATTAATGTATACACAGTAGCAAAATAAAGAGCTCACAATAATTATTGCCACTTATAAATAATTATAAATCAAAGTTGTATATTTAAGGCGTGTTTGTAGGTGCGCATTAAAATGCTTTTTAATTGGAATTTAGGGGAAAAGAGTATTTGAAAGAAAAAAGAAAGCCGTTTAAGGCTTTCTTTTGCATTTGGCGGAGGACATGGGACTCGAACCCACGAGGCTGTTACACCCTACTCGCTTTCCAGGCGAGCTCCTTAGCCACTCGGTCAATCCTCCATGCTATGTATCATTATGCGTTAGGAACAGTATAAAAGACCTGCCTAAAACAGCTATTTAAGTTTAACATAGTGAACCTTCATATGCAAGATACAATATTGTATTGTTCTAAACACAAATCGTTCACACAGCCATCATATTCAATTGACATTTCAATCAAAAAGTGCTAAATTACATTTGTTGGATTTATTGCTCAATGGTTTAGGGAGGACTTATTAATGAAAAATCTCAAATCAAGGGCCATCTGGATCATAGGATTTGCGGCACTACTAATTATGTGCATGCCAATACTCGCTATGGCTAAAGAAGCAGAGTATGTACCTGCTTTGTTTGGATCAGCTTGGTCACTACTACCACCGCTTGTTGCTATTGCACTCGCACTTATTACAAAGGAAGCATATAGCTCATTATTCATCGGTATCGTATGCGGTGGAATACTTTGGTCTGGTGGACATTTTGAAAGGACAGTTCATCATGTACTTGCAGACGGAATTATTTCAAGACTTTCAGATAGCTACAACGTTGGTATCTTAGTATTCTTGATTATACTCGGTTCACTTGTAGCTATGATGAATAAGACCGGCGCTTCAGCTGCTTTCGGAGCATGGGCTGAAAACCGTATAAAGACAAGAGAGGGTGCTCAGTACAGCACAATTCTTCTTGGCTGTCTTATCTTCGTAGACGACTATTTCAACTGTCTAACAGTAGGTGCTGTTATGAGACCTATCACAGACAAGCACCACGTTTCAAGAGCTAAGCTTGCATACCTAATTGACGCAACAGCAGCTCCGGTTTGCATCATTGCACCTATCTCGTCATGGGCAGCAGCAGTTGCAGGCTTTGTTCCGGGAGAAGATGGATTCTCATTATTCGTACGTTGCATACCTTACAACTTCTATGCACTTCTAACAATTCTCACAATGCTTTGCATCGTAACTTTCCACTTCGACTACGGTCCAATGAGAGTTCACGAGGATAATGCTATCAACGGAGATATTTACACAACTCCGGATAGACCTTATGAGAATGCACAGAGTGATGCAATCGAAGGTAAGGGTAAAGTTATAGACATGATTCTACCGGTAGTTATCCTCATCGTATTCTGTGTTGGCGGAATTCTCTACGCCGGTGGATTCTTCAAGGGAACTTCATTTATTGAATCTTTCTCAAATACAGATGCATCAGTTGGTCTTTCAACAGGATCACTTCTAGCTATCCTAGTATGCGTAGCTTGGTTCCTAGGAAGAAGAATTATAACATTCAAGGAAATCATGGATTGTTTCCCAGAAGGATTCAAGGCTATGATTCCTGCTAACATGATTCTTACACTTGCTTGGACACTAAAGGCTATGACAGACAGTCTTGGAAGCAAAGAATTTGTTACAAACTTCGTAGGCGGATTTGCTGACGGTCTGGTAAGCTTCCTACCTGCAGTTGTATTCCTAATCGGATGCGTTATCGCATTTGCTACAGGAACATCATGGGGTACATTTGGTATCCTAATTCCTATCGTTGTATCAATCTTCTCAAAAGACAAGGAGATGATGGTAATAGCAATGTCAGCTTGTATGGCAGGTGCTGTATGCGGAGACCACTGCTCACCAATTTCAGATACAACAATCATGGCATCCGCAGGTGCTCAGAGTAACCACATCAACCATGTACAGACACAGCTACCTTACGCTATGACAGTAGCAGCTGTATCATTTGTAGGATATGTAATCGCCGGATTCGTAAGGAATGTATTCATTGCTCTTCCGGTAGCACTTGCTATGATGATTGCTGTACTAGCAGTACTAGTTAAAATTTACGGAAAAGAATCTGAATAATTTACACTTAGGTGTATAAAATTATATTCAATTGACAATGATTCAACACGAAAAGCCCTTTAGTTCACTAAGGGGCTTTTTCAATTACTTTCCCCCTTACATTTTTTACACAGATGGTGTATACTTATATTGTAAGTTAAATATGGCAAGAGGAGAGTTACAGATGTTCAAGGAAAACGAATTGGTAATGTACGGTTCTACCGGCGTTTGTCGCGTGAAGGAGATTGGCAGACCAAGTTTTGTTGACAAGGATGACAAGCGTATCTACTACCTCTTAGAACCGGTTTTTCAGAGCGGTGTCATCTATACACCTATCGACAATGAGAAGGTTCCTATCAGAGCGGTAATTTCAGCCGAGAGTGCCTCAGAGCTTCTGAATAATTTAGATGAGCTTGAGATTGATGACTACAAGTGCAAGAGCTCGCAGCAGTTATCTCAGCATTATCAGAGTATCTTAGAAAATCACTGCTGTGCTGATTTACTAGCTATGACCAAGTCTATCTATATTAAATCAATGGTCGCAGATAGGAATAAGAAACACCTGGGGCAGATAGACAAGAGGTATATGAAACGTGCAGAGGACTTAATCTATAGTGAATTTGCAGTCGCACTGGATACCGATAGAGAAGATGTCGAAAGGTATATTAAGGACAAGTTAGGGAAATACATTATTTAAGTCAAGTGGTAGAATTTTTGACTAATCTTAAATGCTCGGATGCTTTTAGATTTTCTAGAAGCATCCATTTTATTTGCTTGACTTTTAGCCAAAATAGGATATAATTTTTCTTGTTGGTTTAGCAATACTAAACAAATTGTTTAGAAAGGATATGCTTGATGTCTATTCAAATAGGTGAAAAGATTAAGGAACTTAGAATAAGAAATGGACTTACTCAGGAGGAACTTGCGGATAGGGCTGAGCTATCCAAGGGGTTTATTTCACAGATTGAGCGTGATTTGACCTCACCATCAATTTCGACACTTGAGGATATTTTGCAGTGCCTTGGAATAAGCGTATCCGATTTCTTTGCAAGCGAAAAAGATGAACAGATAGTCTTTGGAGAAGAGGACTATTTTGAAAAGGACGATGCTGCAGATGGCAATATAATTGAGTGGATAATTCCCAATGCTCAGAAGAACGAAATGGAGCCGATAAGGCTAAAGATAGAGCCTAATGGAAGAACATATCCGGATAATCCGCATGAGGGGGAGGAGTTCGGATATATTATAAAGGGAAGTATATGCATACATTTAGGCAATAAGAAGTACGAGGCAAAGGCCGGAGAAAGCTTTTATTACAAATCCGACAAAACACATTATTTAACATCAAAGAGTGGGGCAATTTTGATATGGGTTAGCACGCCGCCAAGCTTTTAGGAGGGGAAATGCAATCATTAATAGAACTTAAGAACATAAGCAAAGCATTTGGCGATACGACGGTGTTAGATGACTTTAATTTGAATGTGAATGAGAATGAGTTTATCACGCTGCTAGGACCTTCAGGTTGCGGAAAGACTACGACGCTCAGAATAGTAGGTGGCTTTGAGACGCCTGATGAGGGAAGGGTATTCTTTGAGGGAAAAGACATAACGGATCTTGCACCAAACAAGAGACATATAAACACAGTTTTTCAGAAGTATGCTTTGTTCCCACATATGAATGTAGGAGATAATATTGCCTTTGGACTAAAGATCAAAGGCAAGAGCAATCAGTACATCAAAGATAAAATAAAGTATGCGCTAAATCTCGTAAACCTAAGCGGATACGAAAGAAGAAAAATTGATTCACTCTCGGGCGGTCAGCAGCAGAGAATTGCGATTGCAAGGGCGATAGTTAACGAACCTAAGGTTCTGCTACTGGACGAACCGCTTGGAGCTCTTGACCTTAAGCTCAGACAGGACATGCAGTATGAGCTTATTAGACTGAAGAACGAGCTGGGAATTACATTCCTATATGTAACTCATGACCAGGAGGAAGCTCTTACTATGAGCGACAAAGTTGTTGTTATGAACGGTGGATATATACAGCAGATGGGAACACCGGAGGAGATATATAATGAGCCTGAAAATGCATTTGTTGCTGACTTTATAGGTGACAGCAATATCATAGATGCTGTGATGCTCGAGGATAGGTTTGTAAAGATAGGTGAGACTGTCTTTGATTGTGTAGATACCGGATTTGGAAAGAACAAGCCAGTCGATGTAATGATAAGACCTGAGGATATTATCATCAGAGAGCCCGGCAAGGGCAAGATTGATGGAGTAGTTACCCATAATATTTTTATTGGCGTCTATTATGAGATGGAGATTGAGGCAGGTGGATTCACTTGGCTAGCTCAGAATACGACCAGCTTTGCAGTAGGCGAGCATGTGAGTATTGATGTAATTCCCTTCAATATACAGATCATGCACAAACCTCAGACCAAGGAAGAGGAGGCAATAGAGATAGATGTATAAAAAGCCTTTTGCAATTCCATTCATAGCTTGGATACTTATCGGCACTATTGTTCCGGTAATTGTTATAGCTTTCTATGGATTTACAGATAGGAGCGGGGCTTTTACGGTCGAAAATGTGACTAGCATTCTCGCACCTGAGCATGCGAAGGCGCTTTGGATGTCTCTTTTACTCGCTTTTATCAGCAGCATAATATGTTTAGTAATCTCTCTGCCGCTAGCTTTGATTCTCAGAAACAGTAAGTTGAGCAGCAAGGGGTTTTTGGTGTTCATTTTTATCCTGCCTATGTGGATGAACTTCCTGCTCAGAACTATGGCTTGGCAGGTGCTTCTTGAAAGAGGCGGTCTGATCAATAACTTCTTTGAGAATATAGGTATGCCCGGGCTTCAGATTATAAACACGCCGGTGGCGGTTGTTTTAGGCATGGTCTACGACTATCTGCCTTTTATGATATTACCTATATATAACTCCATGATTAAGATTGAAAATGCAGTTATCGAGGCGGCCTATGACCTTGGTGCGACAAAGGCAAAGGTATTCAAGGATGTCATTATTCCACTTTCCGTTCCGGGAATAGCAAGCGGTATAACCATGGTTTTCGTGCCTGCGCTTACGACATTTGCCATTTCAAACATGCTGGGCGGAGGTAAGATATATTTGATAGGTAATATCATAGAGCAGGAGTTTACAACGACTTCGAACTGGAATCTCGGTTCGGGGCTATCGCTTGTAATGATGGTATTCATTTTGATTACTATGGAGCTGATGTCGAGGCTCGATAAGGATGGGGATGGTGCTTTGATATGAGAAAGATTGGAAGTAACATTTACCTTGCGCTTATCGTCATGTTTTTGTATTTGCCGATTTTGACACTAGCCGTATTTTCGTTTAACAAGGCTAAGACTATGGCGGTTTGGTCGGGCTTTTCGCTCAGATGGTACAGAGCCATGCTGGAAAACGAGCAGATAATCGAGGCCATAAGAAATACTTTTTCAATTGCCTTTGTAGCTGCTGTCGTTTCAACACTTATTGGAACCTTTGCCTGCCTTGGCATGAGCAAAATGAGAAAGAAGTCGCAGAACCTTTTGATGGGGCTAAACAATATCCCGCTACTGAATGCGGATATCGTTATAGGAATATCTTTGATGATGACATTCCTGGCGTTCAAAATCGACCTTTCATGGACGACGGTTTTGCTATCACATATCACATTTTGCATACCTTATGTAATACTTTCGGTTTTGCCTAAGATAAAGCAGTTAAGCCCAAGTGCCTACGAGGCGGCGCTGGACCTTGGAGCAAGTCCGCAGTACGCTTTCTATAAGATTGTTATGCCTGAGATTTGGCCGGGGATTTTCTCAGGATTTTTGCTTGCTTTTACGATGTCGGTAGACGATTTTGTTATAACGCACTTCACAAGAGGTGCAGGGATAAACACGATTTCAACTTTGATATACAGCCAGGTTAAGGTCGGAATCAAGCCGACGCTGTTTGCACTTTCGACGGTAATATTTTTGCTGGTGCTCGTCATCCTGGTGATAACAAACATTCTTTCAGGTATAAAGGAGGGCAAGGGCAGATGAAGAAAAAAATAGTTTCAATGCTTCTCATTATCGCACTCTGCCTAGGACTTACCGCCTGCGTAGGAAACCGTGATAAGGGGGCAAAGAACCCCAAAGTCCTCAAAATTTATAGCTTAGGTGACTACTTTGATCCCGCTTTGATAGATGAGTTTGAGAAGGAAACCGGAATCAAGGTTGTTCTTGATAACTTCGATACAAACGAAGAAATGTACCCGGTTATGACAAAAGGAACAGTCAAGTACGATGTAATATGTGCATCGGACTACATGATTCAAAAACTTCTAAAAAAGAAACTTCTAGCTAAGCTCGACTATGCAAAGCTACCAAACTACGAAAATATTGATCAAAGGTATATGAAGCTTGCATCAAAGTTTGACAAGAATAACGAGTATGCGATTCCGCATACATGGGGAGTGCTCGGCATCATGTATAACACAAAGAAGATTGCTAAGGGTGAGATTAATTCTTGGAATGACCTTCTTAATAAGAAGTACGACCAGCAAATTGTCATGCCTGACAGCGTGCGAGATAACTTTGCTATTGCGCTAAAGGCTAAGGGATACTCGATAAACACCAAGAAAGAGACTGAGCTCAAGAAGGCAACAGAGTTCCTACAAAATCAAAGACCTCTGGTCTACAAATACTCAAACGATGCGGCAAGAGATCTTGCCATCGGAGGCTCTACGGATATTGCCGTTGTCTGGAATGGGGAGGTTCTTTATTCCAGGGATGAAAACAGCAATTTAGATTTCGTTGTACCGAAGGAGGGAAGCGAGGAGTTTCTCGACATGTGGGCAATACCTGCAAATGCTGAACACAAGAAGAATGCTGAGAAGTGGATTGATTTTATGATGCGCAAGAAGACTGCGCTAAAAAACTACAAATACCTGACATATACCATTCCTAATAAGGCGGTCATAGATGAGGTATCAAAGGATACTGATAACGAGAAATACATCTTCCCGGATGAGAGTATCATATCAAAATGTGAATCGCTCATGGATCTCGGCACCAAGTACGACGATATGTATAATAAATACTGGAAGAAGTTTAAGTCAAATTAATCTACAATGATACGGTAAATAAGGGGCTATAGGACAAAAAGTGTTGATGAAAATCGCCATGCGCATTGAGAATTCAATGTCTATGGCGATTTAATCTTTTTTGAAAGAAGATTAAGGGTGGACAAAAAGTGTTGATAAAAAGTTTCTAATCTATTCAAATTTCAACGTTAAAACGTGGTATATCTTCCTTAGAATCAGAGTTCTTGGAGGAATATATTATGAAGCAGGTAAATTGTCCAATTTGTAATTGCAAATGTATAAAACACGGTAAGATAAAATCTGGCTCTCAAAGGTGGTTTTGTAAGTCTTGTAAGTTAGCGTTTACGCCAAAGATAGATAATGATACTAAACAGCTTCAGCATTTCTTGGCTTGGTTATTCAGTAAAGAAGTACAAAGTAATATGTCAGGTGGTGGAAGAACTTTTAGAAGAAAAACCTCCAAGTTTTGGGATATATGGGTTATGGCACCAAAGATTGAAAAATCAAAAGATGTACTGTATTTTGATGGTATATATCTATCGCGTAAATCGTGTATTTTGATATGTTGTGACAAAGAACATGTATTAGGTTGGTACGTATGCAGATATGAGCATTCAGGAGCTTGGGAGGCTCTAATGAGTCGTATAGCAGAACCTAAGGTGGTTGTATCCGATGGTGGTAAAGGATTTAGAAAAGCACTTAAGAGAAAGTGGCCAAAGACAAAGCATCAAAGATGCGTATTTCACGTGTTTTCACAGGTTAAAAGATATACAACAAGTAGACCAAATACTTTAGCCGGGCTAGAGCTTTATGCACTGGCAAGGGATTTGTTTGATGTTAAAAGTATTGAAGACTCAAAGATATGGGTTGATCGTTTTACAGGTTGGATTGTCAAGCATAAACGTTTTTTAAGCGAAGTAACATATGATGAAAATGGAAAGATAAGACCTAAGCATGAAAGACTGATAAAGGCTGAAAAATCAATGCTAAGACTACTTAATGATAATACTCTATTCACGTATCTTAATGAAGAATTAAGGGCTGAGTTTAAAATTCCATCGACAAACAATCGAATTGAAGGTGGTGTAAATGCTTGTCTTAGGGAGATGCTGCATAACCATAGGGGGTTATCTGTTGAGAGAAGAATTAAAGCGGTTTTTTGGTGGTGCTATATGCACTCACCAAAACCGCTTTCTGCTTCTGAGATATTAAAAACAATGCCTACAAACAAGAGCATAGATGATATTTACAAGAAGATGACTGCCAAGAAACAACTAGAAGATACTATTCCTATGTGGGGTGATGCAGTTGTATGGAGCGAGCTACATCATTCGAGCAATTATCCGGTGTACTGGGATTAATCATCAACACTTTTTGTCCTATAGCCCTAAATAAGCATTAAAAAACCGCCTTGGAGCTGGCTCATGATAAGCGTTCCTCCGCAGGCGGTTTGTTTCTATATGATATGAATATATTTTTCCAGCTCTTTCTCAAATTCAACGCGGTGATGCTTGGTATAAATACCGGGGGTTCCGCCGGTGTGAATCATAACTACGTTTTCTCCCTTTGATATCTCACCCTTTTCTACCATCTCCAGAATTCCTGCAAAAGTCTTACCTGTATAGCATGGATCCATGATTATGCCTTCCTTGCTCCCCAGGTAGTAGATTGCATCGCGAACCTCCTTGCAAGGGTTGTTATATGCGCCTCTATGGTAGTCGCAGGTTAGGTCAAAGTCGCTTTCCTTTGCTTCAAACTTCATTCCAAACTCTTCCTTACAGCTGTTGTAGTATTCGATAGCTGTTTTTTCTATTCCGTCCGGGAATGGCTCTATTGCAACGCCGGTGAGCCTAAAACCTAGGTTTTCATTCTTCTGTCCGGAAAATAGCCCCATATAGGTTCCCATGCTACCAACAGTTGTAATTACGCGTGGGTCTTCCAAGTTCATTTCCTTAAGCTGCTTGTCCAGTTCGAGTGAGCAGTCGTAGTAACCGAGCATACCGATATTGTTTGAGCCGCCGGTGCAGATAAAGTAAACCTTTTCGCCTTTGTTTTCCCATTCTTTGGTAATCTTTGCAAAAGCTTCTTCAGCGACTTCCTGCTTTGTTCTTGTACCATCGTTGTGAACGAGGTATACATTGCAGTTCATGATTCCATCTAGTATAAGATTAGCAGATATCTCACCCGGATATTCGTCAACGGCAACTATGGCTGATTTCAGTCCGAAGTGAGCGGCCGAAGCTGCGGTAAGTCTGCCGTGATTGGTTTGTGCACCGCCGGTAGTAAGAAGCATGGTTGCACCCTTATCCAAAGCATCCTTTACGAGATATTCGAGCTTGCGAAGCTTGTTTCCGCCGGTACCGAGGGCCGTTATATCATCTCTCTTGAGATAGAGGTTTATACCTAGATCATCAGAGACATTTTTGAGATATGTAATCTGTGAAGGCTGCATCAAAATATTAACCTTATCATGTCCGTAAAGCATAGCATAGACTCCTTTCAGTTAACAAACATTATGTTTTTATATAGATAATACCATACTTTGATATATTTTATAATACATAGATAATATTTCATAATACTAATGCTAATATTAACTCAGATTGTGTATAATATAAGATAATTATGTTGATAAGATTATTTTAACTGATGTTGATAAGATAATTTTGACTGATAAATTGACTGTTATGAAACGGATGATTTATAATATTTGATTAAACAATGGAGGTATTATTATGAAAGCACACGAATTACTAAACAACCCATTTCTGAACAAAGGAACAGCGTTCACTATGGAGGAACGTAAGGAACTTGGTCTAATTGGACTACTACCGCCATATGTTCAGACTATAGAAGAGCAGGCCGCACAGACATATGCTCACATGGAAAGAAAGACGACTGATTTGGAAAAACGTCTATTTCTAATGGAAATATTTAATACTAATCGTACGCTTTTCTACTATCTATTTTCTCAGCACCTAGAGGAGTTTAACCCTATTGTATACGATCCAACAATTTCTGAAACAATAGAAAACTATAGTGACCTCTTTGTAGATCCTCAGTATGCAGGATATCTTGATATAAATCATCCCGAAAATATCGAAGAAACCTTAAAAAATGCTGCCGGAGACCGCCATATTCGTCTAATTGTTGTTACAGATGCTGAGGAAATACTAGGAATTGGCGATTGGGGAACAAATGGTGTGGATATTTCAGTAGGAAAGCTTATGGTTTATTCTGGAGCGGCTGGAATTGACCCTGCTACTGTACTGCCTTTAGTGATAGATGCTGGAACAAACCGCAAGGCACTCCTTGATAATCCTAATTATTTGGGAAACCGTCACGAGCGTGTTACGGGTGAAACATATTATGATTTCATTGACAAGTTTGTACAGACTGCGGAAAAACTCTTCCCAAAGCTATATCTACATTGGGAGGATTTTGGACGTTCAAATGCAGCTAAAATCCTTGAGAAATATCGCAAAAAAATACCTACTTTTAACGATGATATTCAAGGAACAGGTATAGTAACTCTAGGAGGTCTATATGGTTCATTAGAAATTTCGGGAGAAAAGCTAACAGATCAGATTTATGTATGCTACGGTGGTGGCACAGCTGGTGCTGGAATTGCATCACGTGTACATAGAGAAATGGTAAACGAAGGACTTTCAGAGGATGAAGCTTACAAGCGTTTCTTCATGGTAGATAAGCAGGGGCTTCTATTTGACGATATGGATGACCTAACACCTGAGCAAAAGCCTTTTGCAAAGAAGCGTTCTGACTTTACCAATCCAGATAAGATGACAAGTCTATTAGAAGTAGTTAAGACCGTTAAGGCTACAATTTTAGTTGGAACATCAACAAATCCGAATTCGTTTACCAAAGAAATTGTTGAGGTTATGTGTGAAAACTCAGCACATCCAATGATTTTCCCACTTTCAAATCCAACAAAGCTTGCTGAAGCAAAGGCTGAAGATCTCATAAAATGGTCAGATGGAAAAGCATTCGTTGCAACAGGTATACCTGCTGATACTGTTTCATATAAAGGTGTAGATTATGTTATCGGTCAGGCTAATAATGCTTTGATATATCCAGGTCTAGGACTTGGAATGCTAGCATCCGAGGCTAGCCTTTTGACAGATGAAATGATTGGTTCAGCAGCTCGTGCGCTAAGTGGAATCATAGATATGAAAAAAGCGGGTGCTCCTGTATTGCCACCGTTTAAGTATGTTGCAGAGGTTTCAATTAAGGTAGCCGAGGCTGTTGCAAAGAAGGCTCAAGAGCAGGGGCTTGCGCGCTCTGAGGAGAAAGATATGGCTAAGGCTGTACGAGAGCTTAAGTGGTATCCTAAGTATCGTTAACATTTATATGTTGTCTAAAGTGTGCCGAGAAAGATACTGCTTGGCACACTTAGTATAAAGAAGGTGTTTTATGAATATATTATTGACCTCTATAGAGAGTATAATTCCTATAATAGTTATAATTGTCTTAGGATATGTTCTTCAGAACCGTGGATGGTTTGCGGAAAGCTTCGGAGCCAATCTATCACGCTTGATTATGAATGTAGCACTTCCTGCATCAATTTTTGTTTCAGTTATGAAATATTTGACGCTAGATAAGTTAATCAGCCTTTCAGGTGGCTTACTCTATACCTTTGGAGCATTCATATTAGGCTACATAGTAGCTTTCATTACTGTGAAGGTGTTCAAGGTTAGACCAGGACGCAGGGGCACGATGATTAACACATTTGTGAATGCAAATACAATATTTATCGGTTTGCCTTTAAATATTGCGTTATTTGGAAATGAAGCGCTTCCTTACTTCTTGATTTACTATATTACAAACACAGTCTCAACTTGGACACTAGGTGTATATTTGATGACAAGTGACAGCAAGACTGGTAAGAAGGCTGGCGCTAACAAGTTCGATTGGAAGAAGCTTCTACCCGCACCACTTATAGGATTTCTGATTGCACTAGCGTTTTTGGTTATTAAAATCCCAGTGCCTAGCTTTGCAACGAGTACGCTTACATATATAGGAAATCTAGTCACTCCGCTATCCCTACTATACATAGGTATAGTTCTTTCAAAGGCAGGACTAAAGACGATTAGCCTAGATAAAGATACCATTATTACCTTAATTGGAAGATTTGTACTTGGACCTGCTTTAATGATTGCAATTCTTTCGTTGACAGCAAAGGGAATGGCTACAGCAGAGTATAAAACATTTGTTATCCAGTCTGCAGCACCTGCACTTGCAGTTTTGCCAATCCTTGCACATCAAGGCGATGGAGATGTAGAATTTTCAACAAATGTCGTTACTGTAAGTACAATTCTATTTGTAATCGTTGTACCTATTGTTGATATGATATTAGGATAGAGGATTTTATGAGTAAGATTATTAGAATTCTAAAAAAATGGAGAAATCTTATTAAGCTGGTCTTGTTCATGTCAATAGGGAGCCTTGTTATAATTGAAATCGTTAGAATGTTTAAGTCTATTTCTATCGATGAAGTGACAAGCACGATAGGAAATCTAGCACCTGAGAAGGTGATTTTCCTATTTGTACTTGGTTTTGTTGCAGTGTCACCTATGATGCTTTATGATTATATTTTGAACAATGAATTAGACCAAAAACTAAGACCGTTATATCTTTTACAGACAAGCTGGACCATTAATACACTAAATAATATGATTGGTTTTGCGGGTCTTGTTGATGTTGGACTAAGATATTCATTTTATGCAGATGAGGAAAAGCCAGATAGAAGCATGCAGGCAATTTCTCGCGTCATGCCGTATTTCATGAGCGGATTTTCATTAATGTCGTTAATCAGCTTAATTTTAATTTTTGTTTTCCCAAGCTCATCGGATATACATCGCTACTGGCCCGCACTACTAGCTGCAGCGCTTTATCTGCCTATAATAATTCTTATTTCAAATAGAAAAAACTTAGCTTACTTTGGCCAAATGAAAGGGAAAACTGCTATGGCACTATTCATATCCTCAGCGATAGACTGGTGTTGCGTCAGCATTTTCTTTATATTAGTAGGCAGATTTCTAGGATATCATATACCAAATCATGAACTATTGCCATTGTTCATGATTTCCATAACTGTTGGTATAATGTCCATGATTCCTGGAAGTCTCGGAAGCTTTGATATAGTAATTGTAACAGGACTTGTAAGTCTTGGTCTTGATAAAGTTCAGGCACTTAGCTGGATATTCATCTACAGGTTATTTTATTATATATGTCCTTTCGTAGTAGGAGTAATCCTGTTTATCAAGAATATGGGTGGACAAATAAATGAAAAGTATCTTGGTATTCCAAAAAAAGTTTTAGAGTCGTTAACTATTATGGTACTGGTCTGGTCATTTAGGCTGTTTGCAATATTTTTGATAGTGTCTGCCATTATTCCACAGGAATTAGCTCATGTGCCTATAATAAAGGAACTTGAACCAGTAGAAGGTCAATTTATTTGGCAATTTCCTTGTATCCTTTTAGGAATATTGTATTTTTTAGTATCAAGATTAATTGCTTGTCGTATAAAGTTTGTCCCTGCAGTTGCTACAGTACTAGGCATATTAACTTTGATTTATTTGAATATTGGAGTCCACTCTATACCGAGCAGTTTATTTCTTACTGCGATGATAGCCATCACATGGTGGAATAGGAGAGAGTTTGATCGAATCGGATATACATATGCATGGGAGGATCGAGTAAAGGATCTTAGTGGAATAGGTGCCACATTGATTGCTACGCTTGTCTTTCTTGCTCGCATGGACTCTCATCATCTAGGCAGTTTATATCATATGAAGAAATTTGTCTCACATTGGCTAGGACTACTTATAATGGCTCTGATTATAGTTCTTGTTTACCGTGTGATTCTCCGTTTCATGAGAAACTCTGGTACGGCTTTTGGGAGTGAATTTAATAAGGAAAGATATGAGAACTTTTTAGCTACAATTGACAATAAAAATCTAGATGCATCTCTTGCCTTTTTAGGCGATAAGTATCTTTATTGGTACCAAGAGGATGGAGAGGATAGAGCAGTTTTTCAATTTGCTATGGAAAATAATAAATGTGTTGTAATGTCTGACCCATTATCGCAACGGGGCTATCTGGATAAGGCAATATCAAAATTTTTGGGAGATGCAGAACTTGAGAATATATCCGTAGTTTTCTATGAAGTAAACCAGGAAACAACGCTTGTTCTTCACGATTATGGATATGATTTTATGAAATTCGGAGAGATGGCGCATGTTCCTCTAGATACATTCACTTTAGAAGGAAAGTCTGGTAGAAGATTTAGAACTGCTGTTAACAAGCTAGATAATAAAGGTTATAAATTCGAGGTACTACAGCCTCCTTTTGATGACACATTAATGGCTACGCTTAGACACATTTCAGATAGCTGGCTAGATGGACGTCAGGAAAAAGGCTTTTCACTAGGATATTTTGATGAAGAATACATAAAGCTTGCTCCTATTGCTATAGCAAGAGACGAGAATGATGAAATACTTGCATTTGTGACATTTATGGTAGAGAATAGCAAGGAAATTTCTGGTATAGATTTGATGAGGTATGATTTAGATAAATCCCAAAATGGAATAATGGATTACCTATTTATCAAGACTATATGTTATTTCAAAGAGCAGGGAGCACATAATTTCGACTTAGGAATGGCACCTTTATCAAATGTTGGAAGAGCAAAGCATAGCTTTATGCAGGAAAAAATAGCCTATCTGATATATGCCTTTACAAACAGATTCTACTCTTTCAACGGTCTAAGACAGTATAAAGAAAAATTCGGGTCGGTTTGGGAACCTAGATATGTCGCATATCCAAAGGCTAATTGGCTAATCGTTGATATGATATGTATATATAGAGTTGATAACAGAAAGATTAAGAAGATTTACTAGATTTATCAGACTTAAATTATAGGAGACTTAAATTATAGGAGAGAATTATGCTGGAGTTAAAAAATATAACAAAGATATATAATAGCGGTGCAGGGGTGCAAAAGGCACTGGACAATGTTTCCATATCATTTGCCGGACACGAGTTTGTTTCCATACTCGGTGCAAGCGGAAGCGGCAAAACTACGCTTCTCAATTTGATTGGGGGACTCGACGTATACGACGAGGGAGATATGATAGTCGACGGCACGTCAACAAAATCCTTCAAAGACAAGGATTGGGATAGCTACAGAAATGCAACGATTGGATTTGTATTTCAAAGCTACAACCTGATAAGTCATCTTTCGGTGCTAGAAAATGTCAAGTTCGCTATGTCGATTTCAGGTATATCAAATAGGAAAAGCAAGGAAAAGGCAGCCGAGGTTCTAAAGAAGGTCGGTCTTGCTGAACACATGAACAAGAGACCTAATCAGCTTTCTGGCGGACAGATGCAGAGGGTTGCTATTGCACGTGCACTTGTTACAGATCCTAAGATTATCCTGGCAGATGAGCCAACGGGCGCGCTAGATAGTAGCACGAGTGCGCAAATTATGGATCTTATTAAGGAAATAAGTAAAGATAAGCTTGTTATAATGGTTACTCATAATGCGGAGATAGCCGAAAAATATAGCGACCGTATTGTCCACTTGTCTGATGGTGTAGTTATTGAGGATACCGCAGCTAACTCGGTAAGGGATTCGGGCAGCGAGTACAAGTGTGCAAAGACATCTATGTCGCTTGCACAGGCGATAAACTCAAGCTTTAAAAACCTTTTGACAAAGAAAGTAAGAACAATCCTTACTACTATTGCAGCAAGCATTGGAATTATAAGCATTGCAACGGTTATGGCCATTTCTTCTGGAATGAATGGCTATATCAAAACCACGCAGGAAGATACGATTTCAACCATGCCTGTAACAATCTCTGCAGTAGACTCCAAAAAGGTTCTTAGAACAGGTCCTAGTAAGACAAAGCCTAGCAAGGAAATTAAGCTTGCAGACGCCGGAAGCATTCATTTAAACAGATACACTGAAAATGCTCTAGGCGGAAATGATGGCGATTTCATCTCTTATATGAAAAAGTATGCAGGCAAGTACTACAAGAGCCTCGAGTATAGCACTGGATATATGCTCAAGGCTTTGATTAAGGACGAAAACGGCAAAATTCAGTCGGTTAAGGAAAATGAAGTTAGGACAATCTTTAATACAATAAGCAACTTCGCTGTACTTCCAGCTGATGAAAAGACTATAACAAATGACTACGACCTATTAGCGAGCAAAACGGGAAAGTTCAAATATCCTGGAGAAAATGAAGCCATACTATTTGTCGGTGCAGAGGGAACTCTAAATGAAAATCAGCTTACCTTGCTTGGATATAGCGGCAGAAAGAGCGTTAAGCCTGAGGAAATCGTAGGAAAGAAGTTTAAGATACTGAATAATAATCAGTATTTTCGTCAGTTTGGCGATGTTTTTTTACCAAATGAAATAACAGAAAGCCTTTACGATGAAGGCAAGGAGCTTGAAATCATTGCAGTAATGAGACTTAATGACAGCTCTAAGAACTCTTTCAACGGGCTTATCGGATATAACAGAGATTTTCTAGATAGCATGCTAAAAATGGAGAAGGACTCTGATATTGTAAAGGCTCAGCAGGAGAGCAGGAGTAAGATCCTCATAGGCGGAAGCGGTGATTCGCTTACAGACGAAGACTATCAGGAAATAATGCAGCAGCTTGGAGGAGATAGCACTCCTAAGAGCATAAGCTTTTATGCAAAGACCTTTTATGATAGGGAAGCAGTAATAAGCACGCTAACAAAGTTTAACAAGGAAATAGAAAAGAAATACGGAAAAGATAGCGATAATTATCAAAGGTATGTGATTTCATATACGGATACAGCAAAACTGTTAACCAAGGCCTTTGGAGATATCATAAATTCGATAACCTTTATTCTTATCGCATTCTCTGCGATTTCGCTTCTGGTATCATCAGTGATGATAGGCATATTGATATATGTATCGGTTGTTGAGAGGACGAAGGAAATCGGTATACTTCGTGCGCTGGGAAGCCGTAAGAGGGATGTTTCTCGTATCTTCAATGCAGAGGCGGGAATTCTGGGACTAATATCAGGAGTTTTGGGAGTAGCTGTGGCCAGTGCTCTAACCATTCCAATAAATAGACTGGTAGCAAATTCATTGAATATAAAAGGCTTTGAGGCAAGTGTAAGTCCGAAAGCGGCATGCACGCTAATTCTCCTAAGCGTCGCGTTGACACTTATTGCCGGATTTATACCATCGAAAATTGCAGCGAGAAAGAATCCGGTAGAGGCTTTGAGGACGGAATAAAACTTTTTAATTTCATTTCATAATGGTTTCATAAATGCAAATTAATATAAAAAGCATGATAGACATTAATTACTTGTGATATCGGGCTGTAAGCAACGGATTTTGAGTAATCTAAGAGGGTTTAAAAGCTTTGATATTGCAAAGAAGTGGAGGGAAACTTGACTAAAAATGCTTTAGCATATATTTGCAGAAAGAGAAACAGAAGTATAATCGCATTTATTCTTATAACTTTGGTACTGTCATCTCTTTATTCATGTTTTTATGTTGCGAAATCAATAGATGGAGTAGAGCGTTCCATTTATAGATTGTCAAATTCTTCAATATCCATAGCTAAGAAGAATGCTAAGGATCTTTTCAAAAAGGAGGATTTGAAAGCACTAAAATCCATAAAGGACATAGATGAAATAACAACAGAGTATAACGGCACGGCTAAGCTTACGAGTGGAAATGTCTTTGCCGGTGATCAGAAAGTGCAAAGGGACGATGTACCTCAGGATTTAAAAAATCTTGTAGCAGTTCACGCAGTTACGGAAAGCAAGAAAAACCTGCTCTTCCGCAGCAACGCATTCATGATAGATGAGGGGCGAGGCATACGAAAAGGTGATAAGTACAAGGTACTGGTGCACAAGGAACTTGCCAAAAAGAACAATTGGAAGCTGCACGATAAGATAAATCTCAATTTGATTTCAGATGGAAATTACAGCAAAGCTTCATCTAATCAGAAGAAGTTCGAAATAATAGGTATATTTAGCGGTAAGACAACGGAGCAATATACAGGGCTATCGTCGGATCTGAGCGAGAACATGCTGTTTACAGATTATTACGGAAGCCAAAGAGCCTTGGGATTGAGTGAGAATAAGGAAATCGCAAGTAACTTAAGGTTATATGTAAAGAACCCTCAGGATATGGACAAGATTATAAGTAAGATCAAGGCACTTGATATCGATTGGTCAAAGTATGAAATAGTAAAGGATTCCAAAGCCTTTGACCAGACATCGGGAGCCATCGGAAATATGAAGCACATCATAAGATTGACTTCAGGATTGATAGTTCTAGGTGCAATAGTGGTTCTTTCCCTAATTCTAATCTTGTGGATAAGAGAGAGAACATACGAGATAGGTATACTGCTTTCGATAGGAGTGAGCAAGTTTAGGATAGTCTTACAATTTGTACTTGAGCTTGTGTTCATATCGATTCCGGCAATTCTGATATCCCTACTTTCGGGAAGCCTTTTGATCAACCAGCTTGTGGGTGCGATACTTCCGGATGAGGGTTCATTTATCCAAGGCAGCTTGGTGCAGCAGGGATTTGGGCTTGACAATATCATAAGTCTATTGCAGTGCTATGGAGTACTGATACTGATTATCTTTATATCTGTTGTCGTAGCGTCGTCAACAATCTTAGTGAAGAAGCCAAAGGAAATTTTATCAAAAGTTAGTTAGGAGAAAATGATGAGTGTTTTAGAAGCAAAGAATATAAGTTATAACTACGCAAATTCAAAGGAAAAGGTTTTATCTTCTATAAATCAAGGATTTGAAGAGGGAGATTTCTATGCGATTATCGGTAAGTCCGGTGCCGGTAAGTCCACATTTCTCTCGCTTTTGGCCGGACTCGATACGCCGCAAAGTGGAGAGATACTTTTCAGGGGAGAAAATATCGAAAAAACGGGATACAGCAATCACAGAAAGGATCACATCTCGCTCGTATTCCAAAACTATAATCTAATAGAATACCTCACGCCGATGGAGAATATAAGGCTTGTAAACAAACATGCGAGCGAGGATATTTTGCTCGAGCTCGGTCTTGACAGAAGCCAGATAAAGCGAAATGTACTTAAGCTCTCGGGCGGACAGCAGCAGAGAGTTGCTATCGCAAGAGCGCTGGTTTCAGAGGCACCTGTGATACTTGCCGACGAACCTACAGGAAATCTGGATGCAGGCAGCTCCAAGGAAATCATAGATATATTCAAGAGGCTTGCTAAGGAGAGGAACAAATGCGTGATAGTCGTTACTCATAGCAAGGACATTGCGGATGCAGCCGATGTAGTATTAGAGATTAGCAATAAGAAGCTAAAGGTAAAATAATTGAATTTGGAGGATAGTCGTGATTAAAAACGGTTTTAGATACGTAAGAAGAAAGTTACTTAGGACCATTGTCATCTTGCTTGTAATCCTATCGATGTCTACATTATCAATGATAGGTTTGTCAATCAAAGCAGCGACGGACAAGGCTTCTAATGAGACATTCAAGAATATAACAAACAGCTTTTCCATGGAGATTAACAGATCTGTAAATCAAGGTACCCCACGAGGCGGTGGTAATGTTAGAGGTCAGGATATCAAAAAAATCTCCAGCATGAAGGAAATTGACGGATATGTAAAGAGAATCGGAAGTGTTGCAGACCTTGACGGATACGACCTTGTCGAAACGCCGGAGTCCACTGCTAATCTTTCTCCTGAGAGGATAAAGAATTTCAAAAGAACGGTTATGCTGACAGGTGTAAACGATTCTAAGCGTGAAACAAAATTCGTATCCGGAGCATATAAGCTGGTAGCGGGTAAGCACCTTACACCTAATGATAAAAACAAAATTTTGATGCACAAGGATCTTGCAGCCAAGAATAAGCTGAAGGTCGGTGATAAGATAAAACTGAAGTCAAATCTCTTTGATGCGGACAACGAAAAGAAGGCAAATGAGACAGTCGAGGTAGAGATAAAGGGTCTCTTCGACGGACATAATGAGGGTGGCGTAAGCTCACCACAGGAGCTATATGAGAATACTTTGATTACAGACCTTCATACTGCAGCTAAGGTATATGGAAATACTGAGGATACAGCTGTTTATCTGGATGCAACTTTCTTTGTGAAGGGTGATAAGGATTTGGACAAGGTTATGGAGAAGGTTGAGGAACTTGACATAGACTGGCAGAGTTACAATCTTGTAAAGAGTTCGTCAAACTATCCTGCTTTACAGCAATCAATTTCAGGAGTATATTCTCTTGCTAATAAGCTATTTATAGGTGCACTTATCTTTGCCGGAATTGTAGTTTCACTGCTTCTATTCCTATGGATAAATGCAAGAAAGAAGGAAATAGCTGTAATGCTGTCGATGGGTATATCAAAGGGCAAGATACTGTTACAGTTTGCTTCAGAGCTCGTATTCATATCGATACCTGCATTCATAGGCTCATATTTTGCGGCTTCTTACCTTGGAAAGGCTATGGGTAACAGCATCCTGAAAAAGGTTACAGGAGATATATCGAAGAAGCTTGCTAGTGAGTCATCAGGAACCCAGCTTGGCGGAGGTGCCGAGGTCGACGGCTTCAACAAGACTCTTACAAGCCTTGACATAGAAGTAGGAATGAGCATATTTACCCAGGTGGTTGTATTTATGGTT
Organism: [Eubacterium] infirmum; assembly: GCA_900450455.1. GTDB lineage: Bacteria > Bacillota > Clostridia > Peptostreptococcales > Anaerovoracaceae > Eubacterium_B > Eubacterium_B infirmum. The sequence goes on from UGGN01000002.1 coordinate 194,610, forward strand.
ATCATACTTGGTATTTCACTTCTGATTTCATCGTTTAACATACTCAGAAAGAAGCCTAAGGATCTGCTTACAGACATAAAGTAGTAAATGATAAATAACAAAAATGACGAATGTCGATGTGTTTTTCTATCGATGTTCGTCGTTTTGTATTATAATTTAGGTGAGAATTTATAATAAATATAGCAATGAGGAAACAGAATGAAGATATTGGTTGTCGAAGATGACAAGATGATAAGAGAGGGTATCTGCGAATATATGTCGGAGTTCGGATATGAGATGATCGATGCTGAGGATGGAAAAAAAGCTTTGGTCGAATTCGACAAGAACGATGTCGCCGTGGTTATCTTGGATATTCAAATCCCTTTTTTGAGCGGGCTTGAGGTTCTCAAGGAAATCAGAATGCGAAGCAAGGTGCCTGTTTTGATGCTCACAGCATTCAGTGATGAGGAATACAAGATAGATGCCTTTTCTAATTTAGCCGATGGATATATCGAGAAACCCTTTTCGCTTCCTGTCCTGAGGGCAAGGATTGAATCGCTGATTAAGCGCCATTTTGCCGAAACCGATAAGTTCCAATATAAAGATGCAGAGGTTGACTTTACAGGTTATACTGCAAAGTATAAAGGAGAATTTGTCGATATAAAAGCTAAAGAACTTGAGATATTAAAGTGCTTACTTAACAATGAAGGGCAGGCTCTGACAAGAATGCAGATAATCGACAGCGTATGGAAGCTCAGCGATGAAATTCCCTTTGATAGAGTTATAGATGTGTATATAAAAGAGCTGAGGAAAAAGCTCGGCCTGGATTGTATTGTTACGATAAGAAATGTTGGTTACAAGTTAGAGAGAAAATGAAGAGACTAAAGATATTTCCTAAAATTTTTTTACAGACATTTATCATCATCGATATTTTGATTATACTGATTCACCTTTCAGTGTTTTTTGTATTTCCCAAAACTTACTTGGAAACCAGAAAGAAGGAAATCACAAGAAAGGCCGATGAAATCGCGTCAAACAGCAAGGGAAAGGATATAAGCTTTGTAAAGCAAGCACTGGAATTCTATTCGAATAACAGCGAAATAAAGGCCTTTGTTAAGGAAGTTGACGGCAATAACAATGTCAAGGTTGGAGAAGATATCGGCGTGGATTACAAGAGTGAAAACAACTCGGTAATTCTTGAGGAAAGAAAAATACGCCTTAAGAACGGTAAGATGATAAGTGTACACTTTGTTTCGTCCGAAAACATGCAAGAGGATGCAAAGCGGCTCAGCCTAAGTTTTCTGCCTTACTCAATCATTGTTTCGGTGATGTTTTCTCTGGTTGTTTCATACGCCTACGCGAGATCCATAAGCAAAAATGTGCACGAAATAGTTGGCGTAGCCGAGAGGATGGCTGCACTGGATAGAGATGCACGTCTCAAAATCAATTCAGGCGACGAAATAGGGCAGCTCAAGAATCAAATTAACTATCTGTACGAAACTATGCTCGGGTTGATAGACGATCTTGAAGAAAAGAACGAAGAGATAGTGAGATTGGAAAAACTCAAATATGACTTCTTCAGAGGGCGTTCGCATGAACTTAAGACTCCACTTGCATCACTCAAGATAATTCTTGAAAATATGAAGTACAATATAGGGAAGTATAAGAACAAGGACCTATATATATCAAATTGCATCGATATTGTAGATGAGCTCAACCGCAGTATCTCGCAGCTGTTGTTTATTTCTAGTTATGATCAGCTCAGCAATGATGAGGAATATCTCTGCGTAAAGGATGCTCTTATCGACATTGAGAATAAATATGCTGCCCAAATCGAGCAAAACCATCTTGAGATAAATATAGAGCTAGGGGAGGAGAAGCTTTATATAGGAAGAACTGCACTCAAAATTGTACTATCAAATCTCATGAGCAATGCGACAAAATATAACATAGAAGGTGGATATGTAAATATCGGTATCAAAGACGATTACATATATTTTGAAAACAGCTGTGATAATCTTGATAGTATTAAGCTTGAGAGAGTTTTCGAGGTTGGATTCAGCCTGGATAAGGAAAATGGAAACGGAATAGGTTTATATGTAGTAGGTAACATTCTATCAAATTACGGAATTGAATATAAGATGGAAAAGAATGATGGAGGATTGATATTCCTTATAAAGTTAAACTCAGAGGATTAAGTAAAGCTTAAATGATTAGGCAAGACTCGGCAGAGAATGGGAAGTTTCTAATAATGCAATTCATGGCATGTTCGATAAAGAGTTTATGGTAAATGTATTTTTATTGTATGACAAAGATTTCTGCTAATTTCACAAAAAGCTTTGATATTTATATTTAATGTAACAAAAATAATCAAAGTGTGTTATTATAAACATATAACACTCATAATGTCTGCGTTTTTAGTTTTTAAGGAGGTAAAATGAAATGCGTGTGAAATTCAAAAAACGCTGTGGTCGCATTTTATCTATATGTATAACCATGTTTATGCTTGTAGGTATGTTGCCATTTAGCAATGCCGTCTTTGCAGGGACGGAGTTAAGTGCCGATAAGGTGCAGGTGGATTCATTTAAGATTATTGATGAAGCTAACGCAAATACGGAGGTTGATTACGTCACAGATGCTGACGCGGCGAAATATAATCTCTACATTAACGATGCTAGTAATTTCAACAGTGCTGTATGCCAAAACCAGAAGAACAGCCAGATTAAGCTACAGCTCGTTGCATCATATAAGGGCACAGAGAAAATCAATGAAGGGGACACCCTTTCAATTAAGGCTTCTTACGGAAGCTTTGCTACTAAGAGCTTTGCCGAAAAACAGCTTGAAGATAAGAATGGAAATATTCTCGGAACATACAAATATGAAAACGGTGTATTCAAGCTTAAGTTTTCCGGCGATTATATTAAAAATAATGTTGTAGCTTCATTTACGACTGCTCCGCTTCAGAGCGACTCAGTCGCACAGGCTTCTGACGAGCAAGGACTTGGCACGGGCAACGAACGCAAGGTCCTCGTCGGTAGTTTAAATAACCAAAAACTTGCACTTGCATACGAACTCAAGAATGCACCAAGTAGCGGACCAAGCCTGGATGATGTAGCAATTAACAGTTTCAAAATTATTGATATTACACATGGCAATAAGGAGATTGATTACAGAAAATCCTCTGATGCGGATTATGATACATGGAAGAATAATCCTGCCGGTTTTGGATATGCGTTAAATCAGGACCAGCAATCAGCTAATGTAGTATTGGAGATGAAATTCCGGTACAGCAATGCGAACCGCGCTTTGCAGGAAGGAGATAAATTGACCATTCCTGCCGAGTACGGTGGAACGATGTTCAATTTCTCAGAAGTTGCACTTCCTCTTAAGGTAACTGATGATACAGGAGAACATACTCTCGGTACATGGAAATATGAAAATAGAGCATTCACTATAACTTTTGGTGGCGACTATATTAGAGACCATAATGTAAAAAGCTTCACAACGACAATGAGCACGGGCAAGATGATTAACTTCAGTTCTTCGCGACAAAGAAGCAGAATTTTAGGTGAGAAATATGTTCTTAACGGTAAACTCGGAAAAGATACTCTCGCAGTAGCAGCGGAAACGCGTTATATAAAATCAGAGACTGTTCCTAATAGCTTTTTTTATGCTACCGCATCAGTAGATGATACATCAAACCATAACATTATTTGGTCATATACAATCTTTAATGACTTTTTCTCTACACGTGATCCAATCTTGAATCGAACTTATGATTATTTTGCACCACATCTACTGCAAAATAATGGACAATATAGACCGAATTCTGCTACCGGAATTTATTTGGAAAGTACATATGAAAACTGTGTGGCAGAACCGACTGTTGCACGGGTTCTCCCACTTGGCTCTGGTCTTGATGGTAACAATAAAGTTATAGAAGGCTGGTATCATTCAATGTCAAATGGACTACTTACCAAGGTTGAGCAAGGGGGCAAGACAAAAGATCAAGTCAAAGCTGATTTGCAGAAGGGTCAGTATTGCATGTACAAGAACCATGAAGGTAGCTATACTTTCATGATGAAATGGTACGATATGAATGATCCGAGTGGTGCAACATATAATGATATACCGGCTGTAGCGGCTGCCGGTGGTGTAGGTAGTTACTTAAAGACAAAATGGCCTGATGCTTTTGGAGATTTATCCGATGCCACTGTTCAGAAGATTAACAATCTGTATAATGGGAAAGCAATTCAGAATTTAATGATAAAAGTTAATGCGAAATATAAAACAGTTAAAGAAAATACTGCGGTACAAAATACGATGAAACTCACAACGGCACAGACTGGTGAGAAGTCATATGATACTCAAGCAATTATGGCACCGAGCGGTGCGGGTAGTGAGGCGAACAGCGATCCGCTTTCAATCAAGCTTGTAAAGTCTGACCGCTATACAGGCGAGAAACTATCTGAGGGTTTCAAATTCGAACTGCAGACATCTACCGATGGTGGAACCACTTGGAACAAGGTACCTGTTACTGCTGCAATGATAAAGTCGGGAACTTTAAATGCGGATGGTACTATAACTCCGGTTAATGGTGCTTTAGAAATCAAAAAACTGACTGGCGGACAGAAATATCGCTTTGTTGAAAGAGCTAACCCGAACGGGTATTTACCTACAAAGATTGATGCAACTCATCATAATGATGCATCTCACTTTACGGTTGCAAATTCACGAGCAGTAGATGTGAAGAACACCGGAAAAGGACAAGTTATCAATATGTATAATGCGAAGTTGCCGGGAATAACGATAGAAGGTAAGAAGGAGCTCGACGGAAGAACTCTGCAAAATGGCGAGTTCCACTTCCAGCTATTTGAAAAAGCTAGCAATGCCAAGGTTGGTAGTACTGTCAGCAATGATGCGCAGGGTAAATTTACAAAGCATATGACTTTCAAACAGGAAGGTACATATGAGTTCTACTTTGCGGAAGTTAACGAAGGAAAGCATGGCATTACATATGATAACAGCAAGGTACCAGTTACTATCGTAGTTAGTAAGAATGCACAAGGTGATTTTGTTACAAAGATAACTTCAGGTAATATAGTATTTCGCAATAAATTTACTCCGGACTCTGTAACGATTACAATAGAAGGTAAAAAGAAGCTTTCAGGAAGAGCTTTGCAGAATGGAGAGTTCCACTTCCAGCTACTTGAAAAGGATGGCAATGCCAAGGTTGGTAGTGCGGTTAGCAATGATGCACAGGGTAAGTTTAAGAAAGATTTGACCTTCGACAGCGAAGGCACATATGAGTTCTACTTTACTGAAGTTAATGATGGAAAACAGGGCATTACATATGATAACAGCAAGGTACCAGTTACTATTGTAGTCAGCAAGAATGCTCAGGGTGTTCTTAAAGCAACAATAACTTCGGGTGAAATAAACTTCAACAATAAATTTACTCCAAAACCGGTTAATCCTAATCAGCGCCCGGGTAAGCCAAAAAATCCTAACACCGGAGATTATACAAATCTGATGTTATTTGTAATTCTTTTGGCTTTGGCTTCGAGTTCATTGTTTACGGTACAATTTTTTAGAAGAAAAAACAGATAAACAAATAGTTTAGCTTTTTTAAAACAACTAACAGACCGAAGAAAATTGTATAATATCTCTCTTTAAGAATATAGGGCTATAGGACAAAAAGTGTGTGTAAAAACCGACATAACAGTTGATATTTCAATAGTTATGTCGGTTTAATCTTTTTTGAAAGAAGATTGAGGGTGGACAAAAAGTGTGTGTGAAAACTCTTTAAAATATTGGAATTTCAATGATAAAACGTGGTATATCTTCCTTAGAATTAGTGTTCTTGGAGGAATATATTATGAAGCAGGTAAATTGTCCAATTTGTAATTGCAAATGTATAAAACACGGTAAGATAAAATCTGGCTCTCAAAGGTGGTTTTGTAAGTCTTGTAAGTTAGCGTTTACGCCAAAGATAGATAATGATACTAAACAGCTTCAGCATTTCTTGGCTTGGTTATTCAGTAAAGAAGTACAAAGTAATATGTCAGGTGGTGGAAGAACTTTTAGAAGAAAAACCTCCAAGTTTTGGGATATATGGGTTATGGCACCAAAGATTGAAAAATCAAAAGATGTACTGTATTTTGATGGTATATATCTATCGCGTAAATCGTGTATTTTGATATGTTGTGACAAAGAACATGTATTAGGTTGGTACGTATGCAGATATGAGCATTCAGGAGCTTGGGAGGCTCTAATGAGTCGTATAGCAGAACCTAAGGTGGTTGTATCCGATGGTGGTAAAGGATTTAGAAAAGCACTTAAGAGAAAGTGGCCAAAGGCAAAGCATCAAAGATGCGTATTTCACGTGTTTTCACAGGTTAAAAGATATACAACAAGTAGACCAAATACTTTAGCCGGGCTAGAGCTTTATGCACTGGCAAGGGATTTGTTTGATGTTAAAAGTATTGAAGACTCAAAGATATGGGTTGATCGTTTTACAGGTTGGATTGTCAAGCATAAACGTTTTTTAAGCGAAGTAACATATGATGAAAATGGAAAGATAAGACCTAAGCATGAAAGACTGATAAAGGCTGAAAAATCAATGCTAAGACTACTTAATGATAATACTCTATTCACGTATCTTAATGAAGAATTAAGGGCTGAGTTTAAAATTCCATCGACAAACAATCGAATTGAAGGTGGTGTAAATGCTTGTCTTAGGGAGATGCTGCATAACCATAGGGGGTTATCTGTTGAGAGAAGAATTAAAGCGGTTTTTTGGTGGTGCTATATGCACTCACCAAAACCGCTTTCTGCTTCTGAGATATTAAAAACAATGCCTACAAACAAGAGCATAGATGATATTTACAAGAAGATGACTGCCAAGAAACAACTAGAAGATACTATTCCTATGTGGGGTGATGCAGTTGTATGGAGCGAGCTACATCATTCGAGCAATTATCCGGTGTACTGGGATTAGTCACACACACTTTTTGTCCTATAGCCCAGAATATAAATAGAGCAATCCATTTGTACGGATTGCTCTATTTCATGTGGTTTTCTATTTGATTTTCTTTGAATGAATTATACGGTACAGCTTTACATCTTGACGATTGACCATGGATTCTTCTGTTTCAACCTCTCCATATTGATTGTCATAAGGATCATAGCGATAGTGTTTCTTTGTTACAGTAAACTCCTCCTGAATATCAGTGTTGAAGACAAGTCTGTACGGATCTATGTTTCCACAGTAGAACTCACAATCATCTTCAGAGCCTCTTCTGACAGCACTTCCACCGAATGATGGATCCACAGGCCTAAAGCCGACGCCTCTAAAGTATACAGCTGCCCAGTCGTGTGCACCGCCACATTCTCCATCGGTTACAATTCCGGATTGCCATCTTGCAGGAATTCCGTTGTACCTGCAGAGTGTTATGAGAAGGGACGCCTGAAGCCCGCAGTCGCCTCTACCCCTAAGCGCAAAGTATTCGCTAAGTCCATCTATTGCAGCATAGTCACGAACATAGGCATATCTATACTTATGTGTGATAAAGTCATATATCTTCTTTACAATGAGCGTTTTATCTGTTTCATCTCCGATAATCAAATCGGAAAGTGATTTTATAAAAGGTGTAAAAACATAGTGAGGATATTTCTCACCCAAATCGCTTTGACGAATCTCATTTAATAGCTCAGCTTCTCTAGCATCTGTTGTATCATTTCCTGCCGAAATTATATCATCAAAGCTCATATAAGTTTGTTTCATTTTAGCTCTGCATCGAACCTTAAATGAATTATCGATGCTACCGTCTGCGCTGAAATGAACAGTCCTCTGTAGAGCATCCTCGGGCGCAATATCGCAAGATTTTGATGAGCTGATGAACTCGATATCACTCATGCCGAGGCCTTGCGGAGAAGGATAAGGAATGTGAACGGAAAGTTTATTACCCTTTGCAACATCGGGATTTATATCAGCGATAAATTCAACATCTATATCTACTTCAGCTGAGCCGGTGCTTCTCATATGGTCTCTGGATTCAGATACCTCAGGACTCTTGTCATCAAGGTAGGTGCTTCCCGGCCAATTAGTCAGAAGCTCACTAGTGATAAATAGGGAGGAAACGCTGAAATCCACATATCGTTTCTCACCATTAACGAAGATATAGTCCGTGTCTCCTGCAAGCTTTTTGAAATCATCACGTGAGAACCCCGGTGCATACTCAGCTATCTGCTCTATAAGTACATCCTCTGTGAGAGTATACTCTCTTAGTTTTACGTCTGAATTATGCATCTCTAAAATAATTCTCTTCTTAACTTCATCAGGAAGGTTTTCTCTATTAAGGTGATACTTTGCTCTTTCTTTAAACTCGTCAAAATATCCTGCACCCTTTAATTTCTCGAGCTCTTCAGGGAGTGGAAACGAAAGGGATTTCACATAGCTTAAATCCATTGTGATTCTCCTTTTTCTTGCTTATTCGGATACGAATTATTATATACACCTGCTTGACATAAGTCTATAGATATTATATTATTTTATGTGAAAAGAACATCTTTAAGTCGGTACAGAGATGCCGATAAGGTAGTGATAGATCATACGATTTTTGAGCATCTTGTCAGCATGTCTTGACAGGATTTTTTTGTTTCCGAAGTAAGGGTAAAAGCATGAAATTTAAATCACAGTTAATGACAACAGATGAAATCATGAGGGCACTTCGCAGAATTGCACATCAAATTATCGAGAGAAATAACGGTGCTGATAATGTTGTAATTGTTGGAATTGCCAAGGGCGGTGTGCCTATTGCAAATCAGCTCAGTGAGTTTTTGAAGACCATAGAGCAACGCAATATCCCAACGGGCGTGCTCGATATAAGCGGTCATAGAGACGATATTGAGCCTCAGGACGTCAATGTTCTTACAGAAAATGAATCCATAATTCCGTGTGACATCAATGGGAAGCACGTTGTTTTAGTCGACGATGTGCTTTATACAGGAAGAACTGCCAGGGCGGCCTTTGATGCACTTTCAGATTATGGAAGGGCGGGCACTATACAGCTTGCAGTTTTGATTGACAGGGGACACAGAGAGTTACCTATAAGAGCCGATTACGTTGGAAAGAACATTCCTACGTCACATGTTGAGACAATACGAATTGACTTTGATGAGACGGGAACAAAGCCCGTTGTAAACATATATAATCGTTAATAGGTGTTCTATAAGCTATTTATTATTCAGAAGGAGACCAACTATGAAAAGTCAAGGTAAATTTCAGAAGAAAATAGAATAAGTTGCATTTAGAAAGAAGCGCAGCTTAAAAAGACCTCCCAGCAGGAAGCCTCAAAAATCATATGGATGGAATCTAATCTAAGTTAAATTCCACATCGTCCTTAAGCATCTTGTAGATGATACGGACAAGCTTGCCGGCGCAATGTCCAAGAGCATTGTAATGGCCACGGCCTTCGGCCCTTTTAGAATCATAGTATTCCTTGAATGTCTGATTGTACTTCACAATATTGTGAGCAGCGTTCATGAGGGCATAACGAAGGGCGGAAGAACCCCGTTTTGACATTTTGGTTTTCTTCGCAATGAAGTTTCCGGATTGGTAAACGGATGGGTCAAGACCCGCAAAGGCAAGCAGCTTGCGAGGCTTGGAAAAGCGGTTAATGTCACCGATTTCACCGATAATCATTCCCCCGTTGATGGGACCGATACCCGGTATGGTCATGATAACAGAGTCGAGAGATGTGACAATGTCTTTCATCTCAGACTCTACCGCATCAAGTTGACTATCCAGTAGCTCGATCTGGGCGATAGATTGAGTAATCTGAATGGATAGAGATCTGTCGGCAGTGCCGACGGACTTCTGTGCCAGAACTCTTAATTCTAAGGCCGTTTCCTTCTTGAAGTGTCCGTGGGAATTAGACACAAGAAGGTTCTTAAGATGAGTCAGATGCATGGAAGCAATCCGGGTAGCAGAGGGTGCCTCTTTTAGGATAGCGTAGACCGTCTTTTGATGAATACCGGACTTGAAGAAATACTGGAGTTCAGGGAAGACCTGATCCAGGTAAGCAGTGAGCTGTATCTTGGTGCGAGAACGCTGCTTAACAAGCTTCATCCGGAATCTCCCTAGATTCTTCAGTTGCATGAGAGCAATATCATACAGAGTAACAAATCTTGGGTGATCCATCAATGCGACGGCTTTAGCAATTACCAGAGTATCGACCTTGTCCGTCTTGGTTTTACGGATATTGTTCTTCCGCAAAGTGGCGGTCTGTATCGGATTGATGACACAGACGTGCAGACCTTTGGTGACAAGGAAAGAAACCAGGTTGTTGCCATAATGAGCAGTGGATTCAAGACCAATGATGATGTCATCCAATTCAAAGGAATTGAGCTTGGATAAGAGGGTGTAAAAACCCGCATTGTCATTCAAGAATTCGAACGGCTCGATGAGTACCACACCATCGGAATCGATGGCAGAGGCATAGTGATTAAGCTTGGCGATATCAATGCCAACATATATCATTGAAAGCGCCTCCTTTCATAAAGATTTGATACTGTCAGATCCACCTTACAATTATCCTCGTAAACTTGATCGATATAAGTACTCGGAAAGCAAAGCCTCCGGCAACATCCAACTAATAAACATTTCAGATAATGTAGCGGCAATACACTCCTATCAAGTAGTCAATGCTACAGAAATAGATAAAAAGTCCACAGTATCTAAATGTATTATGACACAGACAGTAAAAATGGAAAGGAGAGTATGATTTAGCCTATGATATAATCATACAAGAAATATATGTCAAACAAAAATGTTAATGAAAATGGCATTTACGATGCCAGGCAGCTTGGTTTGCCCAAAATGCTTATTTTGGGACTTCAACACACATTTGCCATGTTCGGAGCGACGATTCTCGTTCCAATTTTGACGGGTCTTAGCGTAAGCACAACGCTTCTGATGGCAGGTCTTGGAACTTTGCTTTTCCACTTCCTAACAAAGGGAAAGGTTCCTGCCTTTCTAGGTTCATCATTTGCATTCCTAGGCGGATACGGTGCTGTAGCACCCATGGTAAACGGTGCGCCGAATAAGGAGATGCTTCCATATGCATGCGGAGGTGTTTTCTGTGCGGGGCTTGTATATATAGTTATGTCGGCTTTGATAAAGGGCTTTGGTGTAAAACGTGTAATGAGGTTCTTCCCACCGGTTGTAACAGGACCTATAATCATTGCTATCGGTTTAATTCTTGCACCTTCAGCTATAGCTAACTGCAAGACAAACTGGGTAGTTGCATTAGTCGCCGTTGCAACTATCATTATCTTTAATATCTGGGGTAAGGGAATGCTCAAAATCATACCTATCATTCTCGGAGTGGCAGCATCGTACACGGTAGCAGCTTGTATGGGAGAAATCGATTTCAGTGCAGCTGCATCAAGATCGTGGATAGGATTACCACCAATTCAGATGATGAAGTTTGACGTATCATCCATACTTACAATCATGCCTATAGCTCTTGCTACAATGATGGAGCACATAGGTGATATAACAGCAATCGGTGCTACAACAAAGAGAAACTACATTGCTGACCCGGGTCTTCACAGAACTCTGCTCGGAGATGGACTTGCAACATGCCTGGCATCAGCATTTGGAGGACCTGCCAACACAACCTACGGTGAAAACACAGGAGTACTTGCTCTAACAAAAATCTATGATCCCAGAGTAATAAGAATAGCAGCTGTCTTTGCTGTAGGACTCTCATTTATACCTAAGGTAAGCTTCTTGATTGAGAGCATCCCGGCTTCGACGATCGGTGGAGTTTCATTTATCCTTTATGGAATGATTTCAGCTATCGGCATAAGAAACGTAGTTGAGAACCAGGTTGACTTTACAAAGTCAAGAAATACAATTATAGCAGCCTTGATACTCGTTTGTGCACTAGGATTTAACTCTGTGGGTGGAGTCAGCTTCTCAATAAAAGGTGTCGGCATAACGCTTTCAGGTCTGGCTATTGCTGCAATAGTAGGTATACTTGCAAATGCGATACTGCCGGGGAATGACTATGAATTTGGCGAGGACGACGGAACAGAAGAGAAGTTCCAGACATTTAAAATTTAATACATAAACTTTATATTGATTTAAAAACAATTTCATATTGATATTAAACCTCTTTATCGGATAAACGTTAAGGAGGTTTTTTGTATTTTGAAAAAAATAATTTAATTTTTTCAAAATTCCCCGTATTTTTACGGGGGTAAAATGTGCAGAATTTTGATATTATATAGTTAATATAAGTATATTTATATAAATATACTTAGAGAAAATATAAAAAGACGTTTTTCGGAGGAAGGGAAATCTTACCGAAGATAAGCATTCTCTCGAGAATAAGTAGTTTGAAGGAGGTTTTTGAAATGTAAAAGCACAAGCTTATGAGATTTTGAAGCGATGTATAAAAATAAAGCAATGTATCAATTATTAGGAGAGGTGAAATGCTATGAAGCAAAAACTGAAAAAAATGTTAACTCTCTTACTTTGTGTTATTTTAATCGAAGGAGTTTTCCCTATATCAGTCTTTGCGGGACATGATGATGGTCAGGACTGTCCATACTGTGGACACTACCATTGGGATGATTATATGTGCCCTGACTGCGGTGGATGTTCGAATGAATGCACAAATTCGGATTGTTACGAGAAAAATCATTGTCCGGAATGTGGCGCATGCCGTGCGGCGTATGGAGACGATTATTTCTGTCCGGACTGTGGACTTTGCTATGCTTGTGCAACTGATGACAGACCCGACCACTGTGTTAACTGTGGTCTTGAGGGAACTATATGTCCGGGTTGTAATGTATGTGATGATTGCATTTCTTCATATTTTGGAGAATATCACTGTAAGGAATGCGGCGCTTGTTTGCTAACCGAAGAACAGTGTTCGGAAAATCATCCGGGAGATCCGGACCCTCATTGCACAGGAGAGAGTTTAATATGTGAAGGATGCGGAAACTGCATGTATGGAGCAGAAGATAATTACTGTGAATACTGTCATCTTTGTGCCGAATGCTATGCAGATATGCCTCACTGCATCGGGTGCGGTCGCTGTACCGAAGGTGATGCCGAACTATGCGAAGGCTCTCAGGATATAGTACCGGACTATGCAGTGTGTGTTGATTGTTGTAAAGCTGCCGGTTGGCACTGCAGTGAATGTGATGAACATGTCAGCAATGGAGAATGGTGCCCTGAAGCCGGAGAAGGTTCACACTGTCTTCAGTGCGTGGATGATAATAAATGCATAGAGTGTGATAAGTGTTTCATCTGTGATTCCGATGCTGAATGTCCCGACTGTGGTTTATGCAGGGAATGCTGTATAAAGAAGAGTGAAGAGGAAGGCTGTATACATGAACTGTGCGTTGAGTCGTCCGATTATGAAGATCATCTTTGTCCTGAATGCAGTAAGTGTTCAGGAGAAGATCCTTGTAATTACTGTGGACGCTGCGAGAACTGTGCAGAAACCTACCATTGTAAGCATGGAATTTGCCCTGATGATCCGGACTGGGACGATCATGTATGCAGTGAATGCGGAGACTGTTTTGAAGAAGATGAGCTCTGTGAGTTCTGCAAGCGTTGCGAAAACTGTAGGGAACACTGCGAACATGATGTATGCCCGGAATCGGGAGACTGGGACGATCATCACTGTAAAAAATGCGGTAATTGTCTCGAAGAAGGCGGCGATGCGTGTAAAAACTGCGGAACAGCCGTAGTACCGCCGGGAAGTGATTATACGGGTCCGGAACACGAACATACATATGATAAAAGCGGGCACTGTACGATATGCGGCAAGAAGATTGACGGTCCGTATATAATGCGGCAACCTAAGAATTTCGAGGCTCCAATACCTAATATAAGTACATGGGAGTATGATCTTGAGATTGCGGAGTTTACTGTTCGTGCTTCAATATCGAACCACAATGACGGACCGCTCACATATCAATGGTATCGTGTGGGAAAGAGTAAAGATCGAAAGCTGGAGGATTTCGGTGATTTTATCTCAGGTTCTGATACACCGAATTTAAAAGTGGCAATAGAAGCAGGACCAACTTCTGTATGTATCTTTCCACAGCAATACTATTGCGTAATTACGGATTCGAAAGGACGTACAGCAACTACAAAGAGGGTAACACTCAGTGCGACTCATCTATATATTCCTTTACCGATATATAAGGGTGGATATATTGACATTCCGGATGGCCCATCCGCACTTATATCCGATAAACATGCTATGAAATGCCATGGCTGTGAAGAGGATATCAAGCCGGGTACGGAAGCACCGCATTCTTTCGGAAAATGGAAGATTGAACGCGAGGCTACAGATGAGCTGGAAGGTTATAAGACAAGGATATGCTCGGTCTGCAAGTATAAACAATATCACATTATCGATAAACTTGAACCGGGTCATGTGCACGAATACAACATAATAAATAATGACGATGTCTATCACTGGACTGAATGCAGCTGTGGAAAAATGCTCGGAAAAACTAATCCTGAGAAGCATACATACGGAGCATGGACTGAAACTAAAGCACCGACTGAAGCTGAATACGGAACAGAGACGAGAAGCTGTACCTTCTGTGGACATGAGCAGACACAGAAAATTGATAAATTACCTCACAATCATGAAGTGTACACCAAAGAGGAAATTTATAACTTGATGGGTGCAAATGCCGGCACATGGAAGTATTACGACAAAAACGGTACATCGATACCTTATGATCCTGATACTACAGTAAGTGGTGAGTATATAGTAGACGGCAAAGCTGTCTTCGGTGTAACGATTGCTGCTCACTGGTTTGCATGCAAGAGTTGTGATAATTATAGGAAGTTCGAACTGCATCAATACAGCACATGGAGATATGTTTCGGATGATGCTTCAGGTGATATGATATTTAACAGCGAATGTCTCGTTTGTTCGCATCCTGTTTTCCGCAAGGTTATCAAAGATACATATCCGGTTGTAGTAGCAAACGGCAAAGCGTTATATGAAGGAAAGGAAACCTTATCAGGAAAGACGGGGCAAACTCTGACGATAAAAGCGTCTGAACCTGTAGGCAGCCTTATAGGTAAAAAGTTCGACCACTGGAATGTAATAAAAGGAGGCGTCAGCTTAAACGATAACTACTCGAGTGAGACGACCTTTACAGTTGTTGACATTCCTAAGACTGCTGACAATCTTTGGAGTGATTATATGGTAGAAATCGAAGCCGTATTTACCGATTGCAATCACGAGGGAACCGGTAGAATACACAGCGGTGCAATTGCCCCTACCTGTACTGCAAAAGGTAAGGAAGACGATACTCTCTGTGAAAAATGCATGGAGGTACTCGAAAAAGGTAAGACTATTCCGGCGAAAGGACACGGTGAACCGGTATTCGACAGTTCGAGTGTAAGAGTAGTTTACTGTAACCAAAAGGGTGCAGGCTATACAGGAAATAAGGTGTGTCCTGATTGCGGTGAAATTTTAGAAAAAGGAACAGCTACAAAGAAAATACATATATGTGTAGAGGATAAATCTCAGCTCGAAATCAGAAATGCCAAACCGGCGACATGTTCAAGTCAGGGATATACCGGAGACGAATACTGCAAGGGCTGTAACTCAAGAATGGATAAGGGTGAAAAGATAGATAAGCTCGATCACACATTCGGTGAGTGGACAATCACAATACACCCTAAGATTGGTCAAAAGGGAAAGAAAATTCGTGTATGCTCAGGATGTGGAGTAAAGGACACCGCTATTATACCGGCACTTGGAACAAAATATTCCGTTACGGTAAATGCAGCAGAACATGGTATGGTTGTGGCAAGTAAGCTCAGCGACATAAGCTCGGGTGAGGAGATAACTCTGACGGTATCACCAGATAGCGGATATGAGCTTAGTGTACTCAGCGTTAAGGATTCAGATAACAATGAAATTGCTCTTACCGATGATAAGTTCATAATGCCTGAGTCCGATGTGAAAGTCAGCGCGGAATTCATAAAATCTGAGGAGCCTATACCTGATGTAACATATACGATCATCGGAGGAGGAATCGTTTGGACAAAGGGAAGTAGCGATGCACCTGTATTAACGGCAAAGAGAAGCAAGGATGACGATAGCTGTTTCAACCATTTCAAATCCGTAGAGATTGATGGAACGCCTTTGACTCTCGATACAGACTATACGGCAAAGGCGGGAAGTACAATCGTAACGCTTAAACCTTCAGCTCTCGAAAAACTCGATGCAGGTATGCATACCATAACAATGAAGTTTGACGACGGTGAAGCTAGAGCGTCTTTGACAATCAAGACGGCTCTTGTAAATCATGATCAAGAGCAAGAGCAGAATAAGGACAAAGACCCAAATAAGGGGAATGAAAAACAAGCAAAGCCTGTTTCGACTGATAATACTCCGAATACAGGCGATAGCAAAGATCTGGTTCTATGGCTTGCATTTATGATTTTGTCGCTTACTTCAATATGTGGCGTGAGCATTTACAACAACCAAAAGACAAAGAAGACTAAGGAACCAAATTAAAGGTGAAACTGGCCAAACCTCAACTAATCCAAATAGGAGTCGGAAGTAAAATTCCGGCTCCTATTTGTTGTGATCATGGTTTTTAAGTCAAGGGTTTTAACGTCGTCTTTCGTATTTGCGTTTTGATGCTCTGTTCTTATAGCTTATGTAGCTACGTATAAACAGGAGGCAAATCAGTATTATTATAAATATAAATATTTTCTTCATGAACGAGATAAAACTGCCATTTGACGATGAAACACCGGATTTCGCATTGTCTTCGAGAATCGTAAACTTAGCACTTGGCTCGGTAAAGCCATTGATATATTTTCTGTTTGATATATTGAGTTTAAGCGTTTTGGTCTTGAAGTCGCATATGAATTTCGGTTTATAATCTTTTGGTACACAGTCGTAGAAGTCTTTTTTTACCCTTATTATCTTACCTTTAACAGAATAGGTACCGGCAGATAGAAGCTTGCGGTATTCATACTTGGCAAAGGCATCCTCCAGTATCGAGTTTCCAATAGGGTGTCTCATAGATTCTGCCAGCTCATCCTCCCAAACGCTTACGCCGAGGATAATCTCTATCATGCGTGTATTACCTTGCTTAGCTGTAAGGCTGTAGTTATATCCCTTTCTGGCAGAACCGGTTTTGATGCCGTCTGCTCCGGGAAAGGCATATTTTTCTCCGGCTAGGGAATAGTTGTGGCCCTCGAAATGCTCTTCATAGATAGTTCCCGGTTTTGATACAAGATTTGCATTTTTTGTATGCTTCAATAGGTCGGGATAGTTTGTTACGAGATAGGTACAAAGACAGGCGTAATCATGTGCAGTTGTATAGTTATCGGCATATGGGTCGCCTGACGGTCCGTCTTTTCCGAGGAGGACATTTAGTACACCGATAGGATTAACATACCTCGTGTTGACCATTCCAAGCTCTTTAGCCTTCTTATTCATCATTTTGACAAAGGTGTCGATATCAGGTGCCAAAAGGTCCATTAACATGTAGGTGGCTGCAGCTGAAGAGGGGACTGCTATTAGTTCTATTAGTTCTCCCACGGTATATGAAGCACCGACCTGCATATTATTATTGCTTAGACTCGAATTTGCTGCAATCCTCGCATGCCTTTCCTTAACGGGCACGGCTGTATTGATGGACAGTTTTCCTTTTTTGATAGCATCGTATGTAAGCGCTACAGTCATGAGCTTGGACATGCTTGCCGGAGTCCACTTTCTCGTGCTGTTTTCATCCCATAGGATTTGCCCTGTTTTAATCTCAGTGATAATGCTTCCTGCCGGGGAGTATCTTTGGTCTATAGAGTACCCCTTGCTATTAGCTACTGCCAGAGAACTGCCGGTTGTCGGTCTTCCGTCTATGGTCTTAGTGCTTATTGGTAGCTTTTGTATGCTTTTTGAGTATATAGGTGATAAAGTAATTGTGAATATGAATATAAATACGGATAGAAGTGTAAGAATGTATCGGATGAAAAGTACTTTCTTTGAAAATACATTGGTAGTCATGCGTCTTGCCATAGAATCCTCCTCTCAATCAAGACTAATCGTTATATTATACCATAATCCTGTTATTATTTTTGTGAAAATAAGGTGAGCATAAAAAGAACAGAACAGATACTTGTTTGTAAAAATAAAGAACTGATGTTTACTTTTTGACTTTAATGTGGTATTATCAATAAGATAGATAAAAAGGAGAGTTTGATATGTCCAAAGCAAAGGAAAAAGCAAAGGCAAGACAGATGAGAATCCTTGATTTTATGCGCAAGGAATTCGATGAGAAGGGATATGCACCTACGGTTAGAGAGATAGGAGCAGCCTTAGATATTAAGTCTACATCAACAGTGCATAATGATTTGGAGAGTCTTGCACAGCAGGGTTATGTTAAGAAAGATCCGGCTAAGCCCAGAACTCTCGTAATAGTAGGAAGAGAAACGCATAAGGCTATCAAGGAACCGGAACTTGAGCCGGTTAACGAAGAAATAATAAACGTACCGGTTGTTGGAACAATAGCAGCAGGTACACCTATAACTGCTGAACAGCATGTAGATGACTGCTTCCCGGTTCCCGCCAGATACGTATCCGGTAATAATTTCATGCTCAAGGTTAAGGGAGAGAGTATGATTAATGCCGGTATTTTCGATGGAGATCTCATATTAGTAGAGCAGAGGCAGACGGCTCGCAATGGTGAGATTGTTGTTGCTATGGTAGATGGTTTCGAAAGTGAAGCTACAGTAAAGACCTTCTATAAGGAGAAGGACCACATCAGACTCCAACCGGAGAACGACGATATGAGCCCGATAATTGTTAGAGATGTTAAGATTCTAGGCAAGGTTAAGGGTGTTTTCCGCTATTACAGCTAATAAGCTGATGTGAAATAAATAGCTTGCAATATATCAAATATCGTGATAACATTGTTAAGTAATTTACTTTTGTTTGGTTTTGCGACACTCCAACGCATTCTCGACAAAAGCGTATTTAATAAAAAGGAGAAAAGACATGATAACTAAGGATCAGAAAGCTGCAATCATCAGCGAATATGCAACTAAAGAAGGAGATACAGGTTCTCCGGAAGTTCAGGTAGCTGTTTTAACAGCAAGAATTAACGATTTGAACGAGCACCTTAAGGTTCATAAGAAGGATCACCACTCAAGACGCGGACTACTTAAGATGGTCGGTCAGAGAAGAAACCTTCTTAACTACCTCAAGAACGTAGATATAGAAAGATATAGAAATCTTATTGCTCGTCTAGGCTTGAGAAAGTAGTTATACTAAGTATGTTAGCGAGGTCAGAGACCTCGCTTTTTTTAGGCAAATCAGATTAAAAGGACTGGTATGCCGGAAGTTATTGCCTTGGAATAGGATAAACAGGAAGGAGTTGTTTATTGATGGCAAGATTTACAGATTATAGAACATTTAAGACCGCAGTTGGAGGAAGACTTTTAGAGTTTGAGCTCGGAAAGATTTGTGAACAGGCGAACGGACAGGTTATGGTTAAGTACGGAGAGTCCGTTGTCAGTGTTACAGTCTGCGCTTCTAAGGAGGCTAGAGAGGATATCGACTTTTTACCTCTTTCATGCGACTACGAAGAGAAGATGTATGCTTCAGGTAAAATTCCCGGAGGCTTTATAAGAAGAGAGGGAAGACCTAGCGAGAAGGCAATCCTAAGTTCAAGACTTATGGATAGACCTCTTCGTCCACTTTTCCCTAAGGGATACCACAACGACGTAGTAGTTGTTGCAACGGTAATGTCAGTTGATCTTGACTGCGAGACTGATATCATGGCTATGGTAGGGGCATCGGTTGCTATTGCAACATCTGACATTCCATGGGAAGGACCAATCGCTGCAGTAAGAGTTGGAAGAGTTGACGGAAGATTTATCATCAATCCTACACTTGAGCAGAGAGAACAGTCAGACATCAACTTAACAGTTGCAGGAACTAAGGAAGCTATCATGATGGTTGAGGCCGGAGCTGATGAGGTACCTGAGGATGTAATGCTCGATGCAATCTTTTTCGGTCATGATGAGATTAAGAAGCTCGTCGAATTCATCGATGAGATTGTATCAGAAGTAGGAAAGCCTAAGAAGGAGCTTGTAATTAATCAAGTTCCAGAGGATATTGATACTGCAGTAAGAGATTATGCAACAGGTAGAATGCAGGAAGCTATCCATACATTTGATAAGCTTGAGCGTCTAGATAATATGGATGCCGTAGAAGTAGAGACAAAGGAACACTTTGCTGAGATCTATCCTGATAACGAGAAGGATATCGCAGCTGTTCTATACAACATAACCAAGGAATCCGTAAGAAATATGATTCTTGACGAAGGCATAAGACCTGACAATCGCAAGACTACGGAGATTAGACCTGTATGGTGTGAGACCGGACTTCTTCCAAGGGTACATGGAAGCGGACTTTTCACAAGAGGTCAAACACAGGTAATGTCAACATGTACACTTGCGCCTGCCAGCGAAGCTCAGATGATTGACGGTATCACGGAGCAGACAGAGAAGAGATATATGCATCACTATAACTTCCCGGGATACTGCACAGGTGAGGCTAGATCACCAAGAAGTCCGGGAAGAAGAGAGATAGGGCACGGAGCACTTGCTGAAAGAGCACTTCTTCCGGTAATTCCACCGGTTGAGGAATTTCCATACGCACTGAGAGTCGTTTCTGATGTACTTTCATCAAATGGATCAAGCTCAATGGGTTCAACCTGTGGGTCAACTCTAGCTCTTATGGATGCCGGTGTTCCAATTAAGAGACCTGTTTCGGGTATCGCTATGGGACTTATATCAAGAACAGAAGATGATGGAAGCCAGAAAATTGCTATCCTAAGTGATATTCAGGGGATGGAGGACTTCCTCGGAGATATGGACTTCAAGGTGACAGGTACAGAGGTTGGAGTAACCGCTATTCAGATGGATATCAAGATTCACGGACTTTCAAGAGATATTTTATCAAAGGCTCTGGCACAGGCCAAGGAAGGAAGAGCTCATATCCTGGATGTGATGCTCGAGGAGATTCCTGAGCCACGCAAGGAGATGTCCAAGTATGCTCCAAGAAGCATCACTATGATGATAGACCCTGACAAGATTAGAATAGTCATCGGACCCGGCGGAAAGACAATCAACAAAATCATCGAAGAGACCGGTGTTAAGATTGATATAGCTGAGGATGCATCAGGACTGATAAGCATCTACAGCTCGGATATGGCCGGAGCAGAGGCTGCTAAGCACGAGATTGAGCTTCTAACTAAGGATGCTGAGGTTGGAGAGACATACGAGGGTAAGGTAACGAAGATTATGACCTTTGGTGCATTCATCGAGATTCTTCCGGGCAAGGAAGGACTTCTTCACATCTCAAAGATGGCAGACCACCGCGTAGAGAAGGTTGAAGATGTTATGAATGTTGGAGATGAAGTAAAGGTAAGAGTTTACGAAATTGACAAGCAGAACCGCATCAACCTCGAGAGAGCAAAATAAATAAGGAACTTAAGCCCTGTGTCTCACAGGGTTTTTGCTTACTTATTGTACTTATAAATGGTATACAAATAATCTTATAATATATTAGGATTTTTTACAAAAATAACTTGAATTCTTATCTGCGAGATGTTAATATAGCATATAGTCGAGTTTGAGCTCGGCCAAAGCTTAATATTTAGGCGATGAAGGAGACAAAGTAGGTTTAGACTAATAACCTTACAGAGAGTAGATCGGATGCTGAGAGATCTGCGGTGAACCTAAATTCGAATATCACTCCGGAGCCTGACACTTTAATGAGAGGCACCTTGTCAGAGGTAAGCAACTAGGGTGGTACCGCGGTTTGATAATCGTCCCTATGCAGTTTTTCTGTATAGGGATTATTTTTTTGAAGGAGAAAAGTATGTTTGAGAGATTATCCGAACTGCCTGTAGCTGAGGTTCAGCAGAAACAGGTAGAGAAGTGGAAGAGAGAGGATTTACTTAAGAAATGCGTAACAGAACGTGAGGGGAAACCGGAGTATGTATTTTACGAGGGACCTCCAACGGCTAATGGAATGCCGGGAATACATCATGTAATGGCAAGAACACTTAAGGATTCAGTATGTAGATACTGGACGATGAAGGGTTACCAGGTAAATCGTAAGGCCGGTTGGGATACGCACGGACTTCCTGTTGAAATCGAAGTCGAGAAGCAACTTAATATGAACGGTAAGCAGGATATAGAGAAGTACGGAATCAAGGAGTTTAATGAAAAGTGCCGTGAGTCTGTTTTTACTTACACAGATAAGTGGAGAGAGATGACAGAGAGAATGGCATATTTGGTTGACCTTGATGACCCATATATCACACTCAAAAATGACTATATCGAGAGCGGATGGTGGATCCTAAAGAAGTTCTTTGATAAGGGACTTATCTATGAAGGACACAAGATTCTTCCTTACTGCCCAAGATGTGGAACAGGGCTTGCTTCACACGAGGTGGCTCAGGGATATAAGGAAGTAAAGGTAAACACGCTAATCGTCAAGTTCAAGAAGAAGGGCACTGATAACGAGTACTTCCTGGCATGGACGACAACCGCATGGACCCTTGCAGCAAATACAATGCTGACAGTAGGCCCTGACTTTGATTATGTCAAAGTTAAGATGATAAGCGGAAAAGAAGAAGGAAATTACTTCTATCTGGTAGAGGCGCTTGCAGACAGAGTTTTAGGCGAGGGTAACTATGAGGTAGTAGAGCGCATGAAGGGCAAGGACCTTGAGTACATGGAGTACGAACAGCTCATGCCTTTCTGCAAGCTTAAGGAAGGTGACAAGGCTTTCTTTGTTACATGCATGGACTATGTATCTATCGAAGATGGTACAGGTATAGTGCATACAGCTCCTGCATTTGGTGAAGATGACTATCAGTGTGGCAAGAAGTATAATGCTGCGTTCCTTCAACCGGTTGATGAGCAGGGTTGCTATACAGAGACTCCATGGAAGGGTCACTTCATAATGGAGGACGGACTTGATGTAGAAATAATCAAGTATCTGGACGATAAAGTATTTGCTAAGCAGAAGATAGAGCATAACTATCCACACTGCTGGAGATGTGGAACACCTCTAGTTTACTATGCTAGACAGAGCTGGTATATCAAGATGAGCGAGCTTAAGGATCAGCTCGTTGCGAATAACAATACAGTAAATTGGTATCCTCCTTTCGTAGGGGAGAAAAGATTCGGTAACTGGCTTGCCGATGTTAAGGACTGGGCAATATCAAGATCCAGATACTGGGGAACTCCAATTCCAATCTGGAAGTGTGAATGTGGTCATCTGGAATGCGTAGGAAGCCGCGAAGAGCTTGTTGAGAAGGCTGTTGAGAATATAGATGAGAACATAGAGCTCCATCGTCCGTATGTTGACGACGTGCACCTAAAATGCCCACACTGTGGCAAAGAAATGAAAAGAATCGTAGAGGTTATGGACTGCTGGTTCGACTCAGGAGCAATGCCATTTGCACAGTGGCACTATCCGTTCGAGAACAAGGAGCAATTTGAGGAGAAGCTCTTTCCGGCTGACTTCATCTGTGAAGGCATAGACCAGACAAGAGGTTGGTTCTATTCTCTGATGGCTATCTCCACATTTATCATGGGTAAGGCACCATATAAGAATGTACTTGTTAACGACCTCATCCTTGATAAAAATGGCAAGAAGATGAGCAAATCAAAGGGGAACACAGTTTCACCGTTTGAGCTCTTTGATAAGTATGGAGCAGATGCTACAAGATGGTATCTGCTTTCGGTATCGCCGGCTTGGACTCCAACAAAGTTTGACGAAGATGGGCTTAAGGACGTTGTAAGCAAGTTCTTTGGAACACTTAAGAATGTATATAACTTCTTTGTGCTATATTCAAATCAGGACGGACTTGATGTTGGAAAACTGGAGATTACATATGATAAGAGACCGGAGCTTGATAGATGGATACTCTCAAGATATAACAAGCTTGTAAAAGAAGTTAGAGAGCACATGGATAACTATGATCATATGAAGACTGTTAGGGCGCTTACCGACTTTGTCAGCGAAGACTTCTCAAACTGGTACATAAGACGTGCTAGAAGAAGATTCTACGGAAGTGAGATGACAGAGGATAAGATGAGCGTATATGCAACGAGCTTCGAGGTATTGGTAGGCGTATCACTTTTGATTGCTCCGTTTGCACCGTTCATTTCAGACGAAATATATACAAAGCTAACAGGCGCGGAAACTGTTCATACAGCATATCTTCCTGAGTGCAATGAAGCCCTCATAGATAACAAGGTTGAGGAGCGCATGGAACTTGTAAGAAGCTTTGTAACTCTTGGTCGTGGTGCTCGTGAGAAGGAGAGAATCAAGGTTAGACAGCCACTCGGTGAGATACTTGTGGATGGAAAGTATAAGCCACTTGTTGCTGATCTTACAGACTTAATAATGGAAGAGCTTAACGTTAAGAGTGTTGTGTTTGCTGATGAGTTAGGTGAGTACATGAACCTATCTCTAAAGCCAAACTTCAAGCTAGCCGGACCGGTTCTGGGAAAAAATATCAAGCAGTTTGGAGCTGAGCTGGCAAAGCTTGATGCTGCGTCATTCGTGGCTGAGCTTGATGCAAAGGGCGAAGCTCAGATGACTGTAGCCGGAGAAACTGTAAATGTTCCTAAGGACTTTGTTGATGTAAGAATAAGCGCAAAGGACGGATTTGCAGTAGCTATGGAGAACAACATATTTACAATCCTTGATACGGTTCTTACACCGGAGCTCGTTAAGGAAGGACTGGCAAGAGAAGTTGTATCAAAGGTACAGCAATTGCGTAAGCAGAATGACTTTGAAATGATGGATAGAATTGATATTGTTCTCGATGCTGACGAAGATGTTTGCGAGGCTGTTAAGGAGTTCGCTGATTACATCAAGGATGAAACTCTGGCAGATACAGTTGAATTTGCGAAGGCAGAGGAATGCTTTGACATCAACGGTCACAAGACAGGAATCTGCGTAGTGAGGAAATAGGATGTCTGAACTAGTTGATTTGAGGAGTATGACCTTAGATGAGCTTAAGGACTTCACCAGTAGTTTGGGCGAGCCTGCTTTTAGAGGCACTCAGATATTTGACTGGATATATAAGGGTAAGAAAAGCTTTCGGGAGATGAGTAATCTTCCGGAAGCTTTACGCTACGAGCTCGAAGATAAGGCATACCTAGAAAAACTTAATATACGAACTGTCCAAAAATCAAAGCTTGACGGCACGAGAAAGTACTTGCTTGAGCTTTCAGATGGAAATACAATAGAGTGCGTATTCATGAAGTACAAGTTTGGAAACTCAATCTGTGTTTCATCGCAGGCAGGTTGCCGGATGGGTTGCAGATTTTGTGCGTCTACAATTAAGGGACTGGCAAGAAATTTAAGTGCCGGGGAGATGATTTCACAGATTATGGCAGTGGAAGAGGATACCGGTGAAAAAATCGGTCACATCGTCGTCATGGGCAGCGGAGAACCATTTGATAATTACGAGAACCTATCAAAATTTCTCAAGATAGTGAACGAGCCAAAGGGTCTTGGCATCGGTATGAGAAACATAACTGTTTCAACTTGCGGAATAGTGCCTATGATTATCAGATTTGCAGAAGACTTTGATCAAGTTAATCTTGCAATTTCACTTCACGCATCCAGTGATGAGGATAGAAGCGCTATCATGCCGGTAAACAACCGCTATAACATAGCAGCGGTACTTGCAGCTTGCGATGAATACACCGAAAAGACAAAGCGAAGAATAAGCTATGAGTACACACTTGTGAGTGGGGTTAATGACAGCGTGCAGAGTGCTCGGAAACTGGTCGGACTTCTCAAGGGAAAGCTTTGCCATGTCAATCTGATTCCTCTTAACGAGGTCAAGGATAACGGATTTGTTACAGTTAGAAGGAGCAAGGCTATTGAGTTTCAAAAGGTTTTAGAAAATGCCGGAATTACTACAACTATAAGACGAGAGCTCGGTGATGATATAGATGCCGCTTGCGGACAGTTGAGACTTAATAATGAGTGATATAAGAGAAGGTTTAGAAAAAGCATATAATGAATTAGCTATTAAGGACTTCCCGGACGTAGAGAGAATTAAATTCATCGCGGCTCTAGGAGCAAGCGATGAGATTGATTACCACTACAAGCTGATTTGTGATTCATGGAAGTCAGGAAGAAGGCTTTATCTAGAAAATAGCTTTGATAGGCACGATGTGGAGGGGCTGGATTTTTTATTTCAGAAGATTGCTGAAGCTGAGAGTGAAGAAATTAGGGTTCTTACAGCATATATGATAGCCGAGATTTTATCAAAATCGAGGCATAGGAATTTCTATGAAAGCTTTTGTGAAAGACTTGTTCCTATTATCGTATCCAGTGTGCAGACAGATAATGAAATTTTAAGAAGGAAGCTAATCATAGCCCTTGGCTGGGTCGGTACATCAAATGAAATAGGCTTTCTGACTAGACAGATGCTCAGCGATGATGATGCGCTTTGCAGAGCTTGGTCTGCTTCAAGTCTCATGCAAATGTCATTTCATGGGATGCCCAAGGAAGAAATTTGCGATACATCAAAGGCAGCATTCACAAAGGCGTTAACAGATGAAAAGGACATTTATGCTTGCGGTCTTATGTTGGAATCGGTACAGACTTTATATGGAAAAAGGTGGCTCAGCTCATCTGCAGTAGAGGATGTGGACGAGGATAAGGTTGAAAAGGCTAGAAAGTCCGCCTTAAGGTTTTTGAAAAAGTAATGAAAGCTAATATCTAAATGTATTCAGGGGCAGCATAGGAAAGTATAATGGCTCACTTTGATTACATGAAATATATTATTAAATTAACAAAATTGTTTTACAAAATTGTCATTGAATACTAATGATACATAGTGTATAATAGCGATAACAAAATGTTAGGAGGACTGCATTATGGTTAAACTATTGATTGGTCACAAGGGAACAGGAAAGACCAAAATGATGATTGGGCTTGCAAATACTGAAGCTGAAAAGAGTGATGGCAACATCATTTTTATCAACAAGAATGCCCGTCTGATGTATGATCTTAAGTATAAGATTAGAGTCGTTTGCATGGAGGATTATGAGCATGTAACAAATAGCGACGAATACATCGGATTTTTATATGGAATCATAAGTTCTGATCATGATATTAAGACTATTTACATAGACAGCATACTCAAGCATGCTGACTTCTCACTCGGCGATTTACCTGAGTTCTTAACAAGACTGAAGAACATCTCTAAGGATTACGGAATGGACTTCGTTGTAAGTTTAAGCGCAGAGAAAGAAGAGATGATTGGTGTAAATTTCGCAGATTACGAGGTTTTGAACTAGTATATCAAAAGTTTAGCAGAAATTAAAAGGGGAGGTTTCACCTCCTCTTAGTTTTTTGTAATATTGCATATTTTTTTCTAAATCTTCATTTGCATGAATGCATTTAACAAACTTAATGCTGATGACTAAATAAAGCCGAATTAGGCTATTCTTCAAATCTTTGATATATGCGAGTTCCACATCTGACTCCCCAGGCTTTGCCGTCTCTAACAAGGAATTCCATGGACGTGTAATTCGTATCTGGATCCTCCTTAGTTCTCGCACTGAACAGAGTGCCGTAACATAAATGAAGCTCGAGTGGCTCGCCCTGATACTCAGCATGAAGCTCAAAATCATCTGTAAGTGTAACAATATTATATACGGGATTTGCCTCTCGGCATATGTATTTTCCAACTATCATCTCAGGGTCGAGGAATTTCTTGCCCGAAGGTATAAACCAGCGGTGTATTAAATCTATATCCAGTCCTAAAACCAGATTATAGCAAGCGTAGAACATATCCTCCGTTGATACTTCGCTCTCGTTACATAAAACTGCAAGTCCGTAGCCGGAAAGTTCATCTTCAGATCTAATAAGACCTCCGTTTGTTGAAACTCCATGTAGCCCTCCGGCATGTTCGCAAAGTACACGTCCGGCCATCAGTCTCTTATTTAGGCCGAAACAGTAGAAAGGTCTTTGTCTTTCCGGAAACTCTCTTCCAATCAGGATTTCGACAGCCTCTGCAGGTATTATCCTCTTTCCTTTGAAAATACCGTTCTGAGCAATCATCAGGTAGTATTTAGCCATATCATCTGCTGTAGATTTAACGCAGGCACAGCCTCTAAAAGGGGGCAGGACAGACCATTCTCTATCAGAGTAGAGGTTACCTTCCTCATCCTTTTCAAACAGTTCGGTAATGTTACCGTCACTTCCAAGTTTATTAGCCTCACTTCCATCAAGGTCAAGCACTGTCCTTGTCATGCCAAGAGGCTTAAAAATACGCTCATCAAGAAAGCTCTCAAGACTCTGCCCTGCAGCCTTATCGACTACATAGGAGAGAATGGCATATGCATCGTTAGAATAGCTCATGTACTCGCCTGGAGCACCCAGCGGTTCATATGCTCCACTATTTGCGATGAAGTCGATGATATCTGCAATCGTATCCATCTTGTTAGGTGCACTTTTTCTAAGCTCTCTTTCGTATTCTGTGTCTCTTCCGGGAGTGTTCATTACAATCGACCACTCAAGTGGTGCGATAGGTGGAACTCCGGCTGTGTGCATGGCGAGATGTCTTAATGTAACGCTCTCTCTCGGAGTTCCGGGAATACGAAACTGAGGAAAGTAGTCGGTCACGGGATCTGAGAAGTTTAGTTTTCCTTCAGTCTGAAGCATTGCGCAGGCTAGTGCAGTCATGGATTTGCTCATAGATGCAATTCCCATTATCGTATCTTTGTTTATTTCTCTGCTCTTTGCCATATCGATGTGACCAAAGCCGTGTTCATATATGATTCCCTCGGGTCCACGAATGCAAACGCTTACGCCGGGGAAACTCTTTTCTTCAAAAATTTTATTTAGGTGGGCGGTTAAAATGTCTTTTCTATTCATATGTGGTTTACCTCCGTTTTTTGTAGCTTAAATATATATCAAAAAATATTCACTGTCAATTTCTCATAATTCGAAAACTTGTTATTTTTCCGTTGACATCTATAAATTTGTGGACTATCATGAAAATGAATAATCATAATGATTAGAAAGCTTCAATTAGAGGTATAGGAGTGAACATTATGCGAGACTATGTAATCAAGAGAATTTTAGTAGGAGTATTACTTGTATTTGCCGTATCTTTCTTGGTATTTTGTTTAATGTATGCTATGCCGGGAGATCCTGTTGATATGGCAATAAATGATAAAGTATCAGCTGAGAGAAAAGCTCAGATTGCACATGAACTTGGATATGATCAGCCATTTCTTGTGCAGTATAAAAATTGGGTGGTCAAAGTTCTCCATCTGGATTTTGGAACATCAACGAGATATAAAGCGGCAGTGTGGGATTTAATGAGCGATAGAATTCCATATAGTTTAAAACTATGTGGATGGTCACTTTTGTTAGAAATGATTATTGCATTACCGCTAGGATTGTATTGTGCAATACATAAAGATAGCCTTGTGGATAAAGCCACTGTGAATTTATCACTTATATTTACAGCTGTACCATCATTTTGGTTAGGTACTTTACTTATAGTAATATTCGGAGTAAAGCTACATGTTTTACCTATAAGCGGTTATGAAACAGCAGCACATTATGTACTTCCGGTCATAACAATAACCCTAACAGGATTAGGAAGCACATTGAGAATCACAAAAGCTGAAGTTTTAGAAGTGTTGAATGAAAAATATGTAACGACAGCATATGCGAAGGGGCTACCAAGAAAAGTTGTTCTGTATAAACATGTATTAAGAAATGCTTTGGTAATAGTTGTCACTCTGTTATTCATGTCGCTTCCATGGATGATTAGCGGTGCGGTAATAACAGAAAAAGTATTCGGACTTCCGGGTATGGGATCGCTTCTCCTAAATTCAATTGTTGTGCAAGATATACCGGTTGTACAGGCAGTCCTACTGATTATTGCGATTCTTACGGTGATTTGTAACTTGTTTAGCGATATCATAACCGGTTTTCTTGATCCAAGAATTAGAGTTTCTATGAGCGGAGGTGACAACTGATGAAAAACTCGCGTATAAAAGAGACAATACAGGACTGTCTTAGAAACAGAAACTTTATGATTGGTCTAATAATGATATTAAGTGTATGTTTAATAGCTATATTTGCCAATGAAATATCACCATATAGTTACACAAAACAAGCCGTAGGCGGAAGGATGGTTCATCCGAGTGCAAAATTTTTATTCGGTACCGATGAACTTGGAAGGGATGTTTTTTCCAGAACGGTATTTGGTACGAGAGTTGCGCTGTGGGTCGCATTCTTAGGAGCAATTATACAATTGGTGCTTGGTGTAACAATAGGAATGATTTGCGGATTCTTTGGAAAATGGATTGATAGAAGCTTTTCTTTCTTAACAGATTTAACATGGTGTATTCCGGGAACAATTTTAGCCCTTGCGGTTGTAACTATTTTGGGAAAAGGTCTTACAAATACAGTAATTGCAATTTCTCTTGTGAGTTGGGCAAGCTATGCAAGACCTGTTAGAGCTAAGACAATGTCTTTAAAGACAATGGCATTTATTGAAACCGGAAGAACCTTTGGTGAAAGTTCCATGTCATTGATGTTTCGGTATATCTTTCCAAATGTTGTTCCATCATTGATAGTTATGGTTTCAATGAATTTGCCCGGAACTATAATGTCAACTACAACATTATCATTCTTGGGATTAGGATCTCAGGCACCATCACCTGACTGGGGACTGGCTCTATCGAAAGGGATGCAATATATTAGCAGAGCACCTTGGCTTAGTGTATTTCCCGGTCTCGCATTAGTATATACGACTTTGGGGTTCAATTTGCTGGGTGAGGGATTGAGAGATATACTCGATCCACATATGAAATCGCAATAGGAGGTGCAACATGAGTGAACAATTACTAAAAATAAACGACCTATCTATTGATTATAAAGTTAAAGATGGATATCTGTCCGCAGTAAATAAAATAAATATCACAATTAACAAAGGAGAGATCTTTGCATTAGTAGGTGAATCAGGATGTGGTAAATCAACAATTGCTCACAGTTTACTACAGTTGCTTCCTGCAAAAAATGCTGTGATTTCAGGCGAGGCGATGTTTAAGGGTGAAAATCTTGTTAAGATGAGCTCAAAAAAAATTGAGCAAGTTCGCGGAAAAGAAATTGGTATGATTTTTCAAAACCCTCTTGATTCTCTTAATCCGGTTTTCAAGGTTGGGAACCAGGTTCAAGAAGCTATTATGCTCGATAAAGTGAATAAGGTCGATGCTTGGAATAGAGTTATCGATTTATTTAAGCAAGTAAAAATGCCGGATGCTGAGGAACGTGCAAATAGTTTTCCACATGAACTTTCCGGAGGCATGCGACAGCGTGTAATGATTGCTATGATGTTGTCGAGGAATCCGGAGCTTTTGATAGCGGATGAACCTACAACAGCTCTCGATGTTACCATAGAGGCTCAGATTTTAGATATACTAAAACATTTAAAAAACAACTATAATACAGCAATAATGTTGATAACACATAATTTTGGTCTTGTTGCAGAAATTGCAGATAAGATAGGTGTAATGTATGCCGGTGAGATTATCGAGATGGGTGATGTTTACGAAATATTTAAAAATCCTATTCATCCATACACCAAGTTGCTTATGCAAGCATTACCGAGAATTACTAAAAATCGTGGACGCTTGACAACTATTGAAGGTAGTGTACCGAGAATAACAGAAAAAAAAGAGGAGTGCAGGTTTGCAAATCGATGCCCATATTCTACGGACAGGTGCAGAAACCAAGAACCTCCTCTAGTGGTGCTGGAGAATGGACATAGCTACAGATGCTTTGAATTAAAGGAGGTATAGATATGAATGCAGATAAAGATATTATACGTGCTCCTAAACCCATGATTGAAGTTGAAGGAATAAAGAAGTATTTTGAGATATCGAAGGGCATTATAAAACGTAAGAAACAATATATAAAAGCCGTTGATGATATAAGTTTAAAAATAAATAAAGGCGAGATTGTAGGTCTGGTAGGTGAATCAGGAAGTGGAAAAACGACTTTGGCAAGAGTAATGCTAAGACTTGCAAAAATGTCAGGTGGAAATGTCAATATCGATGGAATAAATTTAAGAAATGCAACTAAAGCGGATATGAAGAGACTGCACCAAGAAGTTGCAGTAGTATTTCAAGATCCTGCAGCTAATCTGAATCCACGCCAAACTGTTGAAAGCTCAATAATGAGGCCTATGATCATACACGGAATCCCCAAAAGAGAAGCAAAACAAAAAGCTAAAGATGTGCTTAATATGGTCAAGTTGGATCAAAGGTATTTGGACAGCTATCCTCACCAATTATCAGGTGGACAGTTACAAAGGATTGCAATTGCAAGAGCATTGGCGCTTAATCCTAAGATAATGATTTTAGATGAACCTACAAGTGCTTTGGATGTATCTGTTCAAGCACAGATTTTAAACTTATTACTAGACTTGCAGGAAGAGATGGAGTTGACTTATCTGGTTATTACGCATGATCTAAATGTAATTAAGTATATAAGTGATAAAATCGCGGTAATGTATTTAGGTAAATTAGTCGAGTTTGGAGGTACGGAGGATGTATCAGAAAACCCAATGCACCCATATACCAAGAGTCTTATGGATTCTGCGCCTATACTGAATCCAAATCTGAGAGATAGAGAAAAGCACATTTTAAAAGGCGATCCGGGAAGCTTAATAAAGATAGGTTCAGGATGCAGATTTTGTGACCGGTGTGAATTTGCAACAGATAAATGCAGACTTGAGGAACCTAAACCCGTGTTTGTAAGCAATGAACATCAAGTTTCATGCTTCAATGTATAAACCTAATTAAAAATTTAAAGAAAGGAATAGTATGATGAAAAAGAAGACATTAAGTATTGCTATGATTATCCTACTTACATTAAGTCTGGCAATCGGACTTGCCGGATGTGGTGGTAAGGACAAAGCAAAAAAGACAAGTGGCGACACACTAAATGTTATTGATTCAGAATGGTATGGTTTAGATTCATATCAACTGGACAGCTCTGCAAACCTACAGCAATGTGTAGGAGAATCGCTGTTTGAGTGGGATGTAGACAAAAATGAAATATCAGATGGCGTATGCACGGATTGGAAAGTTAGCGAAGATGGTAAAACGGCAACCTTTAATGTACCTGAAGGCATGTATTATTCCACCGGTGAACAAGTTGAGCCTGAAGATATAGTTGCATCGATTAAACATGGTCAAGAAGTAAGCCCATATGCAGACGGATATAAAAATATTGAGTCCATGGAGGTTAAAGGAAGAAAAGTAACATTGCACCTAACTTCATTCAAATCAGACATGCTTTACAATTTCTGCGGAGATTTTATGTGCATAATTGATAAAGATGAGCTAGATAAGATGAGCAATGAAGAACTCATGTGGGGGTGCCATCCTTATGGTATGTATTCACTTGATAAATACGTTTCGGGTTCAGAGGTTAAGTTAGTAAGAAATGATAAATATAAAACAGCATCAAAGCTAGTTAAAAATCAAGGAAAAGCTAACTTCAAAAAAATTAAGATTAAATTCAATGTTGAAAGCTATACCGCGCTTGAATCCCTAAAAGATGGTTCTGTAGACATGATTTGTCATATAGATAACGACAGTAAAAATCAGCTTAAAGATAGTGATTCTATAAAGGTTGAGGATGTTACTTATCCGGAGTGCGATTATTTTGAAATAAATACCAACAAGGGTTTACTACAGGATAAGAATTTAAGACTTGCAATTGCGCTCTTAATTAACAGAGAAAAGCTGTGCGAATTAACAGATGGACAGGCAGTGCCTGCATACTCAATTGTTTATGATACCATGCAGAATTTTTCAAAAGAAGCAAAGACTTACTTCAAAAAGAATTATGCAAATGATGTAAAGCGTGCTCAAAAGTTACTTAAGGATGCCGGTTGGAAGGAGAAAAACAAAGACGGGTATCTGACTAAGGATGGTCAAATTCTCGAACTGAATTACTATGCATCATCTGCAGATGTATCGAGAATTATTGCCGAAGGACTACAGGGACAAATGGCAGAATACGGAATCAAACTAAACTTGAATTTGATTGATTGGAACTATGTTCACGAACAAGTAAAAAGTGATGATTATGATATAGCCAGAGAGGGTCTTGCTTGGGCAGAGCCGATATTGATTCTGAACAGATGTTATTATGATCAAAATGCACCGAGTGTATTGAATGGTCAGAAAGATAGAGTTTATGATGTGGCTTCAACAATTGATTCTAAAGAAAGAACTAAGAAAATCGGTAAGCTACAGAAAGAAATGTTTGATAATATAGATATAATCCCTATCTACACAGAGAAACAATTCATGGCGCATACAAAAGACTTAAAAGGTTTCGTAATAAAAAAAGATGGTTCATATTCATTCAATGATTTGACATGGTAAGTTATCGATATTAAACCAGCGTTGTTTTATGTAGTAAGTATTAAGAATATCCCGAGGGGCAATTTGACTCTCTCGGGGTATTTTTTGTGGAATATATATGCATAAATGAAACCATATGATTAAAGCCTGTTTTTTGCAACATATATATCAAAATATGATATACTAATGATTATTAATCATACATCACTTATGTGTACATTATGAATTGAGAATATAAAGCGATTTAGATATTTATCGCGTGGAGAATATATGTTTAGTTCAGATGATTTTAGGGAATTTTTTAGGGAATATAAAAGCGAGGCAGTTGTTAAAGAGCATCGCTTTTACTCCGTTTTAATTCCTCTCGTTGAGCGGGAGGCTAAGATGCATGTGCTTTTGGAGAAGCGCGCCGCACATATTTCGCAGCCGGGCGAAATATGTTTCCCCGGCGGGCGGATTGATGCCGGGGAGCCGCCGCAGGCGGCGGCGCTGCGCGAGTGCAATGAAGAAATCGGCATTCCCATCGGCGAAATCAAGGTTCTTGCGCAGGGCGACACGCTATATGGTCAGGCCGATTTCACCATTTATTCTTTCATAGCGGAGATAAGCGAGGAAAGCTATGAAAGAATAAAGATTGAAAGAGATGAGGTAGAAGAACTGTACTTGATTCCTCTTTCATATTTTGTCGAAAATGAGCCGGAATTTTATAGGGAAAGATATGAGACAAATATAAGAGAATTTCCATACGATAAAGTAGGAATACCTCTGGATTACGAGTGGAGGAGAGGCACTATGAGAATACCGATTTACGAGTACGACGGCATAGTGATATGGGGCATGACAGCACAATTTCTTAACAGGATGTCAAGCAAGCTTAGAGAGGAAGCTCATGGATCAGATAACACCATTAATATGTAATAAGGAAAATAAGAAAGCGATGATTGCTATGAGCGGAGGCGTGGACAGCAGTGTCTCAGCCTACCTCGTAAAGAACATGGGATATGAGACCATAGGTGTGACTATGAAGCTCTATGATAATGAAATGATAGGGGGAAATGCGTGTAATACATGCTGTAGCCTCGATGATGTCGAGGACGCAAGAAATGTTGCAAATAAGCTTGGAATAAAATACTATGTGTTCAATTTTGAGGATGATTTTGAGCGTGAGGTCATAGAGCGTTTTGTAAAAGCCTACGAGGAAGGAATGACTCCAAATCCATGTATAGATTGCAACAGGTACATCAAGTTCAGAAGACTTTTTCAGAGGGCTAAGGAACTCGGTCAGGACTATGTCGTAACAGGCCATTACGCACGAGTACGCTTTGATGAAGAAACTGGGAGATATCTGCTTCTTAAGGCAGTCGATAAGAAAAAGGACCAAAGTTATGTGCTTTACTCGATAACTCAGGAGCAACTGGCTCACACTATTTTTCCACTAGGTGAGATGGAAGATAAGGAAGAAGTGAGAAGAATAGCCGAAAAACACGGTTTTATCAATGCAAGAAAGCGTGACAGTCAGGATATCTGCTTTGTGCCGGATGGAGATTATGCCGGTTTTATAAGCAGGTATAGGGGAATGAATTATCCATACGGTGAGTTTGTTGATATGGATGGTAAGCTTCTCGGCGAGCATAAGGGAATAATCAATTATACGATAGGTCAGCGTAAGGGTTTAGGTCTTGCACTCAAAGAGCCTATGTATGTTTGTGAAAAGAATATTACTGATAATAAAGTGATTCTCGGTAGAAATGAAGATCTGTTCAAAAAAGAGTTTGAGGTCTTTGACTTCAATTGGATAGCCTGTGAACCACCTAGCGATGAAATAACTCTTTTCGTAAAGGTGAGATACAGCCAAAAGGAAAACAAAGCAAGAGTTATCCCGATTTCTGATAGCAGGGTTAGGGTAATATTTGATGAGCCACAGAGAGCAATAACAGTTGGTCAGTCCGCTGTAATGTACGATGGAGATATAGTTTACGGCGGTGGCGTGATATGCAAAGTGCTTTAATTTTAGATTAGGGGGAATCCTATGGGACTATTAGCTAAGATCAGTAGAATATACAGGTCGGCAAAGCAGATGTATCAAAGAAGTATGAAGTCTTCACCTAAGGAACTTTACTTGAGAGCTGAAATCAAATCTCACGGACTTCTAAGCGAGAGCCCAAGCGACAATCTAATTATTCAAGGTGACAATAGGGCAATAATCAGAAGTCTTATAGCAGATGACAGATTCAATCAAAAAATAAACTTGATATACGTCGATCCACCTTTTTTTTCAATGGCAGATTACGATGCTGTTCTTCAGGCGGGAGAAAAAAGCTTTAAGCATAAAGCATATAAGGACAGTTGGTCATATGGTATGTCTGAGTATCTCAAAATGCTCGCATCAAGACTTCTTTTGATGAGGGAACTTTTGAGCGATGATGGAGTGCTTTGTCTACATCTGGACTGGCATGCATCTCACTATGCAAGGGTTTTGCTCGACGAGATTTTTGGAAGCGAGAACTTCGTCAATGAGATAATTTGGAACTATAAGTCGGGTGGAAGTACAAAAAAAAGATTTTCCCGCAAGCACGATAATATTTTGATATATTCAAAGACCAAGAAATTCATGTTCAGACCACAAAAGGAGAAGTCATATAACAGAGGTTTTAAACCATACAGATTCAAGGGGGTCGAGGAGTTTCAGGATGATATCGGTTGGTACACCATGGTAAATATGAAGGATGTATGGAATATAGACATGGTCGGGCGTACATCGGCTGAGCGCACGGGCTATGCAACACAAAAACCGGAGCAGCTTATAAATAGACTCATCGAAGCTTTCACCGATGAGGGGGATATAATTGCAGATTTTTTCTGCGGAAGCGGAACTGTTGGAGCTGCTGCATCAAAACTCGATAGACGCTTTGTAATAGCCGACATCGGAAAGCTTGCTATTGCAACATCA
Source organism: [Eubacterium] infirmum (assembly GCA_900450455.1). GTDB lineage: Bacteria > Bacillota > Clostridia > Peptostreptococcales > Anaerovoracaceae > Eubacterium_B > Eubacterium_B infirmum. The sequence continues at coordinate 232,073 of UGGN01000002.1, forward strand.
ACGGCAAGACTTTTTAAAGAAAATACCAGCTTTACCATACTTGATACCAGAAAACCTCAAGCTTCATCTCTAAAATCAAAGGTGAACATCAGTTCAGACAGAGACGAGATATCAGGAATTTATGATATAAAGGTGGAACTTGGCGGCATAAAGCTTAATCGCGCTGAAAGCAAACTTGACGAAGAAGAAATCGAAAAGATAAAAGCTCTTATCGATGAGGATCCTTTGAGTCTCATTCTTGCATGGAGTATAGATTTTGACTACGACGGGAATGTGCACAGACCCGAGGTTATTGAGGTGAGTGAGGATGGAAGACTTCAGACAAGCTTCTGCAGCTTTAAGATGGATAAAACTGCAATCTCAATAAATATTCTAGACATATTTGGAAATGTTGAGCACAAGATTTACGAAGTTTAATATTTTAAATTGCCTTTAGCTGTGGTAATATAGATTGGAACGTTTATTTTGCACGGAGTAAAGGCTTGCGCTCATAGCTTAGTGGATAGAGTACCACACTCCGAATGTGGTGGCGAGGGTTCGATTCCCTCTGAGCGCACCATAGAATTTAGGGAGAACGCAATGGATAGAGGAACAAAGGTAAGAATAGCAACAGCGATTGTAGTGTTTTCAATCTCACTGGGACTTTTCATTTTTGCTCAGCTGCTTCACCAGACAGAGGTGAAGTACATATCACAGGAGAACAAGGGTGGAGAGATCATCCTAAAATGCAATTATAACGGTGATGAAGAAGAATATAGCTCCAAGGACATATTTTATGTGAAGACCAGTCAAAAAATCGAACTCAAGAAAGGTGACACTATGACAATCTTCCACTTCGGACATCCTGAGGAAAATAACGGTCATTATGATATAAAATCGGTGCATGTGACAAAGCACACTAAGGAAAAGTAATAAAAATAACGAAAAACCTCTATGGCGCTAACTACAGCAATATAGAGGTTTTTAAGTATATTATCTTTGGTGAAAAGTAGCTATTTTTTTAGTCCGAGGCCGAAGTTATCCTTGACTCTTTTCATGGTTCTATCTGCAATGGCATTTGCTCTTTCGGATCCATCTTTCAGAATCTCAATCAGCTCATCAGAATGCCTAATCTCCTCATATCTCTCTTTGATAGGTGCGAGGGTACTTACCGTGATTTCCACGAGATCCTTTTTGAAATCTCCATAACCTTTGCCTTCATATTTTGCTTCTATATCAGCAATGGACTCGCCTGAAAGCACGCTGTATATGTTGAGAAGGTTGCTGACACCGGGCTTATTTTCTATGTCAAATTTGATAATTCCGTCAGAGTCTGTAGTTGCCTTCATTATAGACTTCTTAATCTTATTAGGTTCGTCTAGCAGGGAAATACGGCTATGAATATTTGGTGCAGATTTGCTCATCTTTTGGGTAGGGTCGTCTAGGGCCATAACTCTAGCTCCTTCCTTCATAAACCTTCCGTCAGGAATTACAAAGGTCTTCTTTCTCGTGTTGTTAATTCTTGTTGCGATGTTTCTGCAAAGCTCTATATGCTGTTTTTGGTCATTTCCGACAGGCACAATATCTGTATCATATAAAAGAATGTCTGCGGCCATGAGAACCGGATACATCAAAAGTCCTGCCGGTGCAGATTCTTTATTGTGGCTCTTTGACTTAAATTGTGTCATACGGTAGAGCTCTCCGGTGTAGGAATTACATGTCAAAATCCAAGACAGTTCCGTGTGAGCCGGAACATCTGATTGAACAAACACGATTGAACGCTTCGGATCAACTCCGATTGCAAGGTATAAAGCTGCAACGTCGAGTATGTGTTCTCTTAATTCCTTAGGGTCCTGATTTACAGTTATTGCGTGCTGATCGACTATGCAGTAAAGACATTCGTGATTATTCTGTAATTCAACAAACTGACGAAGTGCACCCAGATAGTTCCCCAAGTGGATATTTCCTGTAGGTTGTACTCCGGAAAAAACTCTTTTCATATTATAAAACGCCTCGTTTCTCTTCTTTTGATTTTTAAATAAACTATAGTAACTTTATCACATTGAAGATATGTAGTCAATTTGACATAGGTGTTTAATGATGATAATCTTAAACAGAATGGAATATTTTAAATCTTCATAAGGAGAAAGCCAATAATGAAAATGAATAGAAAGAAACGCTTGGAGAGGAAATTCCAAAGATTTGAGACTCTTAGGGATTTGCTTAAAACCTCTGCAGAAAAATATACAGATAGAGTTGCTTATGTAACAAAGGTTAAGGGAAGTAACAAAGAAGTAAGCTATATAAATACAACATATAAGATGCTTCTTAATGAGATGAACTATCTGGGTTCGGCTCTTTGGGAGCTGGGTTATAATAACTCAAGACTTGCAGTTTTGGGCGACAACAGCTATCATTGGTGCCTATCGTATTATGCAACTGCATGTGGACTTGGCGTAGTTGTTCCACTGGATAAGCTTCTTCAGAAGGACGAGCTTATCGGTCTTTTGCAGAGAAGTGAATGCACAGCTATCTTCTGCGATAAGAAGAGCTACAAAGTCGTCAAGGAAATTATGGACGAGGGGAACACTTCGCTTAAACTTGCTATCGGTATGGATTTTGCCCCTGAGGGAGGATTATGCATACACGAGCTTCTAGATAGAGGTAAGGAGCTTGTAGAATCCGGATATACCGAGTATACCGAAGCTCCTATTGATCCTGAGGCTATGTCATTCCTTTTATTCACGTCAGGAACGACCTCTGCATCGAAGGCAGTTATGCTTTCGCACAGCAATATTATGTCTGTAAACTACAGCATGAACCTTGAAGAAGAATTTTTTCCAGACGATGTAAATTTGATGATTCTGCCACTTCATCATATATATGGAATGATGGGCATGATTACCTTCATATCACAGGGCATGAAGAATGCCTTCTTTGATGGACTTAAATATATTTTAATAAACATGAAGGAATATCAAGTTTCCGTTTTGATGACAGTTCCTCTACTTCTTGAGAACATGTATAGAAAGATTATCAAAGCCGCGGAGAAACAGGGCATGGGCGATAAAATCGAAAAAGCACTCAAAATCTGCGCTATTTCGGAGAAGTTTGGAATAAATATCAGGCGAAAGGTGTTTAAGTCGATAATTAACCAACTTGGCGGAAACATCAGGTTTATCATAAATGGTGCTGCGGCACTCGATCCGGTAGTAGCAAAGGGTATGAATGACTTTGGTATACTCACGGTTCAGGGTTATGGGCTTACTGAAACCGCACCCACAATTGCCAGCGAATCTCAATTTAACCTAAGACACGGTTCTGTCGGAAAGCTGATGCCTTTTGTTGAGGGTAGAATCGATAATCCTGACGAGAACGGAATAGGTGAACTTGTAGTTCGCGGTGAAAACGTGATGATGGGTTACTACAATGATGAGGCTGCAACAAATGAAGTTATCGTTGACGGATGGTTCCATACAGGTGACCTCGCTCGCTTTGACGATGACGACTTCCTGTGGCTTATGGGACGTAAGAAGAACGTAATAGTAATGAAGAATGGCAAGAATGTTTTCCCTGAAGAGATTGAGAATCTCGTCGGCCTTCTGCCTTATGTAGATGAATGTATGTTATTCTCCAGAAACCGTCAAAACGATGTAGTTTTATGGATGAAAGTAGTATATAATAAAGAATATCTAAAAGAGAATAATCTGACGCTTGAACAGCTCGAAAAGCAGTTCGACGCCGACCTTGATAGGATTAACGAGAGCATGCCTTCGTATAAGATGGTTAAGCGCTTCTTCCTATCAGATAGGCCAACGATTAAGACGACAACTCAGAAGACAAAGAGACCGCTTGAACTTGAGCAGATTGAGAAGGAACTCAGCGAAAGAGGTATTCAGGCATAGCTTGCGGAGGTGAGTATGAACTTTATATTTGAATCAACCGTATGCCAGGTTGTATTTTGGCTTGTGCTTGCACTCGTGTTTGCAATTATAGAGGCAATAACACTAGGGCTTACAACTATTTGGTTTGCCGGTGGAAGCGTAGCCGCTTTGATATCCGGAATACTGGGTGCGGAGTTTTGGCTTCAGTTCATCATATTCCTATGTGTTTCAATAGTGCTTCTTGCATTCACGAGGAAGATTTTTATAAAAAAACTGGGAATCGGAAATAACAAGACGAATACGATGACCTTGATAGGAGAGCGCGGTAAAGCCATGTCAGATATCAATTTTGACGGTGCAGGACGCGTAAGAGTAGGCACACAGGAATGGAGTGCGATGCCCCAAAACGATGACGATGTTATCAAAGCGGGAGCAGATGTTGAAATTCTTGAAATAAAAGGTGTTAAAGTTATTGTAAGAGAGATAGTTAAATAGGAGTTTGCAATGGAAGAATTACTAAAAGTATTAATCGGACTTATATTCATTGTGATTGCGGTAGCAATAATCGCAAGTAATGTAAGAATCGTGCCTCAGGCAAAGTCGTATGTAATCGAAAGACTAGGTGCTTATCATCAGACATGGCAGGTAGGACTTCACTTCAAGATTCCTCTAATCGATAAAATTGCAAGAAAGGTTTCATTGAAGGAAAAGGTTATAGACTTCCCACCACAGCCGGTAATCACCAAGGATAATGTAACTATGGAAATCGATACGGTTATCTACTTCCAAATTACAGATCCTAAGCTATATGCTTATGGTGTAGAAAGCCCAATGGACGCAATTGAAAATCTAACAGCTACAACTTTGAGAAACATTATCGGTGACCTCGAGCTTGATGAATCTCTTACAAGTAGAGAGACAATCAACTCCAAGATTAGAGTGGTTTTGGACGAAGCTACAGATCCTTGGGGAATCAAAATTAACCGTGTAGAAGTAAAGAATATTACGCCTCCCGGAGATATCCAGAGGGCTATGGAAAAGCAGATGAGAGCTGAGCGTGAACGTCGTGAAGCGATTATCAGAGCAGAGGGTGAAAAGAAGTCTGCAGTCCTCACAGCTGAGGGTAACAAACAAGCTACTATACTTGAGGCGGAGGCACAAAAACAGGCAACGATTTTGGAAGCTGAAGCCAAGAAGCAGGCTGCAATTTGCGCTGCTGAAGGTGAAGCACAGGCAATCAAAATGGTACAGCAGGCTACGGCAGATGGTATAAAAATGCTCGTAGAAGCACAGCCAAATCAGGAGGTAATAGCCCTTAAGAGTCTGGATTCATTCGTAAAAGCGGCAGATGGACAGGCAACAAAGATTATTATTCCTTCAGAGATATCTGGTATTGCAGGACTTGCAACATCAGTCAAGGAATTGATTAAGCAGGATTAGACAGCTGGTATTTGTAATAAGATATAAATATTAAATCAAAGCTCCGCTATATTAATAGCGGAGCTTTTGTATCATAGAAGTGTAAGCGATAAGTAGTAATACTTTGAGGCCTGCACTTTTTTTATTGCGAAATACGGAATATCAAGTTTAAAACATTAGGACTAAGATTTTACCAAAAAATGGTATTGACCGTCTATGGGGAAGCAGTTAGACTTTCAACAAGGGAGATGGAAAAATATGGGAGAGCTTAAGCTGTATGTTAAACATAGTGACACGGATTTTGCAGGTAGATTAGCAAAGAGCTTTTGTCTTTGCGATGGGGTGGATGTATATATCGGAGAACCGCAAGAGCAGGATTTGATGGAATGCATAGTTATGTCTTTTGATCCATGTGACCGAACTAACTACCGAAGATATGTACAGCTTAGTTTTAAGGAGACAGATGAGAATCTCTCAGCAGATAACTGCGTAATGTATTTATTCTCAAGTGCTGCGCTAATTATAGAAAAAATTAAAGCTATCTTTGGATATGAAGTAGCTGGGAATAAGGTGGAACAGGAGCGATGTAAGACTATGAGTTTTGTTTCGGAGAGAAGTTACAGCGGTACGAGCAGTTGTGCTTTGGCAACCAGCTATATCATGGGAACAAGATTTGGCTTTAAAACTATCTACCTGAATCTTTGCCATACTAACTATCGAATTTTTGAGCTTCTTAGGGGTGACTTAGGGGAATTGAATATGGCTTCAGGATTTGATGAATCCTCAGCTGTCAAGCTAATGTATGCACTTAAGCAAAGACAGGATTTAGATATTGAGGCATATATAGAACAGAGTCATGGTATAAGTTATTTCAAGATGACTTTGCTAAACAGAAGACTGGATGACTTTGATATATCTCTGATAGATGAACTGAGAATTAGGCTTTATGAACGAGGTTATGAATATTTGATTATCGATATTGGAACAAACCTTAGCAGGCAGGCTATAGAAATTGCGGAGGACTCAGATAACACTTTTTATATAAACAGTGATTTTTTATCTGAGTATATAAAACCCAAAGGCATTAGTCATCATCTCAGCATAGATATTAATTGTAAGAATAGTGATGAGGCAAAAGTATTTCATCTTCCATATTGTAAGGAGTTTTCAATTAAGAATTTTGACCGAGAATATGGTTTTGAGATTGAAAGCATTTTGGAGAAAATCTTTAGAGCATAGGTAATATGAATACTAATTTTGATAGAGAACAGTACGAAAAGCTTTTATCTAAGGCGACTAAGGTATTGATGGAGCAGAGAATAGATGATGACGAGCGTGCTCTTTCATGCATAGAGAAAATCGTTTTAGAAGATGCTAAAGATTTACCGATAGATAGTATAGTATTTTTGATAAACCGCATCTTTGGAAGGCTCAGGGGTGATATAGGTAGTCTCAGCTATCTATCGAATCGGAATGTTAACGAGATAATGGTAAACAGTTTCGATACCATATTCATAGAGATTGATTCACATATAGAAAAGGTCGATGATTGTTTTGATAGTACAGAAGAATTGGAGCATGTTATCAGAAGAATAGCGGCATCTGTTCATAGAGAAATCAATGAATTTAAACCAATACTTGATGCTAGACTTGAGGACGGGTCGAGAGTCAATGCTGTTATGAAGAATATCGCAATAGGAGGCCCAAGCTTGAGCATAAGAAAATTTGGTAACAGTAAGATTTCTCTTGATGAAATGGCAAAGGGAGGGGGGCTTAGCGCTGAGTGTGCAGAGGATATAAAGACCATGGTTAGAGGCGGTCTTAACATATTTGTTAGCGGTGGTACTTCATCAGGCAAGACAACATTGCTTAATGCTATCAGTGAATATATTCCGGATAGCGAAAGAGTGATTGTAATTGAAGATTCATTAGAACTCAATCTTAATAATATTGCAAACATAGTTAGGCTGGAGTGTAGGAACGCAAACAGTGCAGGAAAGGGCGCGATAAACATGGCCGATCTCATTAAATCCAGCTTGAGAATGAGACCGGACCGAATAGTAGTCGGAGAGGTTAGAGGTGGCGAGGTTCTCGACATGCTTCAGGCTCTTAACACAGGGCACTGCGGTTTTTCTACAGGGCACGGCAATTCATCTTGTGGAATGCTCAGAAGAATCGAGGCAATGTATCTTTCAGCTGTTGAAATACCGGTAGATGCAATAAGGATGCAGATATGTGAGGCTATAGATATTTTGATACATATGGAGAGACTTCCTAGCGGAAAGAGAAAGATTATAGAGATAAATGAGCTGACAGGATATAGGGATGGTGAATATGTGCTTAATCCACTTTATGAACTGTCTGATGATATGAGAATTGTAAGAACTGAGAACATGCTCAGTGATGACATAAAGCTCAGGTTAAGAGGAATATATGATACAGGATTACAACGAGTACAAGCTGAACAATAAGGAAAGGATTGCTTTGATAGCAATATCAGCCGGATTCTTATTAATAGCGGGGTTTCTATACATAAACTCATTTATTACGGTAGTAATAAGCCCAATAGCTTATGGCTTTCTATCACAAAGATATATTAGCTACATAGTGGTAAAACGCAAGACAAAACTTAGGAATGAGTTCAAGGAATTGCTATACAGTTTCAGTGCATCATTTTCTATAGGTTCCGGTATGCAGTCAGCAATGAAGGATGGATGCAAAAAACTTAGAGAAGTATTTAACGATGACTCAATAATGCTTGGTGAGCTTGAGGCTATGATTACCAAGCTAGAAACTACGGCATGCGATCCCGTTTTACTCTGGGAAGATCTTGCTTCAAGGAGCATGATAGAAGATTTACAGCTATTTTCAGAGGTATATAGAGGCTGTACATCAAGTGGTGGTGACATGATAGTAGCAATAGAAACAGCGGCCAAGACAATAGGAGAAAAGATTGAGATGGAAAATAATATCAAGCTGCTGGCTAAGCAAAAGCTCGTAGAAGGCAGGATAATAGCAATTATACCGGTGATAATAATACTTTTGCTTAGGCTTTGTTCTCCCGGATACATTAAACCTATGTACGATGGTATAGGAGGAAGATTGATAATGCTTGCAGCGCTTTCCATATCGATTACGGCAATTGCCATAACAGAAAGGATAACTAGAATTGAAGTTTAAAATAGATAAAATCAAGTCACAAATTTGTGGTTTTGAATTCACCAAATTTTGCCTGAGAAATAGAAAACTTCTGATTTCCGTTCTTGCTATTTCAATAGGAATAAGCATTATGTCTATGACATTTGCCGGTAGCAAGTCTGTAAGTATATGTGGAAGTAAAGATGACATAAGAGGAATAACTCTCAATAAGAATGATGAGGGCGAGGAGATAAAAGTCTCTGCAGTAAACGGTAGCGAGAAAGTTTCTCGGACATTATATCTTAAGGCGGATAATAAAAAATCAAAGAAAAGTAAGGCAATCGATAAGAGCCTTGAACTTAAGCTTTCAGATGTCATAAGAAATATAAGAAAAAAGACAAAGGTAAACAAGATGATAAGATTACCTAAACAGTTAGACGATGGAACGAGACTTAATTGGAGCATGAAATCAAAACAGGCAAACTATGTCCTTGCAATTGCAGCCACGCCAATGGTAATGATTTTTGCATATAGGAGTGAAAAAGATAAGGGGAAAAGAGATACTCAGCGAAAAAAGAACAACATAATTCGAAATCTTCCTGCCTTTGGAACTAAGCTTGAGCTATTCTTAAATTGCGGCATGGTGTATGAGGATGCGATGAGCAAGCTTATAGATGGATATAGCAAGAGTTATCCAAACGAGCTATCGAAGCTGATAAGAGAGGCAAAGGAATTAGCTCTGATTAGCGGAAGAGACGAGATGGACATACTTGGAGAAAAGGCTAAATTACTAAAAATAAAAGAACTTACGCGTATTACAGCAATGATTGCTGATAGTAAATATAAAGGCACAGAGCTGGGAGAGAAGCTTTCAAGAGAGGGGGAGCATCTTTGGCAGAGAAGGATAAAAATCGCTGAGGAAAATGCTAAGCTTGCAGAGCTCAAACTATCTCTACCTTTAGCATTACAGCTACTATCGTTGATAATCATCACAGCTGCACCTGCTGTAGTACAATTCTAAATTAGGGGGACAAGATGTTAAAGAACAAAAAGGGAATGGAGATGGTACAGGTAGCTATTTTGATAGCATTAGCAATTTCGCTGGGCATTATTTTCAGATCGCAAATTACGGAGTTTATAAATACAACTTTTGCAGATTTGAACGCTTAGGGGGAATGTGAGATGTTAAGGAATAAAAAGGGAGGTGAGTATGTAGAAGCCTCAATCGTGCTTCCGCTATTGGTACTTTTGATTGTAAGTATGATATATGCAATGATATTTTTTTTCAGTCATACCGATAGACAGATGAAGCTGCATAAAGCATCACTTGACAAAGCAAAGACTAGTTCTTCACTGTTTAAAAAAGAAAAGTATAAAGTAGAAGACTCATCCTCAATAAGTGGAGCGGCAAGGGTTTTGCTAAGTAAGGATATCTATGCAGATATATATTTTATAAATGAAGCAGATTTGGTTAGAGCAGGGAAGTTTGTAAAGGGGTTAAATAACTGAGATGGTAAGAAACAAGCGCGGTATGGTAAGCGTATTCATTATGATTTTTTCGGTTTCAATTATATCATTAACCATGCTTTTTATTGGAGGTGCTAGGGTTAAGGCTATAAGTTCAAGTGTAGACAGCTTAGGATACCTTTGGGCAAAATCAATTCTGGGTGAATATACTGACAAGCTGTATGAGCGATATGGAATTTTCGCATATAGAGCTAAGTCGCATTCCGAAGTCGATGATAAGCTTAACCGGCTCAGTGAAATTACCTTCGCTGGGAAGAGATATATAGACTGTGAAGGGTGCAGCAGCAGTCTATATAAATATTCCCTTGCAGAGCTTGATAATTTTAAAAAACAAGTTAATAAGGCAGCAATATCCGAAAAACAAAAGAAGTTTAAAGACATTGAGCTGGATGTTTATGCCCCGTCAGATAGAACAATTTCAAACGATGCAATAGTGGCAGGACTTCCGTCAAAGGGAAGACTGAGCAGCTTTTCACTGAGCAACTTTATAGACAAGATAAAAGAGATAGATGATATTAAAGATATCCTGAATGGTAGCAAGGATGAACTTTTGCAAATGAAGTATATTAAGAATCACTTTCAGAGTGCAGTTTCACAAAGTGAAGAGGACGATAGTTTCTTTAAATATGAACTGGAGTACATACTTGCCGGCAAGTCATCCGATGCGGATAATTTAAAAAGTGCTAAACACAGGATAATAGCGATAAGAGAAGCGCTTAATATAGCATACATAAACAAGAATCCACAGATGAGAGAACTTGCGCTGACAATAGCGGAGTTGATATCAACTCCGGCAGCTGCTCCTGCAACCCAGCAGGCTCTTATAGCGGCTTGGGCGTATGCAGAAAGTGTTAACGACTACAGGCTGCTTGTTCATGGGAAAAAGCTACCTTTGATGAAGGATGAGAACTCATGGGCAGTCAATTTAAAATCGATAATAACAAATCCTAATCCTGAATATATAGATAAAAATAACGAAAAAGGTAACACATATAACGAATATCTTCAAGCTATGATATTTTTGACAAATAAGGACAATAGGATTCTTAGGGTGATGGATTTGATAGAGATAAATATGAAGTACTGCTACTATGGTAACTTCAGTATTTCAAGTCATTACACGGGTATTGATTACAGCATGGATGTAAATGGGAGGACACATGTATTCAGTGCAGAATACTAGACTGACTTTATCAAAGCGAAAGAAATCAAAGATAAACAACAAAAAAGGTGCATATATTCTAGAGGCATGTATAGTGTTTCCACCTTTTATAATTGCGATAATACTACTGCTATCATTGATACCCGTGATGGCTGAATGGGAAAATGTGGTATATGCGGCCTGTGATGAACTAAGGTCCAGCGATATACGTGCTCACTTCTATAATGATAAGCTCCTTGGTCAAGTGAGACTTAATAATAGGCTTAACAATGAGTGTCACTTTATAGACCCAATTCAGGTGACTAAATATAGATATAGGCATAGTGACGGCAAATGTAAGGATCTCATAACTGTCAGCATAGATGCAAACTTTTCTAAGCGTGTTCCACTAGCTATTAAAAGCCTTGATATGAATATGAAGATAAGATCAAGAGCTTTTACCGGGGCCAGCTTAGATGAGGATAGCGATAAGGATTGCTTTAATAAAAAAGAGGATTCTAAAGATGTTTATATATTCCCGGAATCAGGGAGTAAATACCACAATAAAAGCTGTCGTTGCCTTAATCCTGCGTGCGAAAAGGTGTATATGACGCCGGCTATTAAATCACGTTTCAAGCAATGCGACAAATGTAAGAAGAAGGGATATAAGGGAAACCAGGCAGTATTTTGTTTTTTCAATAGTGGTGAAGTCTACCATCGTGGAGATTGCTCCTGTGTAGATAAGTACTACGAGAAGATACAAAAGCGCGAGGCAATTAGCAGAGGGTATTCTGCCTGTTCATTATGCGGAGGATAAGGTGAAGAATAATATTTTGATAAAGCCAATTATAGACATTGATTATTATAGAGCTTTGATACTATCATCAGGAATACATAGTATTTTTTTGCCAATGAAGTTCCAGTTCATTAGGCAAGAAAGGGAGCTAAAAGTAAAGGAGTATTTCATTAATGTAGAGGGTTACACGAATCTAAAAGAATACATAAATATATCTTCGCTGGAGGCGTGGGATATAGCAGACATGTTGATACAGCTGTTAGAGGGTATAAACGAATCCATGTATAGATACGTATTTCCGTTTGAGTACAGGATTAGCCTGGATTATGTCTACTATAGTGAAAGTAAAAAGAAGTTTAAGCTTTTATTTATTCCAAGTACCGAGCACTTGGATGATATGAATAGTCTAAGTAAACTCATTATAGAGAGTCTAAATATGATATTGAACGAGCTTGATGCTTATATCGGCAAAGGAGTTGTCTCTGAATTAAAGTCTTTAAAAAGCTCAATTTGTGAGTCTGAGACTGTAGAGGATTTCACATCGAAAATAAATGCGTTTAAGAGAAGTATTTGGAGGAGCAGACATGGTAAAATAAGTCGCACTATTGCTTTATAACACGATTTCGTGTACGATTAAGCTATGATTCCAATTTCAACGAAGATGAGACCACAGAATTTAGATGAATTCATGGGTCAGCAGCACTTTTTATACAAAGGTTCGCTACTATACAATTCAATAAAGAATAAAACCTTCGGATCGGCGATATTCCACGGACCTTCGGGTACGGGTAAGACCACTCTTGCCAGAATTATTGCTGCAGAGCTGGATAGTGATTTTCATGAGATTAACGCAAGCACGACGGGAACAAAGGAGCTAAAGGAGATATTAGATAGAGCGCGTCTTAGATTCTATGGCTTAGAGTCAAAATCAAGCTATATCTATATAGACGAGTTTCACCGTTGGAACAAACTTCAGCAAGATTCTCTCCTAAAGGCTTTAGAAGAGGGCGTAATCAAGTTCATAGCAAGCACAACCGAAAATCCGTATTTTGCTATAAACAATGCGGTATTAAGCAGGGTTAGAAATATTTACGAGTTCAAGCGTCTTGATAAAGAGGTAATCAAAACGCTTCTTTTGCGTGCTGCAAACGATAAGGAGCGTGGATTGGGAAATCTTAATATCAAGTACGATGATAAGGCAATAGACATTTTGGCCGAGTTGTCAAATGGAGATGCACGTGTTGCACTTGATACACTTGGCTTTGTTTTTGAGAATCATCAAGATGGTAAACCTGTAAGTGCCGAGGATATATCAGAGGCAATGCAGAGAAAAATAGGATTTTATGATCGTGGAGACGATAAGTATGACCTGCTTTCAGCTTTGCAAAAGTCTATAAGAGGGAGTGACCCTGATGCGGCAATATACTACTTTGCCAGACTTGTAGATGGTGGTGCCGATATACAGATGATAGGAAGAAGACTTCTTGTTATAGCTAGCGAAGATATTGGTATGGCATATCCTTCAGCTATAAGTATAACCCATGCCTGTGTAAGCGCTGCGCTCATGGTCGGATTTCCGGAAGCCGCTATAAACCTGGCTGAGGCGGTGATTTTGCTTGCATCTTCACCTAAATCCAATCGCTCGGTAATGGCCTATTACAAGGCGATGAGCGATATCAAGCACAAGGAAATCGATATGATTCCTGATCATCTCAGGGATTCTCACTATAAGGGTGCAAGAGATAAGGGAATAGGCAAGGATTATAAATATCCGCACGATTTTGGAGGATATGTAAAGCAACAGTATTTGCCGGACAATCTTCACGCAGAGAACATCAGGTACTATGAGCCGTCTGAGAATGGCTCGGAAGCTAATTTTAAGAAGTTTTTAGATGAATTAAGAAAAAAATATGGAGATAATTAGAGCAGATAATTCAGGGTTTTGCTTTGGAGTTAAGAAGGCTCTGGAGACAACGCAGGAACAGATAAAAAAAAATAAGGCCGGCGGTAAGCGGGGAAGTCTATATACATGTGGACCTTTGATACATAATAAAATTGTCACTAATCAGCTTGAGGAAGATGGTGTTAGTATAATCAATACACCGGATGAAGCAAAAGAGGGTGATACGATAATTGTAAGGTCTCACGGTGAGCCTAAGGTTTTCTATGATAAGATGGATGAACTGAATTTGAACTATGTAGATACAACATGTCCTTTCGTCTCAAAGATACACACGATAGTAAACAATGCTTATAAAGAGGGCAAGAATATAATAATCATAGGTGATTCCAAACATCAAGAGGTAATTGCAACCAACGGTTGGTGCGAGAACTCAGCATATATCATAAACAGTCCTGATGATGTCGAGGCTCTGGAAAGCGGTGCATATCTTGTGGTATGTCAGACGACGATAAGAAAAGAACTCTTTGAGTCGATAGTCAAAGCTTTAGAGTCGAAAAACTGTGATTTAGAAATCAAAAATACCATTTGCAATGCTACAAGTCTTAGACAGGATGCATGCCAAAGACTGGCAAAGGAAGTAGATGCTATGGTGATTATTGGTGATAAGCAGAGTTCAAATACAAAAAAATTATATGAAATTGCAAAAAAACATTGCAGTAATTCGTTTTTTGCCGAAAATATTAGTGATTTACCATTGAAAGAAATTCAAAAATATAATAAAATAGGAGTTGCGGCGGGTGCTTCAACACCTGAAAGCGTAATTAAGGAGGTTATTGCCAACATGAGCGAAACAGAAAAAACCACAATGGCGGATTTCATGGATGAAATTGATGCATCTTTGAGACTCCCACATAACGGCGAAATTGTAGACGGAAAGGTACATCAGGTTTCTGATAGAGAAGTGATTGTAAACCTAGGCTGCAAGAAAGACGGAATTCTTCCCGTAGAAGAAGTCACACTTGAGGAAGGAGAAAAACTGACTGATCTATTTCAGCCGGGCGACGAGATCCAGGCAAAGGTCGTAAAGACTGATGACGGTGACGGAAGTATCCTACTGTCCAAGAAGAAATTAGAAATAAGCAAGCATTGGGCAGAGATCAACGAAGCTCATGAGAATAAGACGGTAATAACAGTTAAGGTGCTAAGAGCCGTAAATGGCGGCGTAATCGCAGCATATAAGGAAGTTACAGGATTTATTCCTATGTCTCAACTCTCAGATAGATACGTTGAGAATGCAGATGAGTTCATTGGACAAACATTTGATGTTCTTGTAACAAGAGTTGATGCTAAGAGAAACAGAGCACTATTCTCACATAAGGCTATTCTTCTTGCTGAGAAGCAGAAGCTAATCTCAGGTATTTGGGATAGCATTAGCGTAGGTGATATCGTTGAGGGTACAGTAATGAGATTCACTGATTACGGTGCATTCGTAGATATCGGCGGAATCGACGGACTGCTCCATATCTCAGAGATTTCATGGGGTAAGCTAAAGCACCCACAGGAAGTACTCGAGACAGGACAGACGGTTCAGGTTAAGGTGCTTTCAATGAACCAAGAGAAGGGAAAGATTTCACTTGGACTAAAGCAGATCACACCGGAGCCATGGAGCGTTATCAACGATAAGTACCATGTAGGTGAGATTGTAAGCGGTAAGGTAGTTCAGATTAAGGAATACGGTGCATTCGTTGAACTAGAACCCGGACTGGATGGACTTGTTCACATTTCAGAGGTTGCTCACAAGAGAGTTTCTGATATTGCTGAAGAACTTCAGCTTGGACAGATTGTTGATACAAAGATTCTTGATATCGATGTAGATAGAAAACGTATCAGCCTAAGCATTAAGGCGGCTATTCCGGTTCCGGAGGCTGTAGAAGAAGCTGAAGCCAATGAAGAAACGGAAGCTGCTGAAGCTGTTGAAGCTGTTGAAGTTACTGAAGCTGGTGAAGAAGCTTAATCGCAAATGAATTTACAATCGCAGGAGGCTATGCTTTCTGCGGTTTTTTGTATTCTTTGATGGGGTGAGATATGAAGATTGAGAGGATTGTACAGGGAAGCCTGGAGAGCAATTGCTATATTATCTACCATAATGAAGGTGGCGAATGTTTTATAATAGATCCGGGATATAATGCAGAAAAGATTATAAAAGATATTGAGAAGAAGAATTTGAAACCAAAGGGAATACTTTTGACGCATATGCACTATGATCATGTCGGTGCAGTGCCGGGAATCAAGGCTAGATTTGATATACCTACATATATGCATGCACAGGATGCACAAGAATATAAGGGACATATAGACAGGCTTTTATATGGTGGAGAAGAGCTGGATCTGGAGGGTGAGAGCATAAAAATCATCCACACTCCGGGTCACAGTCACGGCTCGATTTGCATAATGTGTGAGGAGAGCAAGGCTTGCTTTACGGGCGATACAATTTTTGATATAGATTTGGGACGCACGGATCTAAATTGTGGAAGCCAGAGCGAGATGGAAGACAGTATTAGAAATGTCATAAGCAAATGGGATAACTCTATAAGGATTTATCCCGGTCACGATGTCAGTGCAACAATGAAGCAGGTGAGGAAGTACAACACCGAGTATCTCGCTATAATGCAAGGAGCAGGAGATGAAAATTAAGATGATAGGGCTTGACCTTGATGGCACAGCACTAAACGACAAGGGTGAGTTTTCAAAAAGGACAAGGCAGGCTTTCAAACAGGCACATGATTGCGGTATACACGTTGTAATTGCAACGGGTAGAGCTGAGTTTTCATTACCCCAAAACATTGCAGAAGTGGATGGACTGGAGTATGTAATTACATCAAATGGAGCTAGAGTTCTGAAGCTAAGCGACCGTTCCGTCGTGTATAAGAATTTCATAAGTCCCCAAAAAGTTAGAGAGGTCATAGATGTTCTAAAATCACATCATGCAAGGGCAGAAATGTTTGCTAACGGTAAGGCTTACATAAGCCGAAATGAATACGATGCCATTGTTTCCGGAGATATTTTGACAAGAAGCAGGGCTTATGTGATGGCAACGAGAAATCCCATTGATGATATATTTGCCCATATGATTGATTGGGATAATCACATCGAAAATATCAGTGTGAACTATCCTAACAATGAAAAAAAACGTGAATGTGAAAAGAAGCTCGCCGAGATTGAGGGAATAACGGTAACATCATCATTTCCGTTAAACAATGAGATAGGAGGGGCAAGCACCAGCAAGGCTGACGCATTGGAATTTCTTCTTCAGAACTTTGGACTACATAAGGATAATCTGTTAGTTTGCGGAGATAGCAGAAACGATATATCAATGATAGAACATGCAGGATTGGGAGTTGCTATGGGAAATGCGGACGACTTAGTCAAGGAGGCAGCAGACCTTACGACTCTATCAAATGAAGAAGATGGAGTTGCATATGTTATCGAAAAATATGCGCTAAAATCCGGGTTATAAGCAAATCCAATATGTAAACACAGCTTCTTTGCCAAACTATGGCAAGGAGGCTTTTTTATTTGCAAATGTTGAGAATGCATTTTGATAGCTAATACTAAAATTATATATATGAATTTTCGAATTATATCTGGTATATAGATTTATATTGTGATATAATATACATAGTTACTTATAATTTTAAATATGCATAATCTTTATTTCGCGATACTGATGACATCTGTTTGAATATTTATAAGTAATTAAAATATGACGGTTTTAAGGAGGCATAACATGAATAAATATCTTAGGAAAGCCATCCCGATAATCAAGGATCCCGGAAATTGTGAAAGGAAGGCATTTATCAATTCGCCACTGATCGATATTAAGCCAAACAATAAGCTTTTAATCGACATGCAATATCCGAACCTGGGTTTTAAAAATGCAGAAAAGCGTTGTATGGCAAGAAAGGAAGTTGTAGAAATGCTATATAGGGCTGCTGAACTTCTTCCTGAGGGATATAAATTTGTGATTTGGGATGCATGGAGACCATTTGCTCTACAAAAGGAATTGTTTACTTCATATAGCAGCAAAATAATTAAGGAGTTCCATCTTGAAAATTTGACGGAGAAAGAACAGGAAAACGAGATTGCAAAGTTTATAGCTGATCCAATTCCGGATGAGGAGCTTCCACCGGCTCATACGACAGGCGGGGCAATTGATCTGACTATAATTGGTCCAAATGGAAAATATCTTGATTTTGGAACTGATTTTGATGCATTCACAGAAAAGACGAGAGCAGGCTACTACGAGACGATAGATGTGGAAAATGATTCTAAGGCAAAGACTATACGAGATAACCGAAGATTTCTGTACAATCTGATGATTGAAGTTGGCTTTAGCAATCTGCCATCTGAATGGTGGCACTATGAATATGGTGATAAAAATTGGGCCGATATCCAAGGCAAAGCCGCACTATACAAGGGAATTTTTGAATATTAAATATCATTGTTAATTTAAACGATAAGATATATAATAATTTTAATTATTCATTCTAATATCAGAAAGGAGACCTGATTATGTTAAGTTCATTTTTTAAGAATGCTTTGGGTAGAGATACTTTAGTGGCTGCAGATGATACATGGACTTTATTGTTTATCCTTGTTGCTTCAGTTGCTACCGCAATTTTTCTGGAGCAGAAATACGCATGGGCTTCTAAAATTTCAGGAGCGATTATCGCACTTATCATTGCGCTTGTGCTATCGAATCTAGGAATTATTCCTATTCACAGCACTTTATACGACGATATCATATGGGGATATGCAGTTCCAATAGGAATTCCTTTATTACTTCTTCAATGTAACATGAAGAAAATTTGGAAAGAAACAGGCCGTATGATGGTTGTATTCATAATCGGAGCTGTGGGAACATGTGTAGGTGCATTGCTTGCTTACACGCTTCTACACAACTACATTCCGGAGGCATCCGGGGTTGCTGCTATGATGACAGGCTCATACATAGGTGGCGGTGTGAATTTTGCGGCGCTTGCATCACAGTTTAAGGTGACGGGGCAAACTATCGGAGCAGCAACTGTTGCCGACAATCTATTGATGGCGCTTTACTTCTTCGCTCTAATTATGTTTGCAGGACTTAATTTCTTCCGCAAGCACTTTGCTCATCCACATATCGATGGGGTTGAGAAAAATGGATTGGATGATTCAAAGACGCAGGCGGCAGCATACTGGAGCCGTAAGGATATTTCTCTAAAGGATATCGCTTTCAACATAGCATATGCTGTTACAATAGTATTTCTTTCTAATATAATTTCGCACGCTATCGCAGGGGCAATTCCTACAGATAACGCAGTTCTAAAGATGTGCAACATTTTCTTCGGATCGCAGTATGTATGGATTACGACACTTTCGATGATAGTTGCCACCTACGGTGAAAAACAGGTTGAAAAGATGAATGGTGCCCAGGAAATAGGTACTTATTTCATATACATGTTCCTGTTTGTAATCGGCGTTCCTGCGTCAATCGTTGAAATCATCACAAATACACCGGCTCTACTGCTATTTACAGCTATAATGGTAATTGTAAACATGATATTCTGTTTTACAGGAGGAAAGCTTTTGAAATTCAACCTGGAAGACTGTATTCTCGCATCAAATGCAAACATCGGTGGACCGACAACGGCTGCAGGAATGGCAATATCACAAGGATGGAGCAAGCTGGTAGGACCTGTAATGCTCGTAGGTACCTTCGGGTATGTAATCGGTACATATCTCGGAGTTATCATAGGCGGAGTTCTCGGTGCTTCCTAGAGTTTGCAAGACTAAAACGAATCAAAAACTCGAGTTCAAAACGGACTCGGGTTTTTTGGTGTTAAAAGTAGAATTATATATGGGAAAATTTGACATTTATAGCATGCGATGATAAATTGGAAATATATTACATTTAGATGGAGGAGCATTGTATAAGCAGAAATTTGGGAATTTGGGTGAGGAGCTGGCTTGCACCTATTTGGAGAATAAGCAATTTGAAGTTTTAGCAAGAAACTATAGAAGTAAGTTCGGTGAGATAGATGTAATTGCACTTCGCAAGGGAACGCTTCATTTTATTGAAGTTAAGACCCGCTCAACTGATAGGTTTGGAAAGCCGGCAGAAGCTGTAGATAGAGAGAAGATGTCTAAGATATTAAGGCTTGCACAGGTATTTATCAAAGAGAACAAGTTTGAGTATTATAGATATTCTTTTGATGTAATAGAAGTGAAACTGAACCACTTAGAGGGGGTGCTGTGATGATGAAGGCCTACGGTATGATAGTCCATGGGCTTAAGGCAATAATGATAGAGGTTGAGAGCAGTATTTCCAGGGGTATACCACATTGTAATGTGATCGGATATGGAAATACCATAGTTAAGGAAGCAATTCTCAGGGTTAGATCTGCTATAGAAAGTTCCGGTTTAAATTATCCAATGTCTAGGATAACAATAAATCTTGCGCCTGCGGATATACCTAAGAGAGGGAGTCAGCTTGAGCTTGGCATGGCTATATCTCTTCTTGTAGCCAGTGGACAGCTATTTGATGGAGAACTTGAGAATACATGTTTTGTTGGGGAACTCTCGTTAGATGGTAAGTTAAATCCATGCAAAGGCGTTCTGGCAATTTTACTTGAGGCAAAGAATAAGAATTTTAAAAATGTAATTATTCCAAATGCAAACATACATGAGGCTGAATTGATAGAAGGTTTAAATATCTATGCATTTGGAAAGCTTAGTGAGGTAGTAGACTTTATAAACAAAAAGAAAAAAGTTGAGAAGCTTCAAGCTAAAAGTAAATTCGCAAGTAGCGATAGATTTAGCAAGGATTTTAGAGATATCAAAGGTCAAGAGACAGCGAAGAGGGCTATTTTAATCGCTGTAGCAGGAGGTCATCCAATTTTGATGGTAGGAAGTCCGGGCGTAGGAAAGAGCATGCTTGCAGAGAGGGTGCCCGGCATAATGCCACCTTTAGAACGGGATGAAATTATTGAATCGAGCCTTATTCACTCTATTTCAAGGGAGATGACAGATGGTAAATTTACCGACACGCCACCGTTTAGAAGACCTTCGGTAAATATAAGTGTTCCAAGCCTTTTGGGTTCCGGATATCCGCCAACTCCCGGTGAAATAACCTTGGCTCATAGAGGTGTACTTTTTTTAGAGGAGATAAACGAAATGAACAGGATTGCAGTGGATTCTCTCAGGGTACCGTTGGACAGAAAATGCGTGTGTCTGAACAAGCGAGGGGAAGGCTTTGTTTATCCCGCTGATTTTCTTTTGATATCATGTGCAAATCCGTGTAAGTGCGGTTATCTTTATAGCCGTAAGAAGGAATGTACCTGCACGCCGGGAGAAATATCTGCATATAAGGCGAGACTTTCAGGACCGATAAGCGATAGAATAGATATTCACATATTTATAAACGAGCCTGATTTTGATGAACTCACAGTCAGTGACGGGATGGGTAGCGCAGAGATGAGAAGAAAGGTGTTAAAGGTACGAAAACTCCAGTCAAAGCGTTATGCTAGAGAAGATTTTAAACTAAACTCGAGTATTTTTGATAACAAAATTGCTAAATACTGTAGCTTTGACAGTGATGGAGAGGCCTTTATAAAAAACGCATATAAAACACTTAAGCTAACTCCTAGAAGCATGGTAAAAATCAGAAAGATATCAAGGACTATAGCTGACTTAGATGAGAGCAAGGAAATCAAGCTTAAGCATATTTCAGAAGCGATACAGTTCAGACAAAGGTGGTAGATGACAAATATAATAAAAGAAAATGACAAAAATTATCCCGGTAAAATTAAGGAATGTTTGCCGGATTGTAAGCCCCTATACTACAGAGGAAACTTGTCGCTACTAAATAAACCTACGATTGCTATTGTAGGAAGCAGAAAGGCTTCAGCGTACGGTAAAAGTTGTGCGAGGGCACTGGCTAAATGTGCGGTAGAGTATGGAACAACAGTTGTGAGTGGGCTGGCTTTAGGCATAGATTCAGAAGCACATATGGCTTGTTTAGAAAGTGGAGGGCAAACAATTGCAGTTCTTGCAAATGGAGTTGATGTTTTTTATCCGAAGAGAAATCAAGATATGCAGAAAAGAATAGCAGGAACAGGCCTTCTTATCAGTGAGTATGAGGATGGAACAAGGGCTCAAAGATATACATTTCCTATAAGAAATCGAATAATAAGTGCCATTTCTGATGCAGTTGTTATTGTTGAAGCAGGTGCGCGTAGCGGTTCGTTAATTACAGCAGAATGTGCACAGGAACAAGGTAAGGAGGTATATTCAGTACCAGGGAATATCACAAATCCGGGCAGTCTGGGAACAAACAAGCTTATAAGAGATGGTGCTGTACCACTTATCAATTTTGATGAACTATTTGCTGACCTTGGATTAAGTAAAATAAGCAAAAAATCAGATAAACTTTTCCTGAGTAAGACAGAATCAAGGGTTCTTGAGGTGATTAGAAGTAGTGTAGAACTCTCAATTGAACAAATTCGTCACATAACGAACATGGATTTAGCAGAAATCAATGCTATAATTACAATTCTTGAAATGAAAGGGCTTATTTTTTGCGAAATGGGAAAAGTAAGCATTGCAAATTTATAAAAAAAATATACAATAGGAATTTGTAAACATAGTTTATTGTGATAATTGTAATATATTTAGAAAAGATAGGTAAAGTTTTAGGAGAGTTAAATGGCAGCTGTCAAATCAAAAAAGAGTAAAGGCAAATCATCGAGTTCAAAGAGTAATAAGACTCTAGTAATCGTGGAATCCCCATCCAAGGCAAAAACGATAGGAAAATATTTAGGCAGCAAGTATAACGTAATTGCTTCGGTTGGACATGTAAGAGATTTGCCAAAGAGTAAGCTTGGAATAGATATAGATGATAACTTTGAGCCTCAGTATATTTCGATAAGAGGAAAGGGTGATCTCATCAAGAGCCTCAAGAAGGAGGCTGCCAAGGCGAGTAAGGTCTATCTTGCAACCGACCCTGATAGAGAGGGAGAGGCTATATCTTGGCATTTGGCATACCTCTTGGGTTTAGATACAGAGGAAGCATGCAGGATAGAATTTAATGAAATAACAAAAGACACTATAAAGGAAGCAATTAAACATCCGCGCAAGATCAATATGGGACTTGTGGATGCACAGCAGGCAAGACGTGTTTTGGATAGACTTGTCGGATATCAGATAAGCCCTCTGCTCTGGAGGAAGGTTAGAAAGGGACTTTCAGCCGGACGTGTGCAGTCTGCAGCTCTTAAGATAATTTGCGATAGAGAGCGCGAGATAGAAAGGTTTGAGCCTAAGGAATTTTGGAACATCATAGCTGAATTTAAGAAGGGCAAGAAGTTTCAAGCAAAGCTCATAGAGAAAAATGGCAAGAAGCTAACAGTTGAAAATAAGGATCAAAATGACAACATAATAAAGGAATTAAATTCAGGTGAGTTTGTAGTATCAGATGTAAAGGAAAAGATAAGAATGCAGAAGCCTTATCCACCTTTTACGACCAGTAGCCTACAGCAAGATGCGGGAAACAAACTGAATTTTAACGCAAAGAAAACTATGATGATAGCGCAGCAGTTATATGAGGGCGTAGACGTAAAGGGTAGAGGAACTACCGGTCTTATTACTTATCTCAGAACGGACTCTGTGCGTATTTCTGATGCAGCAAAACAGACAGCAAAGGAGTTCATAGTATCAAAGTTTGGTGTTGAATACAGTGCAAACAATGTCTTCTCAAATAAGAAAAAGGACATTCAGGATGCACACGAAGCTATCAGACCTGCAATTATAGAGCTTGAACCGTCACTTATCAAGGATTCGCTCACGACGGATCAGTTTAAGCTATATAATCTAATTTGGAACAGATTCATGGCCAGCCAGATGTCACAGGCAAAGTCGAACAGCATGCAGGTTAGTATCGTAAATGGAATATACGGATTTAAGGCAAATGGATCTGAACTAATTTTCGATGGTTTTAGAAAGTTATATAATACTGCTGATGATGAGGGAGCGAAGCTTCTTCCAAGCTTAGAAAAGGATGAGAAGCTCAAGGCAGAAAGCCTTAAGGGTGAGCAATCCTTCACTCAGCCACCTGCAAGATATACAGAAGCAAGCCTTGTAAAAGAACTTGAGGACAAGGATATAGGACGTCCAAGCACATACGCACCTATAGTCAGCACTTTAACAGAGCGTAAATATGTAGCAAGAGAAAAGAAGGCTCTTAAACCTACAGAACTGGGTTTCCTCGTCAATGATTTAATGGAAGAGTATTTCAAGGATATCGTGGACGCAGGATTTACAGCTAATATGGAAAATAGTCTGGATGATGTAGAGGTAGGGGGACAGAAGTGGAAGGATTTGATTTCCGAATTCTATGGCCCTTTTAAGAAAGAACTGGATATCGCAGATAAGGCAATAGAAAAAATTGTAGTTGAAGATATTCCGACAGATGAGATATGTGAGATTTGTGGAAGACCTATGGTGATAAAGGCGGGAAGATTCGGAGACTTTATTGCCTGTAGTGGATATCCGGAATGCAAGAACACAAAACCAATTGTTAAGACAATCGGTGTAAAGTGTCCAAATTGTGGTAAAGATATTGTAGCACGCAGAAGTAAGAGAGGTAGGCTTTTTTATGGATGCAGCGGATACCCTGAGTGCAAAACTGTATTTTGGAACAAGCCTACAAACAAAAAATGTCCTGAATGTAACAGCATATTATTAGAAAAAAAGACAAAGAATAAAAATTTTGTTTGTTCAAACGAGAAATGTGGGTATACAGAATAATAACAATAGGAGGATATTGACATGGTCGAATTCCACGCAACGACAATTTGCGCAGTAAGAAGAGGTTCTGATGACATAGCCATCGGAGGAGATGGACAGGTTACTATGGGCCAAACAGCGATAATGAAGAACGGTGCCAAGAAGGTAAAGAAAATATATAACAATCAGGTTTTGACAGGATTTGCAGGTTCTGTTGCAGATG
Source organism: [Eubacterium] infirmum (assembly GCA_900450455.1). Lineage (GTDB taxonomy): Bacteria > Bacillota > Clostridia > Peptostreptococcales > Anaerovoracaceae > Eubacterium_B > Eubacterium_B infirmum. The sequence goes on from UGGN01000002.1 coordinate 256,901, forward strand.
CATTTTCACTTACTGAGAAGTTTGAAAAAAAGTTGGAGGAGCACGGCGGAAACCTAAAAAGAGCAGCTGTTGACCTTGCTCAGATGTGGCGTTCTGACAGAGGTATGCGCAATCTTGAGGCTTTGATGATTGTCATTGATAAGGATGATATGTTAGTTATATCAGGCACAGGTGAAGTTATAGCACCTGATCAGGATTTTGTGGCTATAGGCTCCGGCGGTAACTTTGCTTATTCAGCAGCAAACGCTCTGTTCAATCACACGGACATGGGTGCGGCGGAGATTGTTGAGGAATCGCTGAAGATTGCTTCTTCGATTTGTGTTTACACTAATGATAATATTAGTGTTGAGAAACTTTAGGAGGTTATTATGACAAATAAATTTCAACAAATGACTCCAAAGGAAATCGTAGCAGAGCTTGATAAGTATATAATCGGACAGGATAAGGCAAAGCGTTCTGTAGCAATTGCGTTGAGAAATAGATATAGAAGAAATCTTCTTTCAGAAGAAATGAGAGAGGAAATTACACCGAAAAATATTTTGATGATAGGACCTACAGGATGCGGTAAGACGGAGATTGCAAGAAGACTTGCTAAACTTATGGATGCTCCTTTTGTAAAGGTAGAGGCAACAAAATTTACCGAGGTCGGATATGTAGGTAGAGATGTAGATTCCATGGTGAGAGATTTGGTTGAGAGTTCAATTAGGATTACAAAGCAGTCAAGATTGAAGGAAAAATACGACATCGCAGATAAGATTGCCGAAGATAAGATAGTTGAAGCCATGGTTCCCGGTAAAAAAAAGAAGGAAGCGCCAAAGCAAGCTCAGAATCCTTTCGAGATGCTTATGAATAGCGCATATGGGCAGAAAAAGGAAGAGGAACCCGAGCAGGAAGCTACTACAGATGTTGCCATGGCTAGAGAACAGGTAAGGCAGCAGCTTAGACAGGGACTTCTTGAGGACCAGTATGTAGATATCGAGGTTATTGATATACCAAAGGGTAATCAACTTGACATGAGCAATGAGGGTATGAGCATTGCAATTGGAAATATCTTTGGCGATATGATGCCTAATAAGACAAGAACAAAGCATGTACGAATCAGTGAAGCACGCAAGATTCTCAGAGAGCAGGAAGCTCAGAACCTGCTCGATATGGAACAGGTCACAGATGATGCTATCGAAAATGCTGAACAGAATGGGATTATCTTTATCGATGAAATCGATAAGATTGCGTCCGGAGCTGAATTTACAAGCGGAGCGTCTGTTTCAAGGGAAGGCGTTCAGAGGGATATACTTCCAATCGTAGAGGGAAGTGTAGTAAATACAAAGTATGGGCCGGTTAAAACAGATCACATTTTGTTCATCGGAGCAGGCGCTTTTCATGTATCAAAGCCAACTGACCTGATTCCGGAACTTCAAGGCCGTTTCCCAATTAGAGTAGAGTTAGAAAATTTGACCACGGAAATCTTCAGAAAAATTCTAACTGTACCTGAAAATGCCATCATTAAACAAAACCAAGAATTAATGGCAACAGAGAAAATAAAATTGGAATTTTCAGAAGATGCTATTGACGAAATAGCAGAAATGTCGTATATTATGAATGAACAGGCAGAAAATATAGGAGCAAGACGACTTTATACTGTCATGGAGAAACTTTTGGAGGACATTTCATTCGATATTCCGGAAACTAATGGTGAGCCAATTGTGATAGATAAGAATTATGTCATAAGTAAGTTTAATGATACAGTTCATAAAGATGATATTGATAAATATATATTATAAATATTATAATGTAATAGAATTTTGAATGAAAAGGAAAAGGTGATTCAAAAATGAAAGGTAATTTATTATCGAAAGTAAGAAGGCTCAACAATGTACTATCAGAGAGTACATCAGGATTTGTATCTTTTGACGAACTATGCAATATATTGTACGACATGCTAAATGCAAATGTATATATCCTGAACAAGAGAGGAAAGGTGTTGGCAGCAAAATTTGACGATGGAGAAGAAGCACCACTTGTAAAGGTAGAAGGAGGACACTTCGAGCTACCTAAGGAGTTTAATGACAAATTCCTTGAGCGCAAAGAGGCTTGTGAGAATCTAACAAAGGATGCAATCAAGAGCATCTACGGACAGAGCTATTCACTATCAGAGAAGTATCACACAATAGTACCGGTTATCTTTGGTGGTAAGAGAGTTGCTACACTTCTATATGTTAGAGCAAGCGAAGCATTCACAGACGAGGATTTGGCTATCTGCGAATACGGTGCAACAGTAGTTGGCATTGAGGTGACGAGAGGAATAGCTCTTGAGGAAGAGGAAGACAACAGATTAAAGGCTGCGGTTAGTGTAGCGCTTGAGACATTATCATACTCAGAGCTTGAGGCAGTTATCAAGATTTTCCAAGAACTTAACGGAAATGAAGGACTTCTTGTTGCAAGTAAGATTGCTGATATGTCAGGAATTACTCGCTCAGTAATAGTCAACGCTCTTCGCAAACTTGAGAGTGCCGGCGTAATTGAGTCAAGATCTCTTGGAATGAAGGGAACGAGAATCAAAATTACAAACGAGTTCTTGAGAGAAGAAATCGAGAAGGTAGAAATTTAATTTACTAGATATTTCAAGGACCGCAGGTTTTAATCTGCGGTCTTTCTACTATAAGGAACTTATTTTAAATGCAAGTAGAGTATAAAACTATCAAAGAGATAGCGAAGGCTGAACTTAATATCGAAAGATCAAAGTTCATTTCACATATATCACATGCGAATAGCAGAGAAGAGGCTGAGGCTTATATTCAGATGATAAAAGCTGAATATAAGGATGCCACTCACAATGTATCTGCCTTTGTTATAGGCCCGAAGCTGGAACTAAAGTGGGCTACTGATGATGGAGAGCCACAGGGAACGGCAGGAACGCCGATTTTAAAGGTTTTAGAGGAGAAAGGAATAACCAACACGGTTGTAGTGGTTACGCGTTATTTCGGCGGCAAAAAGCTGGGCACGGGCGGTCTGGTCAGAGCTTACACCGATAGCACGCTTGAAGCTATTAAGAAATCAGTACTCTGTGAGGTATATAATATTACGAGCATCAAAGTAAGACTGGACTATGCATCATACAATAAGCTTGTTAAACTTAGTTTTCCATTTTATACAGAGATAGTATCAACTGAATTTCAAGACACGGTATCAGTAGAAATAGACACAGATCCTGAAAAAATTGAAGAATTAAAGGAAGCGATAGACAATATCAGCAGGGGCAAAGCTTTGATTGACATTTGCGAAGATAAAATCAAATCAATACCGATTGAGAAATAGTAGCTGACCATTTGTTTGATTGGCTCAATATACAATGAATTAAAATTCAATTAATGTCGTATTTATTATTGACAAGCACTATAAAATATGGTAAATTCATATAGCTGAGTTATCCAAGGAATCATCCGAATTAACACGCAAGAGAAAAAGCTCTTGACAAGGTTAGGGCAACACTCTATAATAAATGAGTGCGTCGGACAACGATGGAAGCAATTTAGGGCGTTTAGCTCAGCTGGGAGAGCACCTGCCTTACAAGCAGGGGGTCATAGGTTCGAGCCCTATAACGCCCACCATTATTGCGGCCTGGTAGTTCAGTTGGTTAGAATGCCAGCCTGTCACGCTGGAGGTCGACGGTTCGAGCCCGTTCCAGGTCGCCATCGATTTTTAGACACAATAAGCAAACAATATATAATGTGCTGGCGTGGCTCAACGGTAGAGCAGCTGATTTGTAATCAGCAGGTTGGGGGTTCGATTCCCTCCGCCAGCTCCAATTCAAGAAACTATACAAGTCAATAATATGGTATCCAGGTGAATGTAGGCGCTGGGATATGCTGAATATGAAAGAGGTCGTCGAGGGATTCCCGAGTGGCCAAAGGGGGCGGACTGTAAATCCGTTAGCTGAGCTTTCGATGGTTCGAATCCATCTCCCTCGACCAATTTATAAATACATATGCGGAAGTGGCTCAGGGGTAGAGCATCGCCTTGCCAAGGCGAGGGTCGCGAGTTCGAATCTCGTCTTCCGCTCCATTTTATGCGGATGTAGTTCAATGGTAGAACCTCAGCCTTCCAAGCTGATGGCGTGAGTTCGATTCTCATCATCCGCTCCATTTTTTTCAGATTTAGCGTGGGTCCATAGCTCAGTTGGATAGAGCAACGGCCTTCTAAGCCGTGTGTCTGGGGTTCGAATCCCTATGGACTCACCATCGTTTTGGTGACGATGGGGTATCGCCAAGTGGTAAGGCAACGGACTTTGACTCCGTCATTCGTAGGTTCGAGTCCTGCTACCCCAGCCAGTTAGAGATGACCCATTAGCTCAGTCGGCAGAGCACTTGACTTTTAATCAAGGTGTCCGGAGTTCGAATCTCCGATGGGTCACCAATATGATTATCAATAACTAAAAGAGAATCCACATATATGGAGAGGTGTCCGAGTGGTTTAAGGAGCTGGTCTTGAAAACCAGTGATTCCGAAAGGGACCGTGGGTTCGAATCCCACCCTCTCCGCCACATTTTATAGGTAGTAGATCAAGCCTGGAGAAGTACTCAAGAGGCTGAAGAGGACGGTTTGCTAAACCGTTAGGGTTCGTATTAGGGCCGCATGGGTTCGAATCCCATCTTCTCCGCCACATAATATAGGGGTATAGCTCAGTTGGTAGAGCAGCGGTCTCCAAAACCGCGTGCCGTGGGTTCGAATCCTACTGCCCCTGCCAATTTAATACGTATATCGGGGTGTAGCGCAGTTTGGTAGCGCAACTGGTTTGGGACCAGTGGGCCGCGGGTTCAAATCCTGCCACCCCGACCATTTTTTAAGGCGTGGGCCATTAGCTCAGTTGGTCAGAGCGTCCGGCTCATAACCGGCAGGTCCTGGGTTCAAGTCCCCGATGGCCCACCATTAATTTAATATTATGTGCTCAGATAGCTCAGTTGGTAGAGCAGGGGACTGAAAATCCCCGTGTCCTTGGTTCGATTCCGAGTCTGAGCACCATTAATAAGCAGTTTTTCGATGCTTCGCGCTCGGAGAGCTGTTTTTTAATAGCCTACAGAAATTATATAATATGTATTTGTATATAATTTCGTCGTAGGCTTTATGCAACACTCGCCCAAGAGCGAAACGATTGGATGCGAGTGACTGCAAAACTGTGTTTCAATCTTTGATTTCGTCGTAGGCTTTACACAAAGTTTGCCCAACAGCAGAGCTGTTGGCTGCAAACGACTGTGAACTGTGTTTTAGTCTTCGACTTCGTTGTAAGCTTTACGCAAGGCTTGTCCATGAGCGATGCGAATGGATATAAGCCACTGCGCACAATTACACTACTCCGGTTTCGACCTGACCCAATAACTTTTTCGAAGCAAATGCAAAATATCACTTTTTGACGTATCTATATGATATAATTTTATTAGAGGCTTATATATAGAAAGGTAAATTATGGCACAATTATACTTTAGATATAGCACAATGAATGCAGGTAAATCAATTGAACTGATCAAGGTAGCTTACAACTACGACGAGCGTGGAAAGAATGTAATGACTCTTGTTCCATCAGTAGATGATAGATATGGACAGGGTGTTATAACTTCTAGAATTGGTGTACAAAGAGAGGCTACAATAGTAAACGATGATACGAATATCTTAGAACTTTTCATTTCAGAGAACGAGAAGCATAAGATTGACTGTGTTTTGATTGATGAATGCCAGTTTTTGAAAAAACATCATGTATTAGAACTTGTTGAGATAGTGGATAGTTTTGATGTCCCGGTTCTTGCTTACGGTCTTAAGAACGATTTCAGAAACGAGATGTTTGAGGGATCGTATTACCTGCTCATATATGCAGACAAGATAGAGGAGATTAAGACAATTTGCTGGTGCGGACGCAAGGCAACCATGGTTGCCAGAGTCGTCGATGGCAAGATAGTTAAGCACGGTAGACAGGTTATGGTTGGTGGAAACGAGATGTATGTATCTCTTTGCAGGAAGCACTATAATGATGGAAGGCTAAACGATAAAAACTAATACTAATAAAAGACGCTGCAGGCAACTCGCTTACAGCGTTTTGTATCTATTTACCGATATATACTCTTGGCGGTCTTGCAGAAAGACGGCAAATTATATCATTTTTGTTTGTGCCGACAAGCTCACTAGCTTCCTGAATTGTCATAGAACCGTCTTTACCGTTACCATAGATTATTGCCTTGTCGCCTTCGGCTACGTCTTTAATATCTGTAACATCGGCAACAACCTGATCCATGCATAGGACACCGACTATGTAAGCTCTTTGACCTTTTATGATTACATAACCTTTGTCACGCATTTGTCTAGGGTAACCATCAGCATATCCGAAAGGTAGGGTGGCAATGACGCTGTCTCTTTTGGCTCGCCAGAGGAAGTCATATCCGACGCCTTCTCCTTTTTTTATTCTATGAATTTGTGATATTGACGTTTCAAATTTAATAGCACTTTCAACATCTATATTTCCTTTGTGAAAACCTCTCATTCCATAGATTAAAGCGCCGGGTCTAATCATATTCATCCTTAGATACGGACTGTCAACACAAGCAATGCTATCAGCTATATGCTTATATTTGAATTTAAAGCCTTTGTTCTCAATAATATTTATGAATCCGGTTAGAAGTTCATACTGCTTTGCATCATCTTCGTCACCGGCGAGAGCAAGATGTGAGAAGATGCCTTCAACTTCAATTCCCTCAAGGCCAAACATTTCTTCCACATCTCTTGCAAAGTCATCGGTAGGTTCAGAACCTAGCCGGTGAAAGCCCGTATCGAGCTTTACATGGATTTTAGTCCTGGTACCAATCTCTTTTGAGATATCCGATAAAAGTCTCGCCTGATGGAGCGAGAAGACGGTCTGAGTGATGTTTAACTCTGCCACCTTATGCAGATATCTGTCCGGTGTATGTCCCAAAATAAATAGGGGGTAGTTAGGGTACTTTACTCTAAGCTCAATTGCTTCTGTCAAAGTCGCAACAGCAAGATAGCAAGCACCGTTTTCCATAAGAGTAGGTGCAATTGCAAGCGAGCCAAGTCCGTAGGCATTGGCTTTGATAACAGCCATTACTGAAACATCATCGCCAACCATTTCTTTAATTGCGCGCATGTTAGCAGCTATTTGATCTAAATCTACAATAATTCTTGTATCTCTATATATTTGGTCACTATGCATTGTTTCTCCTAAAGTTTATTTTGTATATCAGAGATTAGCCTTGCTGTAAATGTCTGAGCAAAGATGGCAATCTCAGTGTAGTTAAAGCGGTTGTTTTCTTTGATTATCAAGTAGTCGTTATCAAAGCCGGGTAGATCACTATCTCCAAGGGATTCCCTGTCAATCATATTTTTTATGTCTATGAAAGCAGATCCCGTTACAGTCTCCGCAGGAATCTCTATCGCGTATTTGGAATCGGACTTAGTTATATTTACGCTGTACGGCGCCTCAAAGGAGGGGAAGGAGATGTAGTCTATTGCATCCTTCATAAGTCCTTTTATAAAAAGAGTGCTGTGCTTAAAGTCAATTTTCTCAATGAAGCCACCATCGTGAGGTATGCCTTGATGACATATAGCCCTTGAAAAATCAGCGTGTCTAACGATGCTGACAAGTCGAAAAAGCTGTTTTATATCATCGCTGTTATGAAGTAAGATCTGGGAAAGTACATCATGTGCTCCCGTAGTCTGATACTGAGAATATAGTTCAACACTCTCTTTGCCACTAATTTTATCATCTCGACCTGTTGACAGACCTGCGAAAACTTCAAGAGATTTTTGGCTCATGCTACTGAGTAGCTTAGGAAGATCGGAGTAGTGTTTCATAACCATAAATATGTCCAGATTGCATAGGGTTTTGAAGTCGATATCGTACTTTTCAGAGCGTTTTTTTAGAAATGGCATATCAAAGAGTTTGCCGTTATATGTTATGACATAGTCGACATCCTTAAGTGCCTTGTTTGTCAAAGAAATTATTTCCTTTTCTTCGGCCGGTGTTTCAGCAAAGTACTGTTCAAGACGAACATCTTTTCCATCAAATATTACTAGACCTATCAAAATAACTGCACTGAAGTTTGGCGATAGTCCGGTTGTTTCAATATCTAATACTGCAAAACTCTTTTTCGAAAAAAACATATTAAAAAATGCAGGAAAATCACAGCTTATATCTAGTTTTTCTTTTATATTAATCATAGTTTAAACCTCATGCTAATATATGTATTCGCATTTTAAAATATTATAACATAAAAACAAAAGAAACCTAAAAAGGTTTCTTTTGTTAAAAGGGGTATTGGGATTAGAGATTAAGAGGTTATCAGGGGATAACTCTCAATTACATTATAGTTTCTAGCGTTTAAAATTGCAAGAACTAATTGCATAAATATACTGCTATTTTTTTGTTTTTGAAAATAAATTGTGAAATAATGCTAAAAATATATGAAAATTTTTTATAGCAGTAAAAAATATCTGATATTTAATAAGGCTTTTTTGATAAAATTGATTTAGGCATAATATATTCATACAAAGTAACTAAATTATATACACAATAAACATAAGTAATTATATTAATATTACTTTGATAAAGTATGATATAATATGTTATATTCCGCAAGGAGGTGTTACAATGACATTTGATGAAAAAACACTGAGTTCAGAGCGTATCTATGAAGGTAGAATACTTAATTTAAGATGCGATGAAGTTACTACAATTAATGGGACTTCTTATCGAGAGATTATAGAGCATAATGGAGGAGCAGCTGTAGCTGCTTTAACAGATGATAGAAAACTAGTTATGGTACAGCAGTTCAGAAAGCCATCTGAACGTGTTATGCTTGAGGTTCCGGCAGGCAAGAGAGATGGGGACGAAGCAGGACTGGAGGTTGCAAGGAGAGAACTTAGAGAGGAGACAGGTTATTCTGCTGAGTTCATGACACATTTAACCTCTATTTTCACGACTGTTGGATATTCTGAAGAAGTTCTGGATATATATCTTGCCGAAGGACTTACGCCAGGAGAAACAAATTTTGATGATAACGAGGCTATTGATATTCTTGAGATACAGCTGGATGAGCTTGTCAATATGGTTATGGCGGGAAAGATTGAAGACGCAAAGAGCATCGTCGCTATTATGATGACAGCCGAAATATTGAGAAGGAGAAGTGATGGATAATATTCGTAGTTTTTCAGAATACCTAAGAGATAGCAAAAACACATCAGAAAATACCATATTGGCATACAGCAGAGACATTCTTGCTTTTGAAAAGTATTTAGGCAGGAAGGATAAAGTGCTCCTTGATGCAACTCAGACAGACGTTCTTTCCTATATTATGGAGCTGAGCAAAGCGGGTAAGTCTACTTCGACAACAAATAGAAAGCTCGCCTCTATAAGAGCTTTTTATATATTTAAAATTAAAGAAGGTGAGCTTAATGTAAATCCTGCTGACAATATCAAAACCCCTAGAGCAGAGCGAAACGAAGTTGATTTTCTTAGCATTTCAGAGGTCGAGGAACTCCTAAAACAGCCTAAGGAAAGTATTAAGGGATATAGGGACAGAGCGATTTTTGAGGTTCTATATGGAACGGGAATCAGAGTCAATGAGCTTATTGAGCTAAACCTTGAGGACGTCAACCTTCGCATGGGATTCATCACATGTCAGGGAAACGGCAAGGGGAGAATCGTTCCGCTGGGAAGCTATGCTAAGGATGCTATAAAGAAGTATTTTGATAGCAGCATGCCTAGTTTGTCAAAGAATAAGAAATATGAGGACGGTAAAACGCCACTTTTCTTAAACTATATGGGTGAAAGATTTACAAGACAGGGTCTTTGGAAATTGATGAAGCAGTACGGAAAGGCAGTTGGTATGGAAGAGAGAATTACTCCACATATACTCAGAAATTCTTTCACCGTACATATGATACAAAACGGTGCAGATCTCAAGACATTGCAGGAACTTCTCGGATACGATGATATGCAGGCACTTCAGGCTTTCATGCAGCTATCCAAGAGCAGAATCAAGGATGTTTACGATAGAACTCATCCGAGGGCCTAGCTCTGATATATATCAGTCCGAGTATTTTATATTAATATTAACCAAAATGCATAATTTTGCTTGCATTTATTTCCTTTGGATGATAAACTAGTTAAGTTAGTACGGGTGGTCCTCTGCATACAGTAGTGGCAAGAACACCTTGGAGGGAAAGGAGGAACACAATCAATGAATATTTTAGATTCAGTTGCTCAGGATTATCTCAAGAAGGATGTCCCTGCATTTAACGTAGGTGACCAGGTAAAGGTCCACGTTAAAATTAAAGAAGGCGCAAGAGAAAGAATTCAGATTTTTGAAGGTTTTGTTCTTAAGAAGCAGAACGGCGGAATCGGTGCTACATTTACAGTTAGAAAGATTGCTTCCGGTGTAGGTGTTGAGAAGACATTCCCAATTCATTCTCCATGGGTCGAGAAAATCGAAGTTGTTAGAGAAGGTAAGGTTAGAAGAGCTAGACTTCACTACATGCGTGGCAGAACCGGTAAGGCTGCTAAGATTAAGACTAAATAATAACGGTCACAAAGGACATCCGCATGGATGTCCTTTTTACTAACAGTTGTTCTTAAATTGAAAGAGGGTCAAGATGTCACTACAAAATATAAACTGGTATCCGGGTCATATGAAGAAGACGAGAGAGCTAATCACAAGCAATCTCAAGCTGGTTGATATTGTAATAGAGGTTATAGATGCGAGAATTCCTGTTTCGAGCAGAAATCCGGTAATCGATGAACTTACAGCGGGTAAGCAGAGAATAATAATACTTAATAAAAGCGATTTAGCCGATGGTAATGAGACTAAACGCTGGATGGAAAAGCTAGGCACAGATGGAATAAAAGTTATGACTCTAGACTCTATGCACGGCGTTGGAATCAAAGAACTTCTCAATTTGATGACTAAAATTCAGGACGATATCAATAAGGATAGGGTGAGAAAGAAGAATTTAAGGCTGATGATTGTCGGTGTTCCAAATGTAGGAAAATCATCCTTAATCAATCGTTTAACAGGTAAGAAGAGTGCAAAGACCGGAGATAAACCCGGTGTGACCAAGGGAAAGCAGTGGCTTACTCTATCAAACGGCATGCAGCTTCTCGATACACCGGGAATTTTATGGCCTAAGTTTGAGGATGAATCTGTGGGAATTAAGCTCGCCTTTTGCGGCTCAATCAAGGATGAGATTCTGGATTTAGAAACTCTGGCCTTAAGGCTTATAGAACTTCTCCAGGATGAATACCCTAAACTGCTGGCAAATAGATATAAGCTGGATGAAATCTCAGATGAAGGTCTGGTAAATATGGATAATATCGCCCTAAACAGAGGTTTTATTCTATCAAAAGGAAGAATTGACTACAGCAGATGTGCAAAGACTGTTCTGGACGAATTTAGATCCGCTCAGATAGGTAGAATAACTTTAGAAAGGGCTGAGTAAGATGACTAAGGCCGAAAGATTTGAGCTCGCTGTTAAAAGGACTGAAGAGTTGAGAAAACCTGAAATTGAACTCATGGACAAGGGGTATAACTTAATTGCCGGTGTAGATGAGGTTGGCAGAGGTCCGCTTGCCGGACCGGTAGTTGCCGCAGCTTGCATTTTTGATAGAGATGTGGACATAGTTGGCATAGATGATTCTAAGAAGCTGAGTGAAAAGAAGAGGGAACGGCTTTTTGACGAGATAAAGGAAAAAGCACTTGCTTACGGAATAGGGGAATCCTCATGCGAAGTCATAGATGAAATTAACATCTTAGAGGCAACTAAGCTTGCTATGAAGAAAGCTATTGAGAAAGCTGATAAAATGCTTATTTCTAAGGGAAAAGATAAGATTCAGATTGTTGTCTTTGATGCAGTAAAAATTGCAGATTTGGATAAAGAGCAGATTTCAGTCGTCAAAGGTGATCAGAAATACTTTTCGATAGCTGCAGCATCTATACTTGCGAAAGTGACGAGAGATAAATTGATGAAGGAGTATGATAAGGTTTATCCTGAGTACGGCTTTGCATCAAACAAAGGCTATGGAACAAAGGCACATTACGAGGGGATTAAGAAGGCAGGAATCACACAAATTCATAGAAGAAGCTTCTTGAAAAACCTAGATACACATTAAAAATATGGGATTCTAAAAAGCGGGCTATAGGACAAAAAGTGTGTGTAAAAACCGACATAACAGTTGATATTTCAATAGTTATGTCGGTTTAATCTTTTTTGAAAGAAGATTGAGGGTGGACAAAAAGTGTGTGTGAAAACTCTTTAAAATATTGGAATTTCAATGATAAAACGTGGTATATCTTCCTTAGAATTAGTGTTCTTGGAGGAATATATTATGAAGCAGGTAAATTGTCCAATTTGTAATTGCAAATGTATAAAACACGGTAAGATAAAATCTGGCTCTCAAAGGTGGTTTTGTAAGTCTTGTAAGTTAGCGTTTACGCCAAAGATAGATAATGATACTAAACAGCTTCAGCATTTCTTGGCTTGGTTATTCAGTAAAGAAGTACAAAGTAATATGTCAGGTGGTGGAAGAACTTTTAGAAGAAAAACCTCCAAGTTTTGGGATATATGGGTTATGGCACCAAAGATTGAAAAATCAAAAGATGTACTGTATTTTGATGGTATATATCTATCGCGTAAATCGTGTATTTTGATATGTTGTGACAAAGAACATGTATTAGGTTGGTACGTATGCAGATATGAGCATTCAGGAGCTTGGGAGGCTCTAATGAGTCGTATAGCAGAACCTAAGGTGGTTGTATCCGATGGTGGTAAAGGATTTAGAAAAGCACTTAAGAGAAAGTGGCCAAAGGCAAAGCATCAAAGATGCGTATTTCACGTGTTTTCACAGGTTAAAAGATATACAACAAGTAGACCAAATACTTTAGCCGGGCTAGAGCTTTATGCACTGGCAAGGGATTTGTTTGATGTTAAAAGTATTGAAGACTCAAAGATATGGGTTGATCGTTTTACAGGTTGGATTGTCAAGCATAAACGTTTTTTAAGCGAAGTAACATATGATGAAAATGGAAAGATAAGACCTAAGCATGAAAGACTGATAAAGGCTGAAAAATCAATGCTAAGACTACTTAATGATAATACTCTATTCACGTATCTTAATGAAGAATTAAGGGCTGAGTTTAAAATTCCATCGACAAACAATCGAATTGAAGGTGGTGTAAATGCTTGTCTTAGGGAGATGCTGCATAACCATAGGGGGTTATCTGTTGAGAGAAGAATTAAAGCGGTTTTTTGGTGGTGCTATATGCACTCACCAAAACCGCTTTCTGCTTCTGAGATATTAAAAACAATGCCTACAAACAAGAGCATAGATGATATTTACAAGAAGATGACTGCCAAGAAACAACTAGAAGATACTATTCCTATGTGGGGTGATGCAGTTGTATGGAGCGAGCTACATCATTCGAGCAATTATCCGGTGTACTGGGATTAGTCACACACACTTTTTGTCCTATAGCCCTAAAAAGCAGCAGAGCCAATCTGCTGCTTTTTCTACTTTACGCTTATATCCTTTGATGCGCTTATCATCATGTCTAATGAATTATCGTTAAAGAATGTATTTGCGTTATATAAGAAGAGTACGTCTGTTATGCCATTTGCTTTGATGATTTCGCTGATATCATCAAAAAAGTATCTTGGGTCTATAACTATAATCTCCCTGTAATCCTGCGACAGAAATGGGATGAAGCTATTAGCATAGGAATCTTTGATAAGAAGAAGCTTTCGCTGTGAGTTCACAGGCGTTTTAATCGAGTAAATTGGATGGTTACTTCCACCAAATACTGTATATGTATCTTTCTTCTTGAGGTTGTTCAGCTTATAGAACTCAGTTGTCTTCTCCTTTGTATCAGAGTAGAAGATAACGCTGTTCTTATAGCCTTGGCCTTCTTTAGGAAGGTAAAGCTTTATCATATCGTTAAGTCCGTTGGTGAATCCACTCTTAGATGCAAGAGTTCCACGGAAGTCGTTTTTTACCGCTAGGGTATCGTACTTAATATTACTAGTTAGTTTATTTTTCTTGGCAAAATCCTTGTATGCCAGGTATGCTCCGTCAGTAGTCCAGTGGTGATCTGTATGATAGTAAAGCTCGACCTTCTCCTTGTTCTTATTAAAGGTGCTTCTTACATCTATAGGGTTGATTCCAATAGACTGTATTTTCTTAAAGAAACCGTCCATCTGCTTGTTTTGGTCCTCAGTTACTGCAAATAGAGGAAGCTTGTTTGACATGATATTTGCTGCGTTTGGTGCAAGCAGGAAGTCCATGTTTATGCTAGGGTAGAGTTGCTTGAACTTGGCTAGAGAACTGTAGTTGTTCTCCATTTTTTTTGTGTCAAACTTGCTTATATCATCCATCAAATAGTTGTCCTTGCATCGGAAAACATTGTTTGATTCTGAGACACCAAGACTTGTATCAAAGGATGATTTTATTTTTATGTACATATTTCTGAGCATAAATTGATCTGCAACGTATGATTCTGCCTTTGATTCGAGTCTGCCGCTAAAAATACTGCTTAAGTTTAGCTTTGGCCTAGTTTGGAGCAGGCGGTTTTCTTCAGCAGAGAATTTCTTGTCGGGCAAAATAATGTTAAATATCATAACCGCAATCAATATGGCCGGAAATATAAATCCAAATATTTTAGCTGTCTTACGATTCATCTTTCCTCCATTTAAAATCTAAAATATAAGAAAGGATTGTATGTGCTGAATACCAAATATGAAACCGAAATTATAAAGATGATAAGCAGGCTTGCAATAGAGAAAGCGGTGCTGCTCTTACTGATAAGAGTATACATCTTGTACGGCTTTGGATGTGATAATACTATAGCTATAATCATCAAAACCAAGTTCGATTTCAGTAGATATAAAAAGTGCATGTTTGCAAATGGAAGTTTGCTGAGCATGAACATATCTCCAAGATAATGTATGGCTTCAGTTAAGTTATCGCTGAAGAAGAATACCCAGGCGATAGATACGATAAATATCGTTATCAAATGCTGAAGAATGCTAGGTAATTTCTCTATGCGTTCAGCAAAGAAGTATTTCTCTAAAATTAAAAATATTCCATAGTAGAGTCCCCATACCACAAAGTTCCAGCTGGCACCGTGCCAAAGTCCGGTAAGCATCCAAACTATAAGAAGGTTTATTATATGCCTCCTAGGGGCAACACGATTTCCTCCTAGAGGGAAATAAAGGTAATCTCTGAACCATGTGCTAAGGGATATATGCCACCTGCGCCAAAACTCAGTTACAGATTTGGATATATATGGATAGTTGAAGTTTTCCATGAAGTTAAATCCGAAAACCTTACCAAGTCCAATCGCCATATCTGAATAACCACTGAAATCAAAGTAAATCTGCAGTGTATAGGCTGCAACTCCAAGCCAAGATGTTAGAACAGATGAGTTTGAGTTTTGGGATAGTATTTCTGTATGCAAAGCACCCAAGTTGTTTGCAATTATAACCTTTTTGGCAAGCCCAATTATGAATCTTGCACTTCCTTTGCCGATTAGTTCAGGTGAAATTTCTCTCTTATCAAGTTCTGTTGCGATGTCCTTATATTTAACTATAGGTCCGGCAATAAGCTGAGGGAAGAGTGATAAGTAGAGTCCGAACTTGAGCGGACTCCTTTGGGCATCTGTATCACCTCTGTAAACATCTATTATGTATGACATTGCCTGAAAGGTGTAGAATGATATACCTATTGGAAGTGGCAAGGCCGTATATGAGATATTAGTACCGAATAAAGCGTTTACACTGTCAAGCGCAAAACCGTAGTATTTAAAAAAGGAGAGTATTAACAGGTTTATGACAACGGTAAAAATTAAAGTTGTCTTTTTACCAAACTTTCGCTCTTTTTCTATGTCTAATGCCATTGCCCAGTTGAAGGCAATGCTAAATATCATTAAAAATACATATATCGGTTCACCCCAGGCATAGAAAAATAGGCTGGCAGCAAGCAGAACGTAGTTCTTGTACTTAAAAGGCACAGCGAAGTATACAATTAATAAAATTGGTAAGAATGTGAACAGAAAGAAGATACTACTGAACAGCATTTCTGAATACCTCCTCTATATTTTGTCCATCATCGCCGACATAATATAGTAAATATGTGCCTTTCTGGATGATTAAAGCATTTTTTAGTGCAGCTACCTGCTTAGGACCGTAACCCTCAAAAATCTTTAGCTGAGATTTTATTCTCTTGTCAACACTATCTCTATAGTTGTTAAGCTTATTTCTGTCGCTTGCTTTTATAATAAGAAGTTCATCAACACTGAGTGCCTCAGGACTTTTATAATAAAAATATCCTTTAGTGGAGGACGGATCTATTTCCATAAAATGAACTAAATCCTGATCCACACACTTGTTTAACTTCTGCACTTTCAGTTCCTTTGCCATGGCTTTCTCTATTGATTTGACAGGGACATTCTTAGCACTTTGAATGCTATAAGCAATTCCGAGGAGAAAAACAAAGATAAGCAGAAATAACAGTTTTTTCTTCACTTTTATAGACCTGCTTTCTTCTGCATTAAATCAAGCCAAACATTGTAATATGCGGGCTGAACATGTATACCGTCACCAGCGTAGAGGGATGGGTCATCTACCAGAATGTGAGCTGTATCGATATATGTGATTTTTAGCTTTTTGCACATTGCTTTGATTTTCTTATTAAAAATCTTGTAATTTCCTATAACCTTATTTGCATTTATTGCAGACTCATTAGGAGTGCTTATACCATTGACAAAAATTTTTGTCTTAGGCGATTTCTTCTTGAATTTGCTTATGAGTGCAGAATACTGATTGATAAAGCTGTCGGCATCACCGTTGAAATTGCCCATGTCGTTCATTCCATATGAGAAGAAAGCAACTTTAGGGTAGGTAGCAGCTGCTTTGTCAAACATTGCTTCGTCCTTGCTTACAGCACCACCTACTACAGAGAAAACCTGTTCCTCGCCAAGAAATCCGTAAGCAGTAAGACCTTCCGTGATAGAGTCACCGATGATTGCACAATTTGCAAAGATTGTTCTGTAATTTTTGCTTTTCCCGGAGCCACCGTTTTCGGCGTCTTTCATTTTTTGAAGCTCTGTTTCTACATCAACAACGGTAGAAAAGTTGAACTTTGAAACCTTTGTTACATTAGATTTAACATCTTTTTTTGCGATGTTAGCATTGCGATTTGATTTGAAAAGATTGAAAACAAATATAAAGGCAAGTATCAGCATAGCAAGCAGAACTATAACAGCCCGCAAATTAAGCTTGTTCTTGGTTGATCTATTGTTCATTTATTACACCATTTATCCATTCGATTTATTCAGTATCATACATAGTATATCATATCAAAATAAGATATAAAATCAATGTCTATTTGACATAAAACAGTTGATAAAATATTCGGTTTTCCTCGGGTTTAAAAGTGCTTGAAAAAGCTTAAATATGCTTGAAGAAGTGAGCTTTTTGCTGTATTATTATATATGTATTTTTATGACTATCTTATTCTTCAATCTATGAAAGGATTTTTAAATATATGGAATATAATTTATCAAAAACTTATGACCCAAAATCTTTTGAAGACCGTATCTACGATATGTGGGAAAAAAGCGGTGCATTTAAGGCAAGTGAGGACAGGAACAAGGAGTCATTTACTATAGTTATGCCACCTCCTAATATCACAGGTCAGCTCCATATGGGACATGCACTCGACCATACTCTTCAGGATGTTTTGATTAGATATAAGCGAATGCGAGGATTTAATGCACTTTGGCTTCCGGGATCGGATCATGCCAGCATTGCTACGGAGGTAAAGGTTGTAAACAAGATTCGTGAGGAGGAACATAAAGAGAAGGAAGATCTGGGAAGAGAAGAATTCCTAAAGCGTGCGTGGGCATGGAAGGAAGAGTACGGCGGACGCATTACTCAGCAGTGCCGTAGACTCGGTGACTCTTGTGACTGGTCAAGGGAACGCTTTACAATGGATGAGGGATGTAACAAGGCGGTTAAGCACTTTTTTGTTGAGTTATATAATAAGGGATTGATATATCGCGGGCATAGACTTATCAACTGGTGTCCTAAGTGCGGAACATCACTTTCAGACGCAGAGGTTGAACACGTTGATAGAGATGGCAAGTACTGGTATTTCCGCTATCCGGCAGCAAAAGAGGGCGGAATGGACATTACAGTTGCTACATCAAGGCCTGAGACAATGTTTGGTGATGTTGCTATTGCCGTAAATCCTGAAGATGAAAGATATAAGGAATTTATAGGGCAAAAAGTCCTTATACCACTGGTAAACAGGGAAATCCCTATAATTGCCGATCCATATCCGGATTCGGAAAAAGGAACCGGAGCGGTTAAAATTACTCCTGCTCACGACCCTAACGACTTTGAGGTTGGAGAACGTGCTAATCTGGAAACTATCGAGTGTATGGATAGCAAGGCATATATGACTGAGGAAGCAGGCAAGTATGCCGGAATGGACAGATATGAATGCAGAAAGCAGTGGGTTAAGGACTTAGATGAGGCAGGATTTCTCGTTAAGACGGAAGATATCAAAATTCCAGTAGGAGAATGCTACAGATGTCATACACCTATAGAACCTATGCTTTCGGACCAGTGGTTCGTCAAGATGGAGGAACTTGCAAAGCCGGCGATAGACGTACTTAAAAAGGGTGAGCTCAAGCTTGTTCCGGACAGATTTGATAAAATATATATGCACTGGCTTGAGGGCATCAGAGATTGGTGTATTTCAAGACAACTATGGTGGGGTCACAGAATACCTGCATGGTATTGTGAGGACTGCGGAGAGATGATTGTCAGTGAAGAGAAGCCTTGTTGCTGTCCTAAGTGTGGAAGTCATAAGCTTGTACAGGATGAGGATGTTCTTGATACGTGGTTTTCATCAGCACTTTGGCCTTTTTCAACGCTAGGATGGCCTGAGAAAACAGAAGATCTTAAGATGTTTTATCCGACGAGTGTTCTAGTTACAGGATATGACATAATCTTCTTCTGGGTTATAAGAATGGTATTCTCAGCTTGTGAGGTACTAGGAAGTAGTCCATTTAAATACGTATACCTACATGGACTGGTTCGAGATGCTGAGGGTCGTAAGATGAGCAAATCCTTAGGTAATGGAATTGATCCGCTGGAGAAGATAGACGAGTTCGGTGCAGATGCTCTTAGATTCATGCTTTCCACAGGTATTACACCTGGCAACGACATGAGATTTAAGGACGATAAGCTCGAGGCGGCAAGAAACTTTGCAAACAAGCTCTGGAATGCTTCTCGCTTTGTTATCATGAACATCAAAGATGATGAAGGAAATTTCTTACCTATGGCTGAGCTTGATAAGGCGGAGCTGAAGGACGAGGAAAAGTGGATACTGGATAAGTTAGCAGAAGCTACCGCTTATGTGAATAACGCATTTGACAGATTTGATCTTGCTCTTGCCGGACAGAGAGTATACGAGCTTATTTGGAGTGAGTACTGCGACTGGTATATTGAGCTTGTAAAGAGAAGACTTTGGGCTGATGATGAAGCGGATAAGATGCTTGTTAGAGCAGCTTTGGTGAAAGCTATGAAGGATATGCTTAAACTACTTCACCCATTTATGCCTTTCATAACAGAGGAAATTTGGGGATACCTGCCACACACTGAAGAAGAATGTAACTCTGAAGGAAAGTCAATGCTAATCAGTGCTGCTTGGCCTGATTATGATAAGCCGAAGTACAGCGAAGCAACTGCAAGAGTGGAGCTTGCAATGGAGGCTATAAAAGCTATACGAAATATGAGATCTGAAGTAGATGCAGCACCTAGCCGTAAGCTTACAGCAGTTATGGTTGCAGAAGGTGAATCTCTTGATAATATCAGATCTTGTGAAAGATATATTAAGGAACTTGCCAATATAACAGATATTAAATTTGTTACAAGCAAGGCTGATGCCCCAAGCGATGCGATGAGTGCAATAATAACAGGTGTAGAGATTCTGATTCCTATGGCTGATTTGATTGACTATAGCGTAGAGGCCGAAAGACTTCAGAAGGAAGTAAAGCGACTTGAGGGGGAAGTTAAGAGAGCTTCATCAAAGTTGTCAAATGAAGGCTTTGTATCTAAGGCTCCGGCTGCGCTTATAGATGCTGAGAAGGCAAAATTGGTTGACTATGAACAGCAGCTTGCTAAGGTTAAATCAAACCTTGAGACAGTAATGGGCAAATTAAAGTAATTGTATAGTACAGTGAAGGGGGTGCTTTAAGTGCCAATTAAGAATAAAGTAATTTTATTTTACAATCATCGCTCCGGAAACGGAATGTTCAAGAACAATCTTGATAAGATAATTGCAAGATATCAGGCTGACGGTAAACTTGTGATTCCAATTAGAGCTGCCGATAACAGCCTTACCGCCTTCTTTGAAAGCATGAACAAAGAAACATACTTGGATGAGTATTGCCAGGTTCTCGTAGCCGGTGGAGATGGAACTATTAACATCTGCGTAAATGCTATGATAAATAACGAAATTGATCTTCCACTGGGAATTCTTCCGGCCGGTACGGCGAACGATTTCGCTTACTATTTTGAAATCCCAAGTAATATCGATAAGATGCTGGACATAACTCTTGGCGGGAAGTCAACATATGCAGATGTTGGAGTCGTAAATGGTAAATATTTCATAAATGTTGCTGCCATGGGTCAGGTTGTTGATGTAAGCCAGAAGACGGATCCGGTTCTAAAGAACTCAATAGGTGTATTAGCATATTATCTAAAGGGAATATCGGAACTCACAGATCTCAAACCGATTAAGGTTAAACTTACAACTGACAGCAAGGTCTACGATGAGAAGATGTATTTCATGGTTGTCATGAATGGAAAGTCTGCAGGCGGTTTTAAAATGATTTCACCGACATCAGAGATTAATGACGGACTTCTTGATGTAATTCTTTTTAGACCTATGAACGTTTTCGAAATGCCGAAGGTATTCATGAAGATACTTCAAGGTAAGCATAGCTTGAGCAGAAAGGTTTTGCATTTCAAGACATCATATCTGAAGATAGAATCAGATATCGATATACCTACGGATATCGATGGCGAGCATGGGCAAAAACTTCCCCTTACATTTAGCATTCTTCACAAGAAGCTAAGAATAATGACTGCGGAAGAGGATATGGGAAATAAGTAGGATGTATGAGTCAATCAAAGAAACAACTGTAAAGCCAATCGAACAAGATATGGATTATGATAAACTTCTGCAAGCTATTCTGGAGATTGGCGAGCAGATGCTCATTGCCGGTGCAGAGGTAAGCAGAGTTGAGGACAGTATAATAAGGCTATGCCGAAGTTACAGCTGCTACAAGGTTAATGTATTCATAATCACCTCTAAC
Organism: [Eubacterium] infirmum; assembly: GCA_900450455.1. Classification (GTDB taxonomy): domain Bacteria; phylum Bacillota; class Clostridia; order Peptostreptococcales; family Anaerovoracaceae; genus Eubacterium_B; species Eubacterium_B infirmum. Next base: position 278,337 of record UGGN01000002.1, read on the forward strand.
ATGCAAGTGACTATGATTACACCTCAGGGCAAAATCTGTACTCAGATAAGACGAGTTGATGATTACGGAGTAAATTTTGATAGACTTGACTACCTTAACGACCTGTCTAGAAGAGTGTGTAGGGAGAAATACCCGGTAGATCAGATATATGTGGAGCTTGAAAAGGTAATGAGCAGACCTTCCGGGAGCCTTGGCAGAAATATATTTGCAAGCATTCTCGTCAGCGCAGGATTTTCTGTATTCTTCAGCGGTAGCTTTAGAGATGTGATATCATCGGCGATACTTGGAGTTATAATTTCACTATTAAACAATATCGTATTTAAGAAAGAAAAAAATCTCTTTGTAAGTAGCTTTGCGGTTTCGTTTATATCAGGAGTATCTGCATTTGTACTGGTTTTGACACGGATAGGCTCCAATGTAAATATAATTATGATTGCCGGGATAATGATTTTAATACCGGGAATTGCCATGACCAATTCGATAAGGGACATGCTGACCGGAGATATAGCTACCGGTACGTTGAGACTTTTAAATTCAGTGATGATAGCGATTTCCATAGCTTCTGGCTTTGCACTTTCGATTATCTTAGGGGGCAGATTTTTATGATTATACAACTTCTAGCCGCTTGCGTTGGTTCTGTTGGGTTTGCAATGCTTCTGAATATGAGGGGAAAGCAAGTGGTATACGCAGGAATAGGCGGAATAATAAGCTGGGGAATCTATCTCTTGGGTTACCGCTTCGCCGAAAGCTATTTCATAGCCAATTTTGTTGCAGCGGTATTCGTTGCACTTTATGCAGAGATAATGGCTAGAGTAAATAGAGCACCTGCTACAATATTTTTGACAGCAGCCGCTATACCTTTGATACCGGGTAGAAATCTGTATCTGAGCATGTACGGAATAGTCACCGAGGATTATGTAAATGCAAGAGTAAACGGAATGACTGCAGTCGTAATTGCCTTGGCTATAGGTCTTGGCATAGTGTTCATAACCGTTATCTTTAAGTTTATTAACCGGTATAATAGCAGGAGGAATAGAAGAAATGTTTGATAAATTTGGAAACGATAGCAGTAGATACAACATAGATAACTTTGAGTTTATAGCAAAGACTTCCCCAAAGGTTGCAGAACTTATCAAAGGTGAATACGAGCGTCAAAGAGATAACATTGAGCTCATTGCTTCAGAAAACTACTGCTCTGAGGCTGTCCTAGCAGCTTGTGGAAGCTGCCTCTCATGGAAATATGCTGAGGGATATCCATATGAGAGAACTAGTGGAAACAAGGGGAGATACTACGGTGGAACGAAGTTTGTAGACGAATTGGAAGAGTACTGCTGTGATAAATGGCGCGAAGTGTTTAAGACAGATTACCACGTAAATGTTCAGCCACACAGCGGATCACAGGCAAATTTCTCTTCATATAAGGCTTTGGTTTCACCGGGAGATACTGTTCTTGCCATGTCACTTGATAATGGCGGACACTTAACTCACGGTTCATCAGTAAATTTCAGCGGTAAGCTTTACAATGTCGTTTTCTATGATGTAGACGAAAATGGAATAATTGACATGGATGATGTATGTAATAAGGCTGAGGAATATAAGCCTAAGATGATACTGGCAGGTGCTTCTGCATATGCTAGAAGGATTGATTTTAAGGCTTTTGCTGATATAGCTAAATCTATAGATGCATACTTCATGGTAGATATGGCTCACATTGCAGGTCTTGTTGCAGCCGGCGAGCATAACTCACCGTTTGGATATGCAGATATTGTAACGACAACAACCCATAAAACCCTAAGAGGACCGCGTGGAGGACTCATCTTCTGTAAACCTGAATTTGCTAAAAAGGTTGACAGTGCTGTATTTCCATATGCACAGGGTGGACCTTTGGAACACATAATTGCAGGAAAAGCAATTTGTGCCGAAGAGGCTTTGAGACCTGAGTTTAAGGTGTATCAGCACCAGGTTGTGCTAAACTGTGCAGCTTTTGCAGATGAGTTTATAAAGCTTGGATACAAAGTAGTTACAGGCGGTACAGACAACCATGTATTTTTGATTGATCTTTCAGATAAGCCATTTAGCGGAAAGGAACTTCAGAATAGACTGGACGAAAACCATATAACACTAAATAAAAACTGCGTTCCGGGGGACAAACGTCCTCCACAGGAGACAAGTGGTGTACGTGTAGGTACTGCACCAATGACATCTAGAGGCTATAATGAAGAAGACTTTCGTGAAGTTGCACGCAAGATAGATAAAATTGTTAAGGAAATGATTCAGGAGCGATAAGATGAGAATTGTTTTGGATGGAATGGGTGGAGATAACGCACCTCAGGTAGTAGTTGAGGGAGCTGTTGCTTCTACGAAAGAGATGCCACATGAGATAATTATTGTTGGTCAGGAAGATGCGATTAATGAATGTCTCAAAAAAACAGGCTATACAGGTGATAAGATAAGGGTAGTAAATGCAACTGAAGTGATAACAAACGAAGAAGCACCGGTAAGAGCTGTAAGATCAAAGAAGGATTCTTCAATGGTTAAGGGCATAAATATGGTCAAAGCCGGAGAGGGAGATGTATTTATTTCAGCAGGAAGCACAGGGGCACTGCTTGCAGGCGGACTGTTCATTCTCGGAAGAATTCAGGGAATAGATAGACCATCTCTTGCTACTGTTTATCCGGTTATAGGTAGCGTACCTTCGCTTTTGACAGATGCAGGTGCAAACGCAGAGTGTAAGCCTAACAACCTTTTAGAATTCGGTATCATGGGCTCTGTATATATGGAAAAAGTTATGGGAAGAGAAAACCCAACTGTAGGACTTGTAAATAATGGAAGTGAAGAGAAGAAGGGGACAACTCTAACAAAGGCGGCTCATGAGATGCTGAAGAAGAGCCACCTAAACTTCATTGGTAATGTTGAGGCAAGGGAGCTTCCAAACGGTGCTTGTGATGTCATAGTTGCAGACGGATTTACCGGAAATGCAATTCTTAAACTTACAGAGGGGATGGGACTTATGTTCCTAAGAGAGCTTAAGAAGAGATTCTTTGCTGATACTAAGAGCAAACTCGGTGCACTTTTGCTAAAGAGGCAACTTATGGGCATAAAGACTGAGATGAACTATTCAGAGTATGGTGGTGCACCTATACTTGGAGTTAAAGGCGCGCTTTTAAAGATGCATGGAAGCTCAGATGCACTTGCTGTTAAACAGACGATAATGAAGGCCATCCCTTACGTTGAAGGTAAAGTCGTAGAAATTATAGAAAGTTCAGTGCTTGAAATCGAAGATATCGTAACGGCAGAATAGGAGATTCAATTGATTGGGGATATAGAGAAAAAAATTTCATACAAATTTAAAGATAAGAATCTTCTAAGCACAGCACTTACACATAGTTCATATGCAGGACAGTTTAATAAGAAGAGCAACGAGAGACTGGAGTTTATTGGCGACGGATTTCTCGATGCGGTAATTGGTTTTGATCTTTTCATGAGACTGACGGATAATAGCGAGGGAACTCTATCAAAGAGAAGAGCCCAGATAGTTTGTTCAGAGAGCCTTGCAGAAATTGGTTTAAAACTTGGAATTGATAAGGAAATTTTACTTGGGAATGGTGAAGAACTCAATAGGGGAAGATGTAACAAGCATATAATTGCTGATGCGGTAGAAGCTATAATAGGTGCTGTATATATAGACGGTGGCTATGAAGAGGCTAAGGGACTAATTTTAGAGCTATTTGAGGATACCATTGATAGGGCGGTCTCAGGACAGCTTAATTTTGACTATAAATCCAGATTACAAGAATTGGTTCAGAAGAAATATGGCAGTACAGCTATAAGATATACGGTGGTTTCAGAATCCGGACCCGAGCACTGTAAGAGTTTCAGTGTTCAAGTCGAAATCAACGATAAAATATTCGGAACAGGTACGGGCAATACAAAGAAAGAAGCAGAAAAGGCAGCCGCAAAGTATGCCCTTCAGAAAGGCGAAATTTAATGTACTTCAAAAGATTAGAAATGCATGGATTCAAATCATTTGCGGATCCTGTTGTTATTGAGTTTCATGAGGGAATAACCTGTGTTGTCGGTCCTAATGGAAGCGGCAAGAGCAATATAAGCGATGCCATTAGATGGGTTCTCGGAGAACAAAGTCCGAAAGCACTCAGAGGTGGCAAGATGGAAGAAGTTATCTTTGCCGGTACAGCAAGTAGAAAGTCACGAGGTATGGCAGAGGTTGTTCTTGTCATAGACAATTCCAGCGGAATCCTAAATGTGGATTACAATGAGGTTGCAATAACAAGAAGGATGTATCGCTCGGGTGAAAGTGAATACCTAATTAACAATAATCCTTGCAGACTGAGGGATATACGTGAGCTTATAATGGACACCGGTATAGGGGTAGACGGATATTCTTTGATTGGACAGGGTAAAATTGCTGATATTGTAAGCACCAAGCCGGAAAGTAGAAGAGAGATTTTCGAAGAAGCGGCCGGTGTTGTAATGTACAAAAATAGACGAAGTGATGCCGAAAAAAAACTGGAATCGACATCAGCAAATCTTGAGCGTGTCGATGACATAGTTTCTGAGATTGAGTCACGCATAGGACAACTTAAAGATGACAGTGAGAAGGCAAAGGAATTTGTCAATCTCAGAGATAAGTATAAGGATTTAGAGATAAACCTTATTTTGAGAAACATAGCTAATCTTGAAAAGAACAGCGACATATATAAGACGGATATCGCCGGTTTTGAAGCAGAGATATCAAAGGTAAAAGAAGAGAGCGAGGAACTCATAAACAGATATGAGGAGCTCACAAGCAGAAGGGAGCTTCTTGATAAGCTTTCCGATGAGACTCGTGATAAGATTATGGATGCTGTTCAAAGGATTAACTCAGCTATAAGCGAAGGTAAACTGAGCGAACAGAGACTTGTAGGAATCGAAAACGAGAGCAATATCATCAATTCAGATATTGTTTCAATTAACGAGAGAAAGCTCGCAGAAGAGGAGATGCTGACCAATGTCTGCGATGACTTTGACTATCTAAGCAAGGAGCTTGAAAGCGCAAGCTTAAAGCTTAACGAGAAAATCACAAGGTATAACGAGCTTGCTTCACAGCAGGCAGAAAAGCTTGCAGAGGCAGACGATGGAAAGCGTAAGGTATTTGAACTTCATAACAGAGTTAGTGCGAGTGAAAGTGAATCAAAGGGCTACGAGAATCTTAAGAAAACTCTTTTGAGAAGAAGAGAAGAACTGGAGGCACTAAGAGACGAAAATAGTGAGGCAGATAGACAGATAAGCGACAGTTTAAGTGGTAATCTTCAGGAAATCGAAGAAAGCGAGGATAAGGCTGAAAAGTTAAGAGCGAAGCTTTCAGAGCTTGAGACCAGCATAGCAAAGACCTCTCAGAATATTAAAGATAAGGAAGAACAACTTGCCAGAGAGCGTCTGGAAGCCGGAAGAATACAAACCAGGCTCCATACAATAGAGGAGATGGAGAGCAATTACGAGGGATATAATCTTGGCGTTAGGTCTTTGATGAAGAAGAATCTAAGCGGAATCAGAGGTGTAACGGCGGAGCTTATGGAGGTTCCTAAAGGATATGAGCTTGCTGTTGAAACTGCAATGGGAGCATCACTTCAGAATGTAATCTGCGAAAGCGACGATGATGCAAAGTGCGCAGTTAAATTCCTCAAGGAGAACCGTGTTGGACGAATTACCTTCCTTCCTATTACTTCAATTAGGGCCGGTAAGCAGTCTATAAACGATAAGATAAAGGATGACAAGGGCTTTGTAGGAATGGCCGTTGATATCGTAAAGTTTGATAAAGAGCTTGCAAATATCTACAGCTATCTACTAGGTAGAGTTGCAATTGTTAAGGATATGGATAGCGCTATCAGGCTATCAAAAATTTCACAGGGACTAAGGTTTGTTACACCGGAAGGTGAAATAGTTAATGCATCAGGAGCTATAACGGGCGGTGCATATAAGAATAAATCGGCTAATTTGCTTGAGCGTAAGGCTGAGATAGGTGACCTGGAGAAGGGTCTTAAAGCATATAATCTGAGCATCGATAAGATGGTAGAGGAACTTTCAAAGCTCAAGGCTAGACAGACTGATGAGAGAGAGATGTTCAATGATCTAAGTTCTGACTTTAGAGAGGCTGATCTGAATTTGAACAGGTTAAAGAGCCTTGTAGAGTCGGAAAAGATAAGAGCAGAAGAGCAGTCAAAGAGCCTAAAGCGTGTAGAATCAGAGCTTGCTGAGATAGATAAGCAGACCAAGGAAGCTGATGAACTAATTCTAAAATTAAATAATCAGGCAGAGAAGCTGCAAAATGAAATAAAAAAAATCCAGTCAAATACGGAGACAGTGCTTAGAGAAATTGATTCTATCAAAGCTGAAACAGATAAGGCGAGTGAGGGTGTTACAAAGCACAGAATCAGCTTAAATGAAATTGAAACCAGACTCGAAAACAGCGAAGCCGAGAAGAGCAAAATCAAAAGACGACTCGAAGCTATGGAAAGCCAGCTCAATGATAAGCTGGAAGCTCTTGATAAATTAAAGCTTGAGAAAGATCTTCTTTTAAATAGCAGAGATAACAAGGAAGTGCTTGAAATCTTTGAGAGAGAAAAGCTAGAGCTGGAATCCAACTTGGCGGAGGTTAGTGAGGACAGACAGACTGTAATCACACAGCTTCAGGAATTTGATGAGAAACAGAAACTAGCTTTAGATAAGCTTAACGGACTTAGGGATAACAAGTATCAGCTTGATTTAAAAATAAGTAAGAGCGAGGCTCAGCTTGAGTCTCTAAAGGAAAAACTATGGGATGAGTTTGAAATAAGTTATGCTCAGGCTATGGACTTCCAAAAGGAAGACTTTGTTTATTCACAGGCAATAAAGGAAGAACGCAGAATAAAGAGTCGTATGAGAGAGCTCGGGGATGTAAATATCGGTGCCATAGCTGAATATGAGCAGGTTTCAGAGCGCTATGAATTCCTGACATCTCAGAGAAACGATATTAATGCAGCAAAAGAAGAGCTGATTAAAATAATCTCAGATATGGATAAGACCATAAGGAGAAGATTTAAAGATAATTTTGATAAGGTTGTTGTTAACTTTGAGGAGATATTTAAGTCACTGTTTGGCGGAGGCTATGCGGAATTGAGGCTGGAAGACGAAAACAATCCCCTAACAAGTGGAATTGAAATTATCGCTCAGCCACCGGGGAAGAAGCTTCAGAACATCAATTTGATGTCAGGTGGTGAAAAAACAATGACGGCAATTGCACTGATGTTTGCGGTACTTAAGACGAAACCGACACCATTCTGTATACTTGATGAGGTCGAAGCCGCACTGGACGACAGCAATATAGATAGATTCGCAGAATATCTGAAGAACTTTAAAGAAATACAGTTCACACTGGTAACTCATCAAAAGGCGACGATGGAGCACGCTGATGTACTATACGGTGTAACCATGCCGGAGCACGGAATATCAAAGCTACTCAGTCTGAGACTGGGCGATGATTTTGATATAGAGTAAGGAGGAAATATGGCAATCATAGGAGGAAAGAAAAAAGGCTTTTTCGGGAAACTATCCGAGAGAATCAGCGATACTCTGATGTCGCGCGCAACGGTAGATGAGGAAATGCTCGATGAGCTGGAAGAGATTCTTATAACTTCAGATATCGGAATGGATACGACGATGAGGATAATGCAGGACCTCCGTGACCATATCCAGATTAACCATATAACAAAGCCGGAGAGAGTTAAGGATGCACTTACAAACGTAATGACCTTAATCTTGAATAAGGGCGATAGATGTAAACTTTGCGATGAGATGCCGCTTATAATTCTTGTAATAGGAATAAACGGTGGCGGAAAGACTACTTCTATAGCAAAACTTGGAAACATGCTCAAGGCTCAGGGTAAGAGCGTAATGTTTGCAGCAGCGGATACATTTAGAGCTGCAGCATCTGAACAGCTGAAGATTTGGGGAGATAGAATCGGTGTAAATACCGTTATGCATCAGGAGGGAGCAGATCCGTCTGCGGTTATCTACGATGCCATTCAGTCTGCCAAGGCAAGAAATATAGATGTTCTGATATGCGATACAGCCGGAAGACTTCAGACAAAGAAGAACCTCATGAACGAGCTGGAAAAGATGAACAAGGTTATTTCGAGGGAGTTTCCTGAGGCAAACAGAGAGACCTTACTTGTGCTGGATGCTACAAATGGTAAAAATGCTATTTCGCAGGCCAAGGAGTTTAACGAAGTGGCTGAGATTACAGGACTTATTATAACAAAGCTTGACGGAACAGCTAAGGGCGGAATAGCTATAAGCATTACAGATGAATTTAGCATTCCTATAAAGTTTATCGGAGTAGGTGAAGGACTCAATGATCTTAACCCTTTTGATGCCAGAGAGTTTGCAGGAGGTATTTTTGATGAGTAGACCTATTGTTGCCGTTGTAGGTAGACCTAATGTAGGAAAGTCTACATTTTTTAATAAGATAGTCGGAAGAAGAGTTTCAATCGTTGAGGATACTCCCGGTGTGACTCGTGATCGTATCTATGCCGAAGCTGAGTGGAATGGCATTAAGTTTGATCTTATTGACACCGGCGGTATTGAGCCTGATAGTAAGGATATAATCCTGTCTCAGATGCGTGAACAGGCACAGATGGCCATGGATATGGCGGATGTAATACTTTTCATCGTAGATGGCAAGGACGGAATTACCACTGCTGATGAAGAAGTTGCCGGTATGCTTCGCAGAACGGGGAAGAAAATCATTTTGCTTGTAAATAAGATAGATAATCCTCGTAAAATTCCTGATAACTTCTATGATTTCTATGCTTTGGGACTTGGCGAGCCTATTCCTGTTTCATCAGTAAATATGCTTAATCTAGGTGATGTACTTGACGATATAGTTAAATCATTCCCTGATAACAAGTACGAAGAAACTGATGATATTAAGGTTTCGGTTATAGGAAAGCCGAATGTAGGTAAATCTTCCCTGATAAATGCATTAGTTAACGATAACAGAGTTATAGTTTCGCCAATTGCCGGAACGACTAGAGATGCTATAGATACACCTTTTGAGTGGGAGGAAAATAAATATCTTCTCATAGATACTGCCGGTATAAGAAGGAAGAGCAAAGTAAACGAGGATATAGAGCGTTATAGCGTAATCAGATCCATCGCAGCTATTGAAAGATGTGATGTATGTCTCGTTTTGATAGATGCTGAGGAAGGTTTAACAGAACAGGATAAGAAAATTGCCGGTGAGGCACATGAGGCAGGCAAGGGAATAGTTGTTGTTGTAAACAAGTGGGATTTTGTTCACAAAGAAACAAATACTATGCGCGATTACAGGCGTAAGATAGAATCAGAACTCCTCTTCATGTCATATGCTCCTGTCATCTTCATCTCAGCACTCAAAAAGGAAAGGCTGGGTGAAGTTATGGCAATGGTAAAGTTTGTTGCCGAAAAACGTGCGCTAAGAGTTCCTACGGGTCAGCTGAACAGCCTGATTGCAGATGCAGTTTTAATGAATCAGCCGCCTGCTGATAAGGGCAAAAGGCTTAAGGTTTATTATGCAACGCAGATAGGTGTCAAACCGCCACTATTTGCATTTTCTATAAACGATAGAGAGCTTATGCACTTTTCTTATGCAAGATATCTTGAGAATAAGATAAGGGCAGCCTTCGGTTTTGAGGGAACATCTATTAAGTTCCTGTTTAGAGAAAGAGGAGAAAAGAAGTAGGGATGATTAGCGTAAAATTTATTATTTTACTTTTGATAGCCTATATGCTGGGTAATATATCACCGTCTACAATTCTTGCTAAGGCAAAGGGTATAGACATCAAAAAGGCCGGAAGCGGAAACGCAGGAACCACAAATGCTCTTAGAGTCCTCGGTGGGAAGGCAGCCGCCATAACTTTAGTTATAGATATAGGTAAAGGATTCCTTGCAGTTTTCCTTGCAGGGATGTTCTTAAATCCAATGCAAGTTTCATTTTGTGCACTTGCGGTATTCCTGGGACACGTTTGGCCTGTTTTGATAAAGTTCAAAGGAGGTAAGGGTGTTGCTACGGCATTCGGTGCGATTCTTGCCCTAAACTGGCAACTCGCTTTGATATGTCTGGGAATAGTTGCACTGGTTGTTATTGTTACAAGGATGGTTTCGTTGGGTTCCGTAACAGCAGCGCTTGCATTTCCATTTTTGGCATACTTCATGGAAAAGGAGTTTTTGCCTGCCGGCGTATGTATGGCATTGATTTTGATATTCAAGCATAGAGCTAATATAGGAAGAATCCTATCAGGAAAAGAGAATAAGCTAAGCTTTAAGAAAAAGGAGAACAAAGTTGAATAAGGCGATTGATACAAAGATTACAGTAGTCGGGTTCGGTAGCTGGGGAACAGCTTTAACGGTTCTTTTGGCGAATAAGGGATACAATGTCAAAGTTACAGCAAGAAATATCGACCACATTGCCGAGGTCGAGTATTTAAGGTCTAATATAAGATATTTGCCACAGGTTAGAATACCTGATAGTGTAAAGTTTGAAAACAAGCTGAACACAGCAGTAGAGGATGCCGATATCGTTCTCTTTGCAGTTCCGGCTCAACATTTTGCGAATACACTGAAGAAGGCTGTTGGCTCGATTCCTGAGGATGCTATAATTGTAAACGTTGCTAAGGGTATCGACATGAACAGTCTAAAGAGACTTTCAGAGCTTTCCGCTGAGATTGCACCAAAGAATAGCTATGTTGCACTTTCCGGACCATCGCACGCAGAGGAGGTAGGCCTAAACATGCCGGCCGGAGTCGTCGCTGCATCAAAGGATAAAGATGCAGCGCTAAAGATTCAGGAAGTCTTCATGAATGACAGATTTAGAGTATATACTCACGATGATATAATAGGCGTTGAACTAGGTGGAGCACTCAAGAATATCATGGCTATCGGAGCAGGAATATCTGACGGCTTAGGCTATGGTGACAGTGCGAAGGCAGCTATGATGACTAGAGGAATCGCCGAGATTGCAAGATTAGGGATGAGTCTTGGAGCAAAACAGGAAACCTTTGCCGGCCTTAGTGGTATAGGCGATCTAATCGTAACCTGCACAAGCAATCACTCCAGAAATAGACGTTGCGGTCTTTTGATAGGTCAGGGAATGAGTCCAAAAGAGGCGGCTGAGAGCATAGGAATGGTTGTCGAGGGAACAAGCACATGTGAAGCTGCATATAAGCTTGCCAAGTCATTAGGTGTCGATATGCCTATTACAGAGATGATTCATGCCTGCTTAAACGGTGAAATCAATGCAAAGGAAGCTATCGATGTTCTTATGACTCGAAGCCCAAAAGACGAAAGAAAATAACTTAGGAGGACAGATGTCCAGAACATTTCATATAACAACATTCGGCTGTCAGATGAATGAGCACGACTCGGAAATCATCGACGGCCTTCTCACAGAAAGAGGTTTTTCAAGTGTCAAAGAACGCAAAGACGCCTCTATAGTGATTATAAATACATGTAGCGTTAGAGATAACGCTGATAAGCGTTTCTTTGGAACTCTGGGACAACTTAAGAAGAGGAAAGAGAGCGATCCGTCATTTATAGTCTGTGTCTGTGGATGCATGATGCAGCAACAGAGAGTTGTCGACATTATAAAAGCCAAGTATCCGTGGGTAGACGTTATATTCGGAACAAACAGCATTCATCACATTCCTGAGCTGATTGAAAAGGTATCAATGGAGAAGGAAAAGCTTGTTGACATTATCGAAAATACGGAGGAGATAGTCGAGGGACTTCCGGCGAAGAGACTCTTTAATCATAAGGCTTTGGTAAACATTATGTTCGGCTGTAACAATTTCTGTACTTACTGCATAGTTCCGTATACCAGAGGACGTGAAAAAAGCCGAAGACCTGAGGCAATATTAGCTGAGGTGAGAGAACTGGTGGAGGATGGAGTCAAGGAAATAATGCTGCTCGGTCAAAATGTGAACTCCTATGACGGGGACGGAACGAGCTTTGCCGAACTTCTCAAAATGATAAATGAGATAGATGGACTTGAGCGCATACGCTTTATGACTTCAAATCCAAAGGATCTTTCGGACGAGCTTATAGAAGCTTTTACGGTTTGCGACAAGCTCTGTCATAATCTGCATCTTCCTATACAGTCGGGCAGCAATAGAGTGCTCAAGAGAATGAATAGAAAATATACCAGAGAGGATTATCTTAAGCTTATAGAAAAGCTAAGAATAAGAGTTCCGGATATAACTCTTTCTACAGATATAATAGTAGGTTTTCCGGGAGAGACAGACGAGGACTTTGAGGAAACCCTAAGCCTTGTCAAGGAAGTTGAATATGACTCAGCATTTACTTTTATATATTCCATAAGGAAGGGAACTCCTGCAGAGAAGTATGATAATCAAGTTGAGGAAAGTGAAAAGCACAGGAGATTTGATCTTCTGGTCAGCACCGTAAACGAAATAAGCGAGAAGAAGAACAAAGTTTATCAGGATAGAATTGAAAAGATTTTAGTCGATGGTGTAAGCAAGAACAATAAGTTAATGCTCACGGGAAGAACAGATGGATTTAAGCTTGTAAACTTCGCGGGTAAGAAGAATATGATAGGAAGTCTAGTAGATGTGAGGATAACAGATGCTAAAACCTTCAGCTTACTCGGTGAAGTGATAGAAAAATAAATGGAGAAAAGGAATGAAGATAAATCAAAATCAAATAAATTCAGCGATTCTACTCGTTGCACTTGTCGTTGTACTAAACTTATTACAGGGAAACAATTTATTTAGCATGAACATGATTATAACAAAGCTATACATGCTTCCGGGAATAATCATAGGACTCACACTGCATGAGTTTTCTCATGCCATGGTATCATATAAACTTGGAGATCCAACCCCAAAGCAGCAGGGACGCATTAGTATAAACCCGCTTAAGCATATTGATCCGATTGGATTTGTAGCACTTATCATGGCAGGCTTTGGATGGGGCGTACCTGTACAGATAAATCCTAACTACTATAAGAAAAGAAGATTAGGAGAGGCACTTGTAGCAGTTGCCGGTGTAAGCATGAACCTCGTTTTGGCATTTATATTTGCACTATTACTTAAGCTTATCTATGCAAGTGGATTAGCTGCAGGTTCTCAGCAACCTACATATGCCATAGCTATGATATTACAGTACGGCATTTTGATAAACATCATGCTTATGGTATTCAATCTGCTCCCAATTCCGCCATTAGACGGATTTAATCTAATAACACAGATTTTCAGGCTCGATAAGTACTCGTGGTGGTATCAGTTCTACCGTCTCGGTACATTTATCTTGCTAGGGCTAATCTTGTTAAATGTACTTGATATTGTCATCAATCCGCTAATAAACGGCATATTCAATGCGATAATGGGCATAGTGTAAATCGCTAAAACAACATATTGATGTAGTTCATAATAAACAGATGGATTTTATGGTGCTTATATGTTAACATACACATAATCGTATGTAATATGCTGAACTATACAGACATGTTATATGAAAATATAAAAAATTATAAAAAAGAGGTTTAGTATTTATGAGAAATAAAAAACTTTTAAGTGTAGTTTTATCAGTGCTTATGACATTAAGCTTTTTATTTCAAGGTGGTGTTGTTGCACCTAGCTATGCGGGAGAAGTTGGTAATAATATAATTACAAATGCATCTATCTCAAAAATCGACGGCAGCCCTATGACAGGGACTATAGGTGCCTGGCAGGCATTTCGTATTAACGTTGATTATAAATTACCAAATAATATAGTACATGAGGGTGATACGTCAACGATTACTTTACCTGCAGGGATTGTGTCCGCATCGCCTAGCACTTTCCAAATTAAATATGGTAGTAATATTGTTGCCAATGGAAAGCTGGTAGATGGTAATCCAACTAAAGTTATACTAACATATACTAAGTATGTTGAAGGTAAATCTGATTTAGAAGGAAAGTTCTTTATCAATGCGCAGATTGATAATAAAGTCCACAATACAGAGAAGACCATTTCCGTGGATTTAAGTAATAATGGGGAAACTGTTCATGCGGGAAACCTTAATTATAAGCCTAAAATAATAAATCTATTGCCTATTCTTAAAGCGGGATGGATGTGGAGCCAAGATAGTACGGTAGGAATTTACCAGATTAAGATTAATCAGAAGAATGAAGCATTTGTAAATGCTAAGGTTGTAGATGAACTTTTAGATTCGACTGCAAGCTACATTCCTGATAAAATGACCATTTATGAAGGTAAATGGGAATCTACCTATGGCGGAACCGGACTGGAGCTGAAGGATAAAAAAGATGTAACGGAACAGTATAAAGATAAAATTACATATAATGGCTCCAAATTTACACTTGACATCGGTAGTTCTCCTGAAGGTAAGGGATTATTAATTGAATACCGAGTAAAAATACCTTATAAGCCGGTTGCCGGTGAAAAATTCAAGAATAAAGCAACTTTTACCAATAACAATAAAGATTACTCGCATGGTGTTACTTATCAAATAATGGAAGCAGGCGGATCTGGAGAAGGTTATACATATTCTCTTGAAATCAATAAAAAGGATCCATCAGGCAATTCATTACAAGGTGCTAAGTTCGATATTATCCGTGTTCGCTCAGGACAAGTTGTAGGAAAAGTTGAAACGGATGCAAATGGATATGCCAAGATGAGTGGGTTGCTTCATGATGATTATTTAATCCATGAAACAGAGGCTCCTAAGGGGTATGGTTTAGCTGAAGACATGAATGTTGCTGCTACAGATTTTGACTCGACAACAAAAACAGTAAAGAAAACAATAATAGATAAAAAAGAATCCATATCCATACCTGTAACAAAGAAATGGGTAGGACCGGAAGGTACATCGGCAACGATCAGACTGTTTGCAGGTAATGACGAGGTAGGCTCGGTTACTTTAAGCAAAGCCAATAACTGGAAGCATACGTTTGCTAACTTGGAAAAGTACAAGGATGGAAAGGAAATTAAGTACACAGTAAAAGAAGACTCTATTGCAAACTACAATACCAAGATAACAGGCGATATGGCATCCGGTTTCACAGTAACGAATACTAATGTAGAGAAGACAAAGGTTAATGTTACAAAGAAATGGGTTGGCAAGGCAAAAGACTCTGTGAAAGTGAAGCTGATAGCAGATGGCACAGAAAAGCAGGAAGCAACACTTAGTGCAGCAACAAATTGGAAGCATGAGTTTGATAACCTGGCTAAGTATGATGAAGCGGATGGACACAAGATTGCTTATACAATTAAGGAAGTGTCAATTGACGGCTACAAGTCTGTGATAAGCGGAAGCGCCGAAGATGGGTTTACAATTACCAATACCATCACCGGAAAGGTATCCATACCAGTAACAAAGAAATGGGTAGGACCGGAAGGAACATCAGCAACGATCAGACTGTTTGCAGGTAATGACGAGGTAGGCTCGGTTACTTTAAACAAAGCCAATAACTGGAAGCATACGTTTGCCAACTTGGAAAAGTACAAGGATGGAAAGGAAATCAAGTACACAGTCAAGGAAGATGCTGTTGCAAACTATAAGTCGGAGATAAGCGGAGATGTAGCAAGCGGATTTACCGTGAAGAACACCAACACCGAGAAGGTAACAGTACCTGTAGAGAAGAAGTGGGTTGGAAAGAGCGCAAACAAGGTAGAGGTAAAGCTACTTGCAGACGGCACAGAAAAGGAAAGTGCTGATTTAACAGCAGCAGATAGTTGGAAACACGAGTTCAAGAATCTGCCAAAGTATGATAGTGCAGATGGTCATGAAATAGTTTACACAGTCAAGGAAGTTAAGATGTCCGGCTATAATACTGTGATAAGCGGAACAGCTAAGGATGGATTTACAATTACCAATACCATCACCGGAAAGGTATCCATACCTGTAACAAAGAAATGGGTGGGACCGGAAGGAACATCAGCAACGATCAGACTGTTTGCAGATAATAGCGAGGTAGGCTCGGTTACTTTAAACAAAGCCAATAACTGGAAGCATACGTTTGCCAACTTGGAAAAGTACAAGGATGGAAAGGAAATCAAGTACACAGTCAAGGAAGATGCTGTTGCAAACTATAATACCAAGATAACAGGCGATATGGCATCCGGTTTCACAGTAACAAATACTAATGTAGAGAAGACAAAGGTTAATGTTATAAAGAAGTGGGTTGGCAAGGCAAAAGACTCTGTGAAAGTAAAGCTGATAGCAGACGGCACAGAAAAGCAGGAAGCAACACTCAGTGCAGCAACAAATTGGAAGCATGAGTTTGATAACCTGGCTAAGTATGATGAAGCGGATGGACACAAGATTACTTATACAATTAAGGAAGTGTCAATTGACGGCTACAAGTCTGTGATAAGCGGAAGCGCCGAAGACGGGTTTACAATTATCAATACCGAAGAAAACCCTAAAATATCTAATAAACCAAAATCACCAAATACAGGTGATTCAAGTAATGTTACACTATATGGATACATATTGGTTTCTTCAATTCTAGCACTCCTTGTGTTAATAGCTATAAGAAAGAAACACATATAAGTACAATGTCACTAATATGGTGAAACGTAAGCTTGAAGACTCCAATAGTAAAATATAATGAAAAAAAATGGCGGCCATCATATGAATAATGATTTGGTCGCCATTTTTGGACCTAAGTTGTGAAAACAATAAATAAGGATTATTGAATATAAATAAAATCATGACCACCCGTAAAACGGGTGATTTGTTCTTTGGCTATAAGCCATTGTTACCGGCAACACCTCAAGGCGCTCGCTTTCACTTCGTTCAAGCTACTACCGTCTTTGACTCGTTGCTAACCCTTTAAAAGGGTACTTGTATTACTTGCTACCCTTAAAAGGGTCTTCGTATTCCTTAACACTTAATTTATCTATCGCTATGTCGTGCTTCTCTTGTTCTCTTATATACTTTGCTATTGTAGCCTCATTAAGTCCTACCGTGCTTACATAATATCCCTCTGACCAAAAATGCCTATTTCCAAACTTGTATTTTAAATTTGCATGTTTGTCAAAAATCATCAACGCACTTTTACCTTTCAGGTATCCCATGATACTTGATACACTATATTTAGGTGGTATACTTACTAGCATATGAACATGATCTGCCATCAAATGTCCTTCTATTATTTCAACACCTTTATATTTACAAAGTGACTTTATTATTTCTTTTATACTTTCTCGGTATTGATTATATATGATTTTTCGTCTATACTTTAGAGTAAATACAATATGATACTTACACAACCATTTTGTATGAGATAGGCTATTATGTTTATTCGCCATTTATAACACCTTTCCTTTCTTTATGATAGTAGCTTGAACAATTCTATTATATCTGGAAAGGTGTTTGGGTATAACCCATTGTTTTCCACCCGCATAGCAGGTGGTTTTTTATTTCGCACGCTTTGCGTACTCAACAGGGACACGTCCCTATAAATGAGAAAATATTAGCACTCACTTACAAAGAGTGCTAATATTTTTGTTGTTTTTTGAAATAAAAGGGTATACAATGTAAGTGATGGATATAAAAAGCAAGGAGGTATAACTATGAATATAGAAAAATATACACAAAATGCACAGGCTGCTATTGTTGAAGGACAGCGCATTGCAATCGAAAATGGCAATCCAAGCCTTGAGCCTGAGCATATTAACCTAGCTTTGCTACAGCAGAGCGATGGACTAATTCCAAGGCTACTAAAATATATGGAGATAGATGCTAAATCAGTTGAGAGGGCTGTTTCAGAGCTCGTAGATAAGCTGCCAAAGGTTAGCGGTGGACAAATTTATGCTTCTCAGCGTCTAAATTCATTACTGAAAGAAAGCGAAAAGGAAGCAGAGCGTTTCAAGGACGACTATGTGAGTGTTGAACATATCTACATTGCTCTGTTAAATGAGAGAAAGAGTCCATTTAAGGAAGTATGTAAGAAATTTGGCATAAGTAAGGAAGGCTTCCTCGAAGCTTTGACCAAAGTAAGAGGAAATCAGAGAGTTACCAGTCAAAACCCTGAGGATAACTACGAGGCACTTGAGAAGTATGGTCAGGATTTGGTTGAGCTTGCAAGAAAGGGTAAGCTTGATCCGGTAATCGGAAGAGATAGCGAGATTAGACATGCCATACAGATTCTATCTCGTCGTACGAAGAATAACCCTGTTTTGATAGGTGAACCTGGTGTTGGTAAGACTGCTGTTGTAGAGGGTCTTGCACAGAGAATACTTAAGGGCGATGTTCCGGAAGGTCTAAAGGACAAGACTATATTCGCACTTGATATGGGTGCACTTATTGCCGGCGCTAAATTTAGAGGCGAATTTGAGGAGAGACTCAAGGCCGTTCTCAATGAGGTAGAAAAATCCGAGGGAAGAATAATCCTGTTTATAGATGAGATTCACACCATAGTCGGTGCCGGAAAGACTGAGGGGTCCATGGATGCCGGAAATCTTCTAAAACCAAAACTTGCAAGAGGTGAGCTACACTGCATAGGTGCTACTACTTTGACAGAGTACAGAAAGTACATTGAAAAGGATGCTGCGCTTGAGAGAAGATTCCAAAAAGTTATGGTTGATCAGCCGGATATAAACGACACGATTTCTATTTTGAGAGGACTTAAAGAACGCTTTGAAATTCACCACGGCGTAAGAATTACGGATAATGCTTTGATTGCATGTGCAACGCTATCAGATAGATATATCACAGATAGATTCCTGCCGGATAAGGCTATAGACTTAATGGACGAGGCTGCTTCACGCATCAGAACCGAAATTGATAGCATGCCATCAGAACTTGATCAGATTTCGAGAAAGATAATGCAGCTTCAGATTGAGAAGCAGGCGCTTCTAAAGGAGACTGATAAGGCATCAAAGGCAAGACTTGAGGCACTTGAGAAAGAATTAAGCGAGCTCAACAGCGAAAGTGCAGCACTGAGAACACAGTGGGAGACTGAAAAAAAGAAAATTACTGAATCTAAGCAGACGAAGCAGGATATCGAGGAATTGAAGCACCGTATCGAGGAAGCTGAGCGTGCATACGATCTTGAGACGCTTGCAAAGCTGAAATACGGCGAGCTTCCAGCACTTGAGAAGAAGCTGGAGGAGGAAAAACAGGCTCTTGCAGATAAGAGTGAGGATAGACTCCTAAAGGAAGAGGTCGACGTTGAGGAAATAGCAGAAGTCGTATCACAGTGGACAGGAATTCCTGTATCAAAGCTAGTTGAAAGCGAAAGAGAAAAGCTTCTAAAACTTCCTGAAATACTTCACAAGAGAGTTATAGGTCAGGACGAAGCTGTAGTTGCAGTTTCTGATGCCATACTAAGAGCACGTGCCGGTCTTAAGGATGAGAATAGACCTATAGGTTCATTCATTTTCATGGGTCCTACAGGTGTTGGTAAGACTGAGCTTGCAAAGGCACTTTCCGAGGCACTCTTTGACACCGAAAAGAATATGATAAGAATAGATATGTCCGAGTACATGGAAAAGCACAGTGTTTCCAGACTTGTCGGAGCGCCTCCGGGATATGTAGGCTACGACGAAGGCGGACAGCTGACTGAGGCAGTTAGAAGAAGGCCTTACAGCGTAATACTATTTGATGAGATAGAAAAAGCGCATCCAGACGTATTTAATATCTTGCTTCAGCTTTTGGACGACGGAAGATTGACAGATAATCAGGGAAGAACCGTAGACTTTAAAAATACGATTATCATTCTTACATCAAATATCGGAAGTCGCGAGCTTATAGACAGGATAGAAGAAGGTGGCAAGATATCTGAGGAAGTAAAGGAAGATGTTATCAGCAAGCTTCACAGCTTCTTTAGGCCTGAGTTTATCAACAGAATCGATGATACAATCGTATTCACTCCACTAAATAAGTCTCAGATAGGCAGAATAATAGAGATTGCACTGGGATCTATTCAGAAGAGACTTTCTGAGAGAAATATTAAGCTTGTTCTAAGCGAAGCAGGGAAGGACTATATCTGTGACAATGCATACAGTCCGGAGTTTGGTGCGAGACCTGTAAAGAGATTCATGCAAAAGTATGTTGAGACTAAGCTTGCAGAAGCACTGATTAAGGGTGAAATCGCTGATGGAAACACAGTCGAGATTACATCAAAAGGTGAAGGCATAGAGCTTGAAATCAAATAATTAAATAGCAAAAGCCGGTTATACCCTCTAAACCATAGGTGTTTAGGGGGTATTTTGTTAAGTATTGACATTAGATTAATTTTCAATATAATTTGATTTGAATAAAGAGACAAATTTGTCATTAGGTAAAGATGGGGAACTTTATTGCAGAGAGGGGATAATATAATATGTGTAAATCCGTTTTTAGGAGAATTTTGCTATTTGTTGCTATCATGACATCGCTCATGGCAGTTTGTTTAACAATATCTTTTGCAGACTCTCAAGATGAGGCGTCAAAGCCCGAACCTGTGCAAGTTACACAAAGTGACAGCAAACAAAATGATTCGGTAAGTACCGAAATCAACCAAAACAAAGAAAATGCAAGTGACAGCAAGGAAAGCAATACTGAGACATCTGAATCAGAAAATCAAAATGCAGCTTCAGATTCAAATGTAGAAAAGAAGCTTGAAAAGCCTGTAAGCGTGCAAAAGTCATTAGCTTCCGGAAGCACTGCGCCACTTGATATCTTTGAAATTATCAGGCTTGGAGCTGGGGATAGATATGCTACATCGAGAGTTATTGCAGATGAATTCAAAAAGAAACTTGGAGCTGATAAGTTCGGGTGTATAATTTTGACATGCGGTGATGATTTTGCCGATGCCATATCTGCTTCATCACTGGGTAAGGCAAATAATGCACCTATCTTACTGGTAAATAACAGAGACCTGAATTCAACTATTGAATACATAAGGAATAATCTGGATATAAATGGCAAGGTATATATCGTGGGCGGAAGTGATGTTCTAAGTGGAAGCCTCGAGGACTTACTTCAGGGATACAATGTCAGCAGACTGGCCGGAGACACAAGATATGAAACTAATTTTGAGGTTCTTAAGGCAATAGACAAACCGAAAGAAATCGCGCTTTGTTCCGGAAACAGTTTCCCGGATAGCTTGTCGGTATCAAGTACCGGAAAAGCAATAATGCTGGTAAACAAGAGACTAACAGATTATCAAAGAAATTTCATAAAAGATATAACAAATATATATATCATAGGTGGATCAGATGTAGTGAGTCTTGAGATTGAAAATGAGGCGAAATCAAACTCAAACTGCGAGCGAATCTTCGGTGAGGACAGATATGAAACATCTTATGCGGTCGCTAGAAGGTTCTTTACCGGGCAGAAGGATAATCTCGTATTAGCATCAGGCGATAACTTTCCTGACGGACTCTGTGGCGGTAACTTCTCAGCAGTAGTGCTAAATACACCTTTACTTCTTGTAAATCGCAATAATTACGCTGATGCAAACTCATATGCGCTTCAATCAAACTGCTTTAGATACTATATAATGGGCGATGCCGGAGTAGTTAGCGATGAATGGGTTAAATACATACACAATGAGTTTAGAGACAATATTAACAAAATAGAGTTTGTAGGTAACCCAAATATTACGGTAAGCTCAGCAAATGTAATCGGTGTATATATGCCTAAGCATATGAAACCGGTGGTAAACTGCGGACCGGGACTAAGGGTAAGTCTCGCAGGTTTTGGCAAGGTACAAGGAAAGTTCTCATTTATATATATCGTAAGCTCAAGTGAACTTGGAAATTATATAATTTCTGCAAGTAATGGTGTGGTAAATAAAAGCATGCAGCTTAGGGTTATCCCTAAGAGTTACGGCGATGTATATTACAGCCAAAGTGACTATAGATGGGGAGGATTTAGATATGGATACTACAGTTTTGCATCAACGGGATGCGCACCAACAGCTATGGCAATGGCGTTCCAAGGAATAAAAGGCGGGACATATCTACCTTATCAAATAGGTTCGTATCTATATAACAATACATTTGAATATAATAGAGTTGCGCTTGGATCATCGGGCAAGGCTATATACTATGCGGCTAATGCATACGGTTTTAAAAGAGAGTCCCTTAGAACGCTAGCTGAATTAGAAAACGCCCTAAAGAAAGGATACATAGTTATCGCATATGTAGGAGCGAGCAAATATGCCTCACCAAGCTATACGCATGCTATAAGACTTAGAGGCTATAGCGACGGCTGGACTATGGTTTATGATCCGAATAACAGATATAATAACGGATGGGCCGGTGTTAGATATATATGGGAGCATCAAAGCACAGACCCTTACGACAGATTTGACGGAACAATGTTTCAAGCTATATACGATTAGATATAATTAAATCCATCAGCGAATTTTCAATGCTTAAAGGATGTCGCAACCACCGGTTGACAAATTGCCAAATAGACTTTGTAGCCAGCAACCGCATTTTTTGATAGAATACAGTTGTTCGAACAAGAAAACCGGATTTGCAATTTTCACTGGAGGAATAGGATGATATTAGCTGATAAGATTATTGAAGAAAGAAAGCGAATCGGACTAAGTCAAGAGGAACTTGCCGAGAGGCTAAATGTTTCCAGACAGTCTGTATCAAAATGGGAGAGCGCTCAGTCAATCCCTGATATAAATAGAATAATAATGCTTGCAGAGATTTTTGGAGTAACAACAGATTACCTATTAAAGGATGATGCTGTGCGCAATGCAGGTGAACCTGTTAAAGAAAGTGTGGAGCATCCTAGAAACGTAAGGAAAGTAAGCCTTGAGGAGGCTTCTGAATTCCTGAGGATGCGTAAGTTATACGCACCTAGGATAGCTCTTGGAGTAATGCTGTGCATTTGGTCACCAATAACTGTAATTTTACTTGGCGGCTTGCAAGAAGAGAAGGCCATAAACATATCAGAGAATGCAGTCGGTGGTATAGGAGTAAGCGTGCTGATTTTGATGGTTGCAGCAGCTGTAGCTTTATTTATTATATCAAGTAATAAACTGGATGCGTTTAAGTTTCTTGAGAAAGAAGAAATTGAAACAGCATATGGTGTTGATGGAATGGTAAAAGAGAAGAGAGATGCGTATGAATCAAGCCATACTTCAATTTTGATAGCAGGTGTTGTTTTATGCATACTGTCAGTTATGCCTATATTTATAGCTCTTTGCTTCACAGAGAAGGACGCTGTTATGATTGGAATGGTAGCATTGTTACTTCTAATCGTAGGTATAGCTGTTAATATGATTGTGCGTACCACCTTAATCAAAGATAGCTATGATATGTTGCTTCAATACAATGAATATTCTATAGGTCAAAAGAAAAGTCGCAATAAACTAGAAGTAGTAGGAGAAATCTATTGGCTTGTAATTACAGCTAGCTACCTTGCCGTATCATTTTTTACAAAAGCCTGGGGAATAACATGGATAATTTGGCCAATCGCAGGTATATTATCAGGAATTATTAATCTTATTTTTGATAACAAAAGCAATTCACCTGATTAATTATAAAGTGTTTCAGATTAAAACAAAAATCCCGTAGGGCAATATGCAATGGGAATGCATTTTGCCGGCTACGGGATTTATTTTTCATATATATTTGGATTTATGTTTGCAATAGCGCGCTTGATGGTGCTGCTCATATGAAGTTTCATAGCTCTTGCTCCACTGGTCACGTCTTTTTTGAGATAGGCACTGTAAACCCTGCGTCTTTCTTCAAGTGTCTTATCTAAAAATTTGGGAGCAAAGTAATTAGGAGGGCAGGAGTATTTGCAGTAGTTGAAGTAGCTTGTCAAAGTTTTATCCAGCATTCTATCATGCGCTGTCTTATAGATGTGGCGATGAAAGGCTGAATTCGCATACATCATCATGTGAATATCGTTCTTTTTGGTGTAGAACTCCATATAACGAAAGATATCTGTAAACTGCTCCATCTCATCATCTGTGATGCGCTCGATACTCCAGCTGACAGCTCTAACCTCAAGGTCAGCGCGTATATTTAGCATATCGATTAGTTCATCGTAGCTGAATCCGCGCACATATTCACCTCTTTTAGGTATGTACTCCAAAAGACCGTCCATCTCAAGCCGTCTAAATGATTCCCTTACAGGAGTTCTGCTGGCTCCATACATAGAGCAAACCTTGGTCTCTGTGAGCCAAGAATCACGAGCTAACTGACCGGTTAGTATAGCCCTTAGAAGTTCCTCATAGATTCTATCCGTAAGTGGAAGTTCTTTATTTGTTTCTTTTCTTAATTGCTGTATAATATCCATGTGTGAATTATACTTTTTTCGAGCATATATTGTCAAGAAAGGTAAGTTATGGACAAGAAAACTGTTAACAGTATTTTAGATAAACTTGAGGAAGCATATCCGGATGCGGACTGCGCACTGAATCACAATAATGTGTTTGAACTTATTGTCGCTGTAGCACTATCGGCACAGACAACAGATAAGAGTGTAAACAAGGTTACACCTGAACTTTTTAAGGCATATCCGGATGCAAATGCTCTAGCAAAAGCAGAACAATCCGATGTCGAGGAATACATAAAAAAGATAGGTATGTATAGAACAAAATCAAAGAATATAATCAATATGGCAAAGTCATTAGTTGCTGAATACGACGGGCTTGTTCCTCAGAATTTTGATGCTCTGATAAAGCTTTCGGGAGTGGGGAGAAAGACAGCAAACGTTGTTCTTTCAGTTGGTTTCGGAGAGCCGCATATTGCAGTCGATACTCATGTTTTTAGAGTTGCAAACCGCATAGGAATCTGTAAAGAAAAGAACGAGCTTGCTACTGAGAAGGCTCTGATGAAGGCGATTCCAAAGGATAGATGGTCAAAGGCTCATCATCTTTTGATTTTCCACGGAAGGCAGTGCTGTAATGCACGAAAGCCAAATTGCGAGGAATGTCCGATAGAGTCAATGTGCAAAAAGAGAATATGATATGAAAGATATAAAAAAATGGAACTGGGATAAAATGCCGGTAATTGAAACCGCAAGGCTTATCCTAGATGAAATCAAATACTCCGATCTAGATACGTATAACGAGATAATATTCGATAAGGAAAGAAATATATACTGGGGCTATGACGACATGCTTAGCATAGATGGAAAGCCTGAATATGACAGCTTTTATAAAGTTGCGCACATGGATTTTGATGCACGTGAGGCGATCAACTTCGCCATCAGAAAAGACGGGAATATGATAGGAGAAGCTGTACTCTTTGATTTTAGAAAAGAAGAGGACTTGGAAATCGCTGAGCTCGGTTGCAGGATTTTACGAAGAGAGTCAGGGCACGGCTATGGAGTCGAAGCTTTTTACGGAGTTCTTCACTGGGCGCTTGATAGCCACCTTGTATCAAAGGTCGTAGCAAAATGCTTCCATGAAAATACATCATCATACTTCATGCTCAGCAAAGAAATGAAGCAGATAGGTGAGGATAGTACATTTAAATACTTTGAACTACAAAAATGAGTAAAACCCCTCAGCTGCGTGATATCAGTTACCGAAGGGGCTTAGTTTCTAAAACTCAATTCTCTTATAAGCTTTTAATTGTAGTATTCCGACCTTATTAATTCTAGGCTCTCTTGCCACAGCAATTCTTATATTTTTTGCCGCTGCCACATGGACATGGTTCATTCCTGCCGGGTTTCTTTTCCGCATGTACTGTTCTTGAACGTCTGAACTCATTGTAGATTTCTATTCTTTTTTCTTCACTGAGAACCTCATTCCATTCCTCAAGTCCCCAGAGGTAATCGGCATCAGCCTTATGCATGTTAAAGTACAATTTTTCGAAATCAATGTCAAGGTCTATCTCGCTATCCATTTTGATTTTACTTACATCCAGTTCGTTTTTTAGGCTTGTGGTAACGCCATCCAAGAATCCGGTGAATATAACCTTATCACATTCAAACTTCTTTACAAGGTCAGAAACTTTGCCCTTGAGGTGTTCCTTATGATTTAAAAGTATGTAGGCATAAATTTTTGCTTCTGTTTCTGAGTATTCCTTCCAAAACTCATCGATTGTCTCCTTGGTCTGCCCATTGAGAAGCTTTTCCCAATCTTTGTA
Organism: [Eubacterium] infirmum; assembly: GCA_900450455.1. Classification (GTDB taxonomy): domain Bacteria; phylum Bacillota; class Clostridia; order Peptostreptococcales; family Anaerovoracaceae; genus Eubacterium_B; species Eubacterium_B infirmum. The sequence goes on from UGGN01000002.1 coordinate 304,431, forward strand.
TAAACTCATTCTGATTCCTCCGTCAAATAATTAATATTTATTATACTGTCTTAGAAATTGCGATTAAATCGCCTACAACTGCGCTTCCTGTAGGGAAGGCACCGGCGCCTGCACCGTAGAACATTAGCTCGCCAACTGCATCACCTGTAAGGTATATTGCGTTATACTCTCTCGAAACTGAAGCGAGCGGGTGGCTGTTTGGTATGAGAACCGGCTTAACGCTATACTCAAGCTGATCTCCTGATAGCTTAGCAGATGCAATTAGCTTGATTTTGCTATCCTTTGATTCTGCATCCTCAATATCCTTCATAGTAATATTGCTAATTCCGGTAGTTGGAATATCGTTTGGATTAACGTATTTGTCAAAGCATAGGGTCATCAAAATGGAAAGCTTGTTTGCGGCATCTATACCTTCAACGTCTGCAGTAGGGTCGGCCTCGGCAAAGCCCTTAATCTGAGCATCCTTAAGCGCATCTTTATATTCCATTCCATCAGCCTGCATGCAGCTTAAGATATAGTTTGTCGTTCCGTTTACAATCCCCATAACTTCGAGGAATTCGTTTCCGCTCAAAGCCTCCTGAATTGCTGTAAGGGCAGGGATTCCTCCGCCTACACTGGCTTCAAATCTAAAGCTTACATTGTTTGCTATAGCTGTTTCTGTCAGCTCTTTATAGTTTGCAGCAACTGCAGCCTTGTTAGGTGTTACAACGTGCTTACCTGCTTTCATAGACTTTAGCATGTACTCAGTTGCAGGTTCAATCCCGCCGATAGCTTCGACAATTATATCTATGGTATCATCACATATAACTTCATCTACATTTGAAGTGGCAAGCTCTGCGGGAAGGCCCTTTGCCAAAGCCTTCTCGATATTTCTTGCGAAAACCTTAGCAACTTCTATTTCACAACCGCTGCGCTTTGAAATGAGCTTGGCGTTTTTCTTTAATATATCAAAAGTTCCTCCGGCAACAGTACCGAAACCTAAGAGTCCGATCTTTACCTTTTTCATGATTCGCCTCCTTAATTTATTCAGAAAATATTATAAACGAAAATCTTCATTTTGTCTTTGATTAAATTGAAATATTTGGCGCTTTCCGTCTTGTTTTCTATTGTAAATGGTTTAATATATATTTATAAACTTAGGAGGAACGCCAAATGAGAAATAATATGAAAATTATAGATCTGCATTGCGATACACTTTTAGAATGTTGGAAACACAAAGATCAGGGGCTAAAAGACGGTCCGACTGCGATAAATATAGAAAAGCTTAGAGATGGCGGAAGCCTTGCCCAGTGCTTTGCTATGTATCTTCCGTGGAAGAGTATGAATATTGGTCCATATGAGATTCTAAAGGGTATTTTTGAGACATATAAGGAGCAGATAGAACTAAATAAGGATGCAATAAGGCCTGCTCTAAGTGTTTCAGATATTGAAAAGAATGCTGCAAGCGGAATGCTTTCATCCATTTTGACCATAGAGGATGGAGCATTTCTGGAGAACAAAATGGAGCGCCTTGATGAAGCCTATGAGATGGGCGTTAGAATGATAGGACTTATATGGAATCATGAAAACTGTCTAGCTTACCCAAATAACAGGGATGCGGCAGCTCACGAAAGAGGGCTAAAGGTCTTCGGTATGGATGTGGTGGAGAGAATGAATGAGCTTGGTATGGTAATCGATTGCTCACACTTAAACGAGGGTGGATTCTTTGATGTGGCAAAGCTTAGCAAGAAGCCTTTCATGGCTTCACACTCATGTGCAAGGGCACTATGTGACCATCCGAGAAATCTCAGCGATGAGCAGCTTCGAATGCTTGGAGAAAAAGGTGGAGTAGTTGGAATAAACTTCTACGGAGCATTTTTAAATGAAAACGGAGATGCGGCAAGCTTTTATAGAATAATTGAACATTTAAAGTACATGAAGGATAAAGCGGGAATAGATACTATTGCTTTAGGTTCCGATTTTGATGGAATTGATGATAACGGTGAACTTGTAGATTTTAGGGGATATATACCTTTGATGGATATAATGAGCGAGCATTTTAGCGATGACGAGATAGATAAAATCAGTCATCTCAATGCTATGAGAGTATTTAGAGAGAATATAGGTAGATAGATGGCATTACATATAGTTTTTGTTGAACCTGAGATACCACCAAACACAGGGAATATTGCCAGAACATGTGCAGCAACCAACACTAAGCTTCACCTTGTGAAACCGCTAGGCTTTGATATAAGCGAGAAGGCTGTTAAGAGAGCCGGGCTGGATTATTGGCCTTATGTGGACATTGAAGTGCATGAATCACTTAATGATTTTATGGAAAAGTACAAGAATAAGCGTAAATTTCTTGCTACAACTAAGGGTGGACATTTATACACAGAATTTGAGTATAGGGATGATGACATGTTTATGTTTGGAAGAGAGACAAGGGGATTGCCTCGTGATTTCATTGCCAAAAACGAAGAGATGTCGATAAGAATTCCTATGAGTGAAAATACCAGGCTTAGGTCGTTTAACCTATCAAATTCTGCCAATATTATTTTGTTCGAAGCACTGCGTCAACTGGGTTTCCCTGAGCTTAAATAGTTTGCCATAGTTTTGTCAATATGGTATAATAATTGCATAATATTGTTGAATTGCAGGAGATTTTGCTTTGAAGATAGGATACGAACTGACAATTGAACAGACCCAAAAGCTGTCGATGACGCCGGAGCTTATTCAAGCGATACAGATTTTGCAATACAACAATCAGGAACTTAACGAATATATAGATAAGGAGCTTCTTGAGAATCCGATACTTGATTCTGAATATCCTAAGGAGTCCGATACAGAGATAGATATAGATATAGACAGCTTGAGAGATCAGTTAATTCAGGCAGATGAGAATGTAGAAGCATATAAACAGTGGGAACCCCATAGCACAAGCGATGAGTACTCGTACGAGAATTTTGTGGCTTTTAACTATACCTTGACGGAATTCTTGATAGAGCAATTACATTTTTCTAGCCTTAAAGGTCAGGATGCCGAGATAGGCCGTTACATAATTGAGAATATCGATGATAACGGCTATCTTTCTATGTCTTTAGAAGAAATATGCAGCGTTTTAGAAGTTGATTTAGAAAGTTGCGAGAGGGTTTTAGATGCAATCCACACTTTTGAACCTTCGGGAGTAGGAGCGAGGAACCTCAATGAATCACTTATTATACAGCTCGCTTCATTAGGTGAGCTGACTGATGAGATTGAGTTCATAATATCCAATAGACTTAAGGATTTGGCTGACAACAAATACGCCCTTATTTCTAAAGAAATGGGGATAAGCATACCTGAAGTTCAGAGTATTGCGGATATGATAAAGAAACTGGAACCTAAACCCGGTAGGGGTTTTGATTCAGATAACAGCATCAAGTACATACTTCCGGATATATATGTAGAAGATGTAAATGGCGAGTATCTAGTAAGTTCCAACGACGGAACCACTCCAAACTTGCACATTAGTTCGTACTATAACTCTCTGATTGAAGAGGCTAAGTCGGATAAGGAACTTTCCAGTTATCTAAACAACAGGTTTAATTCTGCAATGTGGCTGATGAAAAGCATTGAGCAGAGAAAGAAGACAATTTTCAATATCGCGAATGCTATCGTTCATTTTCAAAATGATTTCTTCAGTAAGGGTGAGAGGTATCTAAAGCCCTTGACGCTCAAGCAGATTGCTGAAACGGTCGGTGTGCATGAGTCTACTGTGAGCCGTGCAATAAATGGCAAATATATGCAGTGCCCGAGAGGAGTTTTTGAACTCAAGTACTTCTTCACGGGAGGTATCTTAAACGAGGATGGTAGCGGAGTTTCATCAAACAGTATCAAATCAATGATCAGGGAGTTTGTCGAAGGCGAGGATGACAAGAAGCCGCTTAGTGATTCCAAAATTTCTGAGTTGCTTCACGAGAAAGGCATTGATATTTCGAGAAGAACCGTTGCAAAGTATAGAGACGATATAGGCATACTGCCATCGTCCAAAAGAAGACGTTTTTAGGTTTATACCTTTTAACATACAATATAGCTTTAATTAAAATAAAGAGTCATGGAGGGTTATTATGTCAATTAAAGTTGGTATCAGTGGATACGGAAGAATTGGACGACTTGTACTAAGAGCGTCTTTGGAACATCCGGAAATCGAGATTGTAGGAATTAACTACAGAAGTGCAGAGGATATGGAATACCTTGCGTATCTTCTAAAATATGATTCCACATTTGGAAGATTTCCTGCTGAGGTCTCATACTATGACGGAGGTATCATCGTAGGAGGCAAGAAGATACCCGTATATAAGGAATCGGAAATCAAGAATATTCCATGGAAAGAATGCGGTGCAGAGTATGTTGTTGAGTCAACAGGTGCATACACAACTACCGAAAAGGCTCTAGGACATATAGAAGCTGGTGCAAAGAAGGTTGTTATCTCAGCCCCTGCAAAGGATAAGGGTACTCCAACCTTCGTTTGCGGAGTAAATACAGATAAGTACACAAAGGATATGCTTGTTGTTTCAAATGCATCATGCACAACAAACTGCTTAGCTCCACTTTGTAAGGTTTTAGAGGACAAGTTCGGTATTGAAAAAGGTCTTATGTCGACAATCCACGCCGCAACATCAAAGCAGAAGACTGTTGACGGAAAATCAACTAAGGACTGGCGTATAGGAAGAAGTGTATTTGGAAATATCATTCCAACATCAACAGGTGCAGCAAAGGCTGTTGGACTTGTTATTCCTGAAGTTGCAGGAAAGCTTACCGGTCTTGCATTCCGTGTTCCTACAGCAGACGTATCTGTTGTGGATTTAAACGTTGTTCTAAAGACAGCTACAACGCTTGAAGAGGTAAATGCGGCTGTTAAAGAAGCTTCTGAGACATACATGAAGGGCATACTTGAGTACATGGACGACGAGTGTGTAACAAGCGATTTCATCGGCGACGCAAACACATCTATCTTTGATGCACGCCAAGGAATTCAGCTTGACGAGAAGTTCTTCAAGTTCCTTGCTTACTATGATAATGAATTCGGTTATTCCTCCAAGATACTCAATTTGATAGAGCATATGAGCGCTGTCGACAATAAATAGATATGAAAAAGACAATAAGAGATATAGAGTTAAAGGGTAAACGCGTTTTGATAAGATGCGATTTCAATGTACCCCTTGATAGTAATCAAAATATAACAGATGACACTAGAATAAGAGCTGCGCTTCCTACTCTAGAGTATATGATAGAGCATGGTGCTAAGGTTGTTGTAATGTCACACCTCGGTAGACCTAAGGGAAAAGCCGCTGCTGAATTTAGCCTCGCACCTGTAGCTGTAAGATTATCTGAGCTTCTGGGAAAGCCGGTGGCATTTGCTGACTGTGATGTTGTTATAGATGATGCAGTTGAGGCAAAGGCAGCAAGCCTAAAGAATGGAGATGTACTTCTTCTTCAGAATGTTAGATTCCGCAAAGAGGAAACAGATAACGAGGCAGGATTTGCTAAAGAGCTGGCATCACTAGGAGATGTATTTGTTCAGGAAGCTTTCGGTACAGCTCATAGAGCACATGCTTCAACTGCGGGCATCGCAAACTACCTTCCATGCGTTTCAGGATTCCTGATTGAGAAGGAAGTTAAGTTTCTAGGCTCAGCGCTTCAGAATCCTCAGAGACCTTTCGTTGCCATCATGGGTGGTGCTAAGGTTGGAGATAAGATTAAGGTTATCGAAAACCTTCTAACAAAGGTTGACACTTTGATAATCGGTGGAGGCATGTCCTATACATTCTACAAGGCTATGGGTCTAGAAATCGGCACATCTATATTAGATGCTGATAATATAGACTTGGCAAAGATGCTTCTTGAGAAAGCAAGTTCCTTAAATGTAAAGCTTTTGCTACCTGTAGATATCGTATGTGCTGACGAATTCAGCAATGATGCAAAGCATAAGACATATAGCAGAGATAAAATTCCAAGCGATATGATGGGTCTTGATATAGGCGAGGAGACTATTAAGCTTTACAGTGAAGAAATAGCTAAGGCTAAGACTGTTGTTTGGAACGGACCTATGGGCGTATTTGAGATGGAAAATTTTGCAAAGGGCACCAAAGCTATAGCTGAGGCACTTGCAGTTTCTGATGCAACTACGATTATAGGCGGAGGTGATTCGGCCGCTGCAGTAGAGCAGTTTGGACTTGCTGACAAGATGAGTCATATTTCTACGGGTGGAGGTGCTTCACTTGAGTTCTTGGAGGGAAAGATTCTTCCGGGGATAAGCATCATAGAGGAGAAGTAAAATGATTAGGATACCTTTGATTGCAGGTAACTGGAAGATGTACAAGACCACAGCCGAGGCTAGGGCATTTGCTAAGGAGTTTTCCAAGATGTATAGGGACACCGATGTTAGAGCAGCTATATGTGCTCCATTTACTCAGCTTACAGCACTTAAGGAAGCATTTGCCGGAACCAATGTAAAAGTCGGAGCCCAGAACGTTCATTTCGAAGATGAGGGGGCTTTTACCGGTGAGATTTCAGTAGGCATGCTTAATGAAATAGGTGTTGACTACTGCATAATTGGTCATTCAGAGAGAAGAGAATATTTCGCCGAGACAGATGAAACAGTTAACCTGAAGCTCAAAAAACTTTTTTCATCAAGCGACATAATTCCTATCCTCTGCGTAGGCGAAAACCTTGACGAAAGAGAAGCAGGAAATGCTTTTGATGTAGTTGAAGGACAGCTTAAGTCAGACCTTGATGGAATAGATAGAGGAGATGTATCAAAGATTGTAATTGCATATGAGCCTATTTGGGCTATCGGTACAGGAAAAACTGCGACTCCGGAGCAGGCAGGAGAGATGTGCGCTCACATCAGAAACATCATAGAAAGATTATATGATGAAGACACATGTGATAGCGTAATTATCCAGTATGGTGGCAGCGTCAAGCCGGAGAATGCAAGCGAAATAATGAATATGGATGAGATAGATGGTGCACTTGTAGGCGGAGCTAGTCTAGATGCATCAAAATTCATTAAAATTGTCAATTTCTAATGCAATTTACTTGATTTTGCACTCTTCTTATGTTAGAGTTTAATAGTTAAATTGCAAGGAGGATTAACTATGCATACAGCTTTAATGGTTATATTAGCTATTGTCAGTGTTTTTCTGATAATAAGTGTACTATTGCAGTCAGGAAATAGTGATGGATTGTCAGGATCTATCGCAGGTGGTGCAGAGCAGCTTTTCGGAAAGAAGAAAAGCTCAGGATATGATCTGCTTCTTAAGAGAATGACTGTTGTTGCAGCGATTGCATTTATTGTATTGTCGCTTGTACTAGTAACAATTAAGTAGTTTATTATTTTCGCAAAATATGAGAGGTGCTAGTTCGGCACCTCTCAAGTTGTTGTTTTGTGAGTAGGAGGTATTATTTATGATGAGCTATATCGCTCCCGTTGCAGCTGCATTAGGTCTATTAGTTGCTTTTGGCCTTGCCAGCTGGATCAAAAAAGAAGACGAGGGCACAGACAGAATGAGAGAAATTGCCGGCTACATCAGAGAAGGTGCTATGGCATTTCTGACAAGAGAGTACAGAACTATGATATTTGTAGTTGCTGTCTTATTCTTAGCACTTGGTCTAGGTCTAAATAGCTGGACAACAGCTATACTATATCTAGTTGGTGCGTGCCTATCAGTTTTAGCCGGATATTTTGGCATGAACGTTGCTACAAGAGGTAACGTAAGAACTGCTAATGCAGCCATGAATTCGGGTATGCCTAAGGCCCTAAAGATTGCTTTTAGAAGTGGCGCTGTTATGGGTCTTTGTGTATCAGGACTAGGTCTATTAGGTCTGGGTATTGTTTTTTGTCTTTTAGATTTTGCAACAGTACAGCAATGTTTGACAGGTTTTGGACTAGGTGCTTCATCAATGGCTCTATTCGGAAGAGTCGGTGGTGGTATCTACACAAAGGCTGCTGACGTAGGTGCTGACCTTGTAGGTAAGGTTGAAGCAGGTATTCCTGAGGACGATCCACGTAACCCTGCAGTTATCGCTGATAACGTAGGTGACAACGTAGGTGATGTTGCAGGAATGGGGTCAGACCTATTCGAATCATATGTTGGTTCAATAATTTCAGCTATTACACTTGCTACAGTTGCAGCAGTTAACGCTCCGTTCTCAGAGCTAGAGGCTGCTCTCTTCCCACTAATTCTATCAGCAATAGGTATCATTGCTTCAGTTCTCGGAATTATGATGGTAAGAGGCGGAGACAATGTAAATCCGGCTAAGGCACTCAATATGGGTACTTACGTTAGCGGTATCATTGTAATCGTTTCATCAATATTGCTAAGTAAATATATGCTTCACACATATGACTATGCGTGGGCTATTATAGCAGGTCTACTCTGCGGTATCTTGATCGGTAAGCTTACCGAAATTTATACTTCAGCTGATTATGGCTTTGTTAAAAAGATTGCAGATCAGTCACAGACAGGTGCTGCAACAACAATCATTTCGGGTCTTGGTGTTGGTATGATGTCAACACTAATGCCAATCATCTTCATAGCAGTAGGTATCTTTATTGCGTTCAAGTTCGGTGGAGTATACGGAATCGCACTTTCTGCAGTAGGTATGCTTTCTACAACAGGTATGACAGTTGCAGTTGACGCTTATGGTCCTGTATCAGACAACGCCGGTGGTATTGCCGAGATGTCAGAGCTTCCACACGAAGTAAGAGACATAACAGATACACTTGATTCAGTAGGTAACACAACAGCTGCTATCGGTAAGGGATTTGCTATAGGTTCTGCTGCACTTACAGCTCTTGCACTATTCGTTGCATATGCTGAGGTTGCTAAGATTGAAATCGTAAGCTTGCTTGATCCAATTGTTATAATTGGACTATTCATAGGAGCTATGCTTCCATTCATCTTCTCAGCGATGACGATGAACTCAGTAGGTAAGGCTGCTAACCAGATGATTGAAGAAGTTAGACGTCAGTTTAGAGAGGACAAGGGAATAATGGAAGGAACTTCCAAGCCTGACTATGCAAGATGCGTAAGCATTTCAACAAGTGCTGCACTTAAAGAAATGGTAATCCCTGCAGTTATGGCTATCGTAGTTCCACTACTGGTTGGATTCATCTTAGGAAAAGAAGCTTTAGCAGGTGCTCTTGCCGGAGCACTCTCATCAGGTGTATTGCTTGCTATCATGATGGCAAATGCCGGTGGTGCTTGGGATAATGCTAAGAAGTATATCGAAGCAGGTCATTTCGGTGGCAAGGGTTCAGATCCTCACAAGGCTGCAGTTGTTGGTGATACAGTAGGTGATCCGTTCAAGGATACATCCGGACCATCAATCAACATCCTTATCAAGCTTATGACAATCGTATCACTTGTATTCGCTCCACTATTCGGAAGCGGAATACTCTAAGCTATAGAGAAACAGGTAAATAAGCTTATATGTCAAATTTTGGAGTAATACCACAATTTGATTAAATTAGAGAATCATTAGGTTAATATCTAGTGATTCTTTTTTTATGAACAAAGGGTTATAGGGGGGTTATATGGCTATAGGACAAAAGATTTTATAAACTTATAATCAGGGCTATAGGACAAAAAGTGTTGATGAAAATCGCCATGCGCATTGAGAATTCAATGTCTATGGCGATTTAATCTTTTTTGAAAGAAGATTAAGGGTGGACAAAAAGTGTTGATAAAAAGTTTCTAATCTATTCAAATTTCAACGTTAAAACGTGGTATATCTTCCTTAGAATCAGAGTTCTTGGAGGAATATATTATGAAGCAGGTAAATTGTCCAATTTGTAATTGCAAATGTATAAAACACGGTAAGATAAAATCTGGCTCTCAAAGGTGGTTTTGTAAGTCTTGTAAGTTAGCGTTTACGCCAAAGATAGATAATGATACTAAACAGCTTCAGCATTTCTTGGCTTGGTTATTCAGTAAAGAAGTACAAAGTAATATGTCAGGTGGTGGAAGAACTTTTAGAAGAAAAACCTCCAAGTTTTGGGATATATGGGTTATGGCACCAAAGATTGAAAAATCAAAAGATGTACTGTATTTTGATGGTATATATCTATCGCGTAAATCGTGTATTTTGATATGTTGTGACAAAGAACATGTATTAGGTTGGTACGTATGCAGATATGAGCATTCAGGAGCTTGGGAGGCTCTAATGAGTCGTATAGCAGAACCTAAGGTGGTTGTATCCGATGGTGGTAAAGGATTTAGAAAAGCACTTAAGAGAAAGTGGCCAAAGACAAAGCATCAAAGATGCGTATTTCACGTGTTTTCACAGGTTAAAAGATATACAACAAGTAGACCAAATACTTTAGCCGGGCTAGAGCTTTATGCACTGGCAAGGGATTTGTTTGATGTTAAAAGTATTGAAGACTCAAAGATATGGGTTGATCGTTTTACAGGTTGGATTGTCAAGCATAAACGTTTTTTAAGCGAAGTAACATATGATGAAAATGGAAAGATAAGACCTAAGCATGAAAGACTGATAAAGGCTGAAAAATCAATGCTAAGACTACTTAATGATAATACTCTATTCACGTATCTTAATGAAGAATTAAGGGCTGAGTTTAAAATTCCATCGACAAACAATCGAATTGAAGGTGGTGTAAATGCTTGTCTTAGGGAGATGCTGCATAACCATAGGGGGTTATCTGTTGAGAGAAGAATTAAAGCGGTTTTTTGGTGGTGCTATATGCACTCACCAAAACCGCTTTCTGCTTCTGAGATATTAAAAACAATGCCTACAAACAAGAGCATAGATGATATTTACAAGAAGATGACTGCCAAGAAACAACTAGAAGATACTATTCCTATGTGGGGTGATGCAGTTGTATGGAGCGAGCTACATCATTCGAGCAATTATCCGGTTTACTGGGATTAATCATCAACACTTTTTGTCCTATAGCCCTATAATCAACAAAACAGGGTACTAAAATACCCCTTAGCAAGCTAAGGGGTAGGCTAGATACTCTGGATTTATTTGTTCTTGAACTCTGCCGGACGCTTCTCAAGGAATGCTGTCATACCTTCCTTCTTATCTTCTGAAGCAAATGCAGCTGTAAATGTCTCAATTTCAAACACTGAAGCCGACTTCATATCCATGTCGAATCCGTTGTTGATTGCACTGATAGCAGTTGCAACAGCGATAGGAGCTTTAGACATGATTGTTCTGATTGTTTTCTCAGCTACTTCCATAAGTTCTTCTGCCGGAACAAGTTTCTCTACAAGACCGATTCTGTATGCCTCAGCAGCATCGATAATCTCTGCTGTGAGAACCAGATACTCTGCCATTCCTTTTCCTACAAGTCGGGATAGTCTCTGAGTTCCACCGAATCCGGGAATGATACCCAGACCAACCTCAGGCTGACCGAATTTAGCCTTATCAGAAGCGATTCTGATGTCACAAGCCATAGCAAGCTCACATCCGCCACCTAGAGCGAATCCGTTAACAGCAGCAACTACCGGCTTTGGAAGCTGTTCAATCTTATTCATAACATTATGTCCTGCCATCATCATCTCACGACCCTCAAGAGCATTGAGTCCGCACATCTGAGCGATGTCAGCACCTGCAACGAATGCACGACCTTCACCTGTTAGCAAAACACCCTTAACTGCATCGTCCTTTTCGATAGCAGTGAAAACGTCGAGAAGCTCTGAAAGCACATCCATGTTGAGTGCGTTCATAGCCTTAGGTCTATTGATAGTAACAATAGCTAAACCTTCATTTACTTCGTATTTAATATTTTCGTACATAACTTCGTCCTTTCGACTATGCAATAAACTATTTGTTAATAATATAACATTTTCAATGCCTTATTTCAAGTGAATAAGCGTGACATTTATCAATCATTAGAATGTGTAATGATTATTTCACCTTTGCTGAAACTTATCTCAGCATTGTAAGATATTATTTCATTGCTTGCTCCGAGGCTGGTTACTTTTGGAAGTGTGTAGTCTTCGAGAGGGTACTTGCAGCCTTTGATGGAAAGATTTTCACAGTAGTCGCTGTAGCTGCTCACCCCAAGGTATTTATATTCGGTTCCATATATTTTCTTTTGCAGTCTGTATGAACCGGGAGATAGCATATAAACATAATTATATCCATCCATGAAGGCAAGGTGAGAAAGTTTCTTATAGTATTTTGCTAAGATACCAAGATTTGCGAGGGTGTGGTCAAAACGTCGTCCCAGACCACCTATGATTACCACATGTTCAGAGCCTCTTTTTATGGCAAGATCAAGTGCAGCTTCAGTATCGGTAAAATCTTTTTCCATGGGAAGGGCGAGGATTTCTGCATTTGATTTCTTCGGAAGCTGTGATGAATCAAAATCTCCGATTATAACATCGGGAGCAAGTCCTATTTTGTTTGCGTTAAGATAGCCGCCGTCTGCAGCTATGCAAGAGTCAAAATTATGCAAGCCTTTGATGGTTGAAAGTCTGTCTATATATGCTGTTACTATAATAGTTTTTTTCATTAATAAACCTCTGTTCATATATTTGAATATATTATATAATAACTATTGTAAAAGTGAAATATTTTATACGGAGGTAGTTATGGAAAACAATATAATAGTGTCTGAGGCATATAGTGATGTACGTGCAATGGCACGTAACGTAATGAGGAGTAAGTGGCTTGGGTCTGCTTTGGCTTTGCTGATTTATACTTTCGTATGCTCAAACCTTCCATACATGCTTGGTGATATGATTCCGGCATTCAAGAGAACTATATACCTGGATTTTATAGACAGATACTATGAGTATTCGACATTTCCCGGACTATATAGTATTTTTATAGAAGCTGCATTTTCTCTGGGGCTTGCTATGTTCATTCTTAACTTCATAAGAGCAGGCAAGATTTCAATCGAGCTTATATTTGGTGGATTTGAAAAGTTTATAAAGGCATTTTTGATGAATTTGGTTATGTCTATAATTACAGTCATAGGCCTTATACTATTTATAATTCCCGGGATAGTATTTGCACTTATGTATTCTCAGGCTTACTTTATTATGGCTGATAATCCTGAACTCGGGGCGATAGAATGTCTAAAGAGGTCCAGGATAATGATGATAGGAAACAAGGGATACTTATTTGGCCTGATTTTTTCCTTTATAGGCTGGGCACTGCTTGCGTCAATATCTATAGTATTTGGTAAATACATAATTGAAGATATGATGATTGCAAATCCGGTTGTTCAGATGTTAATCACGATTGTTTTGGAGATTCCTATGTATTTTGTACTTGCATATCTTCAGATCACAAACGGTATATTCTATGAGCTTGCTTCAGGACACATTCGTCCGGTTGTTACGCCTACATATGCAAACATGTATGGAAATCTAAACCAGAATATGCCGAGAAATAACCAAGGATTTAACCAGAACGTATCCGATAACTATAATCAGGGATATGGTGTGCAGAATCCGTCTGTTTCTAAGGATGTAGGAGTAGGAGAGCCTCAAGCTGACTTTGGCGGAGCTGAGACACTGGTTAATGAATCGCCTGCAAATAATACAATTGCGAATGACACAGCAGCAAGTGAAGTCCCTGAGAACAATGAAAGCGCAGAGGCAGATGAATAATCAGCTATATTGATAAAAAGTAAATAAAATAACCTTGCATTGTTGAAATACTTTGCAAGGTTTTTGTTTTAGCGTTGCACTGTTATAGCTCGGATTCCAGCTTTGATATAAGCTCTTTGATATCTGCCGGCATGTTTGTCTTAATCTTTAGTCTTGTTTTTGTGACCGGGTGGTCACACTCGAAGTAGTAGGAGTGCAAGGCCTGTCTTTTATCAAAGATATCGCAAGGACCTTTGTAGAGCCAGTCCCCGAGAAGCGGATGTCCGATATGAGCCATGTGAACCCTAATCTGATGTGTTCTTCCGGTATGGAGCCTTAAGTCGACGAGAGTGGCTGTTTTGTACCTTTGAAGCACTTTGACAGAAGTCCTGGATGGATAACCTCCATCTGAGACAGGCAAGACTCTGCGCGCTATGTTTCCCTCAATAGGTCTACCGATAGGGAGGTTGATTTCTATTTCATCTTCTTCAATAACTCCATCAACAACAGCATAGTATTTCTTGACCGTCGTGTTTGCCGCCATCTGCTTGTTAAGTTCGGCTTGAGCATAGGAGTTTTTTCCGATTATTAAAATTCCCGTCGTATCCATATCGAGCCTGTTTATGAATCTTATCTTAAAGCTTTGATCTGTCTTGTTCATGTAATGCATGAGTCCGTTTGCAATCGTATGGTCGGGATGTCCTTTGGTAGGGTGAACTGTGATTTCAGCCTGCTTATCGATAAAAAGTAAATCGGCGTCCTCGTAGACCGGATAAATCGGTATGTCTTCCGCTGGAAAGTGGCTTTGTTCTTCCGGCATTAAAACAGTGATTTTGTCGCCTTCATTTGCTTTGGTCCAACCGGGAACAGTCTCGCCATTGCAAATAAGAAGATTTCCGAATTTAATTTTTGTCATAAGCCTTGAAGAAAAGTGATATTTCTGCTTTATGATTTTTTTTAGCTGCTGACCGGTCTCCTCAGGGGAGACGGTAAACTGATATTTATCCGGCATCTAGTTGATGACCTCCGTGAATTTTATAGGAACTTGCTCTTTACCTTTGACCAGAAGTCGTAGGACTCGAGTCTAAGTAGTTTAACATTTGTCTCTGAGAGACTTACCTCGATATTGCTCACATTATCGAAGAACTTGGAAAATCCGTCAAAGGCGATGGTTATCTTGACCTTACTGCTGTTATCTACCGGCTTTACCTCCATGCTCAAATCAGGAGGTAGGAGGATGCTGGATGTAAATGATCTATATGCAGTAGTATTCATAGGTGCGATAGGTGTTGCCTGAAGAAGCCTTAGCCTTGGATCTACTATGCTTCCTCCAAGCGAGTAGTTGTAGGCTGTGCTTCCTGCAGGAGTTGAAACCAAAAGACCGTCTCCGCTGAATCTTTCGATAAAGCTTCCACCGATTGATATATCAAAATGCACAGAATAAGCGTAGTTAGCATTGCTTGCTATTATAATTTCATTTAGGCCTTTGAGTTCCTCGCATGTACCGTTGTGATAAACATGAGCCATAACTGTCTGCATGCTTTGAATAGAGTACTTTTGATTGATGTAGTTATCGATGAACTCATCGAGCCTATCGGGCATAATCTCTTGGAAAAATCCAAGGTGGCCTGTATTGATACCTATAATAGGAATTTCAGGGAAGTCGAATTCGTGAATTAAATCCAAAAATGTACCATCTCCACCTATGCATACGATGAGCTCAACTTCGCTATCAAGCTCACTAACTATTGTGAAATTCTTTTCTATCAGTTTTTTGCTAAGAAGTTCCTTTGTTGAGATAGAGTTTTCTGTCTGACTGTTATAGATCAAAATTTTTCTCTGCATTTTACTTCTCCGTGTGAAATTATATCATCGTTTCAAATTCATCTAATAAGGACTTGAACATTTCCATCGTATCTCTTATAGGCTCAGGCTTGCTCATATCTACGCCTGCGAGCTTAAGCTCATCAACCGGGTACATACTTGAGCCAAGTGTTAGGAAACGTCTATAATCTTTGACTGCGTTTTCGCCTTCTTTTAGAATCCTCTTTGATATAGCTGTTGCAGCTGAAAATCCTGTTGCGTATTGATATACATAGAAAGAGTGATAAAAATGAGGTATTCTTGCCCATTCGTATTTGATGTAATCGTCCTTTGATAGGGCATCGCCGAAGTACATTGAGTTAAGTTTTTCGTATTCTTCACATAGCTTTTCTGCTGTGAGACTTCCGTCTCCCTCGACATATCTGTGTGTCCAGTTCTCAAATTCTGCAAACATTGTCTGACGGAATACAGTCGCTCTGAACTCTTCGATAAACTTGTTCAGAATGTACATTTTTGATGTCTTGTCTTTTTCGTTCTCAATCAGGTAGTTGAGGAGGAGAGATTCGTTGACAGTCGATGCAACCTCTGCAACAAAGATTGAATAATCGCCGTAAACCGGTGGCTGATTCTTTCTCGTGTAATAGGAGTGCATTGAATGTCCCATCTCGTGAACGAGCGTCAAAACATCCTGAAGTTTATCTCCATAGTTTAGCAATATGAATGGATTACTGTCATAGGAACCGAAGCTGTAAGCACCGCTTGTCTTTCCCTTATTTTCGTAGATATCTATCCATCTGTCCTTTATGCCTTGGTCTACGGTCTTTATGTAGTCATCACCAAGTACGGAGAGAGCCTTATTCATAGTTTCTACTGCTTCATCAAAACTTATCTTATTATTTGGAACATCAACTAGAGGTGTGTAAATGTCGTACATCTTCAGCTCATCTACACCTAAAATTTTCTTTCGAATTTCAGTGTATCTATGCACTACCGGTAGATATTCATGTACAACTGAAATTAAATTATCATAAACTGATTCCGGAATATCATGTGCATATAGTTCAGCTTGTCTTGCTGATTCATAGTGACGAATGCTTGCCTTGGTACAGTCTGCTTTTACATTTGTATTGTATATTGCAGTAATGGTGTTTATATGATCCTTATACTGCCTGTACATCGCTTCAAATGCGTTTTTTCTCAGTATTCTATCAGCTGATTCCATAGCATGAATATAGTTGCCGTGGGTGAGTTCAAAGCTTTCACCATCTTCTCCTGAAATCATACCGAAACTCATATCTGCATCGTTTAACATGGAGAAAATTGTATCGGGTGCATGGGTAACAGCGCTAAGTTTAGCTAGAATACCTTCCTCTTCAGTTGAAAGAACGTGCTTCTTCATGCGGAGTGTATCCCTCAAAGTGAACTCGTAAAGCGCGAGATCTTTGTTTGTATCTAAAAATCCGAGAATTGTATCTTCAGATGCACAGAGCAACTCAGGAGTAAAGAAACTCATCTTTGATGAAATATCAGTAGCAAGTGTCATGCCCCTGCCGAATAACTCCTGATATTTGCTGTTTGTGTTGTCTTCGTCCTGTTTCATCTTTGCATAACAAATCATCTTGCCAAGAAGTAAATCGATGCTGTCGATATCGCGAAGCGCTGATAAAAGCATGTCACTTGAAACGGTTACATTTCCCTGATATTTAGTAAATTCATCGGCAAGCTTTGAAACTTTTTCATAGTCGTCTTCCCAAAGCTCGTCATTTGCATACATTGTGCTTAAATCCCATTTATATTTAAGATCTATTTCAGATCTGTCTTTGACTTTTTTGCTTTCCATATATTCCTCCGCTGTAGTATAATATTTAATATTGACAGTATATCATACTTCAGAAAGGATTAACATAAATGGACAATAGACCGATAGGTTTTTTTGATTCAGGAGTGGGCGGTGTAACGACCATTCCGCATATAATGAGAATGCTACCGAATGAAAGCATTATCTTTTTTGGAGATACGGCAAGGACGCCATATGGTTCCAAGTCTGCAAAGACGATAAGGCAGTTCACATTGCAGATAGGTAAATTTCTCAGAAATAATGATGTTAAGATGATAGTAATAGCCTGTAACACGGTTAGTTCAACGGCTCTTGAGCTCTTGAGGAAAACTTATACTGATATTCCAATTGTTGGATGCATCACACCGACAGCTAAGGAGGTTGTTAAGATATGTGATAAGGATAGCAGGATAGGCATTATGGCGACAAAGGCAACCGTTAAATCCGGAGTGTATGAGGATAAGATTAAGTCGCTGAAC
Organism: [Eubacterium] infirmum; assembly: GCA_900450455.1. GTDB lineage: Bacteria > Bacillota > Clostridia > Peptostreptococcales > Anaerovoracaceae > Eubacterium_B > Eubacterium_B infirmum. The sequence goes on from UGGN01000002.1 coordinate 322,166, forward strand.
AGAGAGCTGTTTATAAAATCTATTGCATGTCCTGCACTTGTTCCTTTGATAGAAGAGGGAATTATCGATAATGAAATAATGGACTTAACGCTTAGGTACTATCTCGATGATTTCATAAAGGAAAATGATATTAACACTTTGATTTTGGGCTGTACTCACTATCCGCTGATATCGAAAAACCTCAAGAGGCTTTATCCTGACATCAAGATTTTCAGTTCATCTAAGGAAGTTGCTACGGCAGTAAAGATGGAGCTTGAGGCTGCTGACATACTTTCAGATAAGGAAAATGCAAAGAGTATATTCTATGCAAGTGACCTTTCAGAGAACTTTGTTAATATGATAGAGAGAATACTTGGGCGGGATAGTGACGAACTTAATATTAAATTTAAGAATTTAGATATATAGATTTTAAGAATTTATCAAGGTAGTGGTGAATGATGACTAAAGAAGAACTTTTTGAACTAGTGGATATAGAAACAGGCGAGGATTTCACATATTTTGAGAACTTTGCAAACCTGATGGAAGCAGATGAGTACATTACTGAAGAAGATATTGGAATGCTTATAAAAGAACTCGACTGCGTGACTTTTTCTGAGCTTGCAGAGAGCTATTTTTATGATGTTATGGAGCATTTGCCTGATAATGCTATAGATATCTACAACACCATGGAGGCGGTTAAGAGAAACATCGTTTCTATTTCTACCGCAATTGCAAAGGGTGAGGAACAGAGTCATAAGCTTTGCAGAGAGTTATATAACTTCCGAAACTGGTACATAGATCCACAATCTTGTTTTGCTACGGACTTAACTAGTGGCAATGAGGATGTGATGAGCATAAGAGATGCGATATACGAAAACAAGCTGGCGGGCATTACTAAGACGGATTGGAATTTTGATTTTTCGGAATGCAATCAACTGGAGATCAGCGAATACATCATAAATATAGGAGAACTTTCATGAGTTTTATATCAATTGGATTTATGTTCATCGGAGCAGTCATGGGAGCCGGTTTTGCATCGGGAAGAGAGGCATGGCAGTATTTTGGCATATTTGGAGAGCAAGCCTATTTCGGCATTGCTATCGAAGCATTCTTATTCGTTGCTGTTGGACTTATGACATCGTATATAGCTATCAAAAAAGAAACGGCTGATATTGGTAAAATTATAATTCCGTTCGAAAGTAAATTTCTAGAAAACCTTATAGGAAATATTGTTTCTATCTTTGTTTTTTCGGCTGCAATTTCCATGTCTGCAGCAGGTGGGTCACTTTTGAATCAGCTATTTGGAATTCATAGAGCGGTAGGCGGTGCGATAATTGTACTTCTATCGTTTTTTACGGTTATAGGAGATTTCGAGAGAATTCTTGGTGTATTCAAATACATCATGCCTATTCTTCTATGTATGGTCGTAGCTTTGAGCCTTTATGTCGGATTTAGCTATGAGGCTCCGGAGCATTTAAACATAGATACTAAGCCTTCTTTAATGGCTTCTTCGTGGCCGATTGCAGCAGCCATTTATGTTTCCTACAATGTCATGGCAACGATTCCGTTTGTTTCACAGTCTGCTCTTAGAGCAAAGAGCAATAGACATGCTTTGATGGGCAGCTTTATGGGGGGATCCTTCCTTGCACTTCTCGGTGTTGTTTTAATTTTTGCTATGTTAACAGATCCTAAGCTTTCCGATAAGTCTGATCTTCCTATGCTTGCATTTGCAGGTAAGATTGCACCATGGGCACAATTTTTGATATCCGTCGCTTTGATGATTGCAATATATGCAGCTGCAACATCAGGGTTTTATGGACTTTACTCAAGAATTAACATCAAAGGTGTTAACAAGGTTAATATAGCGTTAGTGCTTGCAATTATCGCCTTCTGTGTAGGACTTCTCGGATTCAAATTCCTAGTAGCCTATATGTATCCTATAGAAGGATACTTTGGTTTTATTGTGATTAGCATGATAACAATTAACTTTTTTAGGGTATTTATAAGTAGCAAAAATAAGTAGAAGGTTTAATATGCAGAACTTGGATCATTATGAAGAATTTAAAGATTACGATAGATTTTCCATGCCGGATGGAATTGCCAGAGTGACTGCCGGAAGTGGAGGAGAGGCATATCTCATAGATTGTAAAGGAAAGGTGGCTCTATATGACTGTGGCATGGCATATTGCCACGATGAACTGCTTAAGAATATAAAGGAAAAGCTTAGTGAATGGGGATATGATAAGCCGGATTACGCTTTGCTTTCTCATACTCATTACGATCACATAGGAGCTCTTCCATATATAATAGAAACATATCCGGATATAATAGTAGTTGCTGCCCCAAAGGCTAAGAAGGTTTTTCTCAGCGATGGTGCAAAGAGAACTATGAAAAGGCTTGGAGAGGCTGCAAGGGAAGATTATGGTAATAAATACCAGAAGTCTCAGGAGATACTTGTTTCTCCTCTTAGAGTTGATATAGCAGCATCCGATATGCAAGATATAAAAATCGGTAAAAAAACTGTCAGAGTCGTTTTCACTCCGGGTCATACGGATTGTTCTGTTTGCTATCTCATTTTGCCGGATAGTATTATGTTTTTATCTGAAACGACTGGTGTTTTAAGGGGACCTGAGTACCTTACAACTGCAATCCTAAAGGATTATAATCAGTCGATCGAATCTGCATATAAATGCAAAAAAATAGGAGCTAAGACTTTGATAGGCAGTCACTTTGGAACAATACCTGAGTATTACAACGATAGATATTACGATTTATTTCTTGAGACAGCCGAAAAGGAAAAAGAAGCTATAGTGAGCCTATATAATAAGGGTGCAAGCTTTGATGAACTATTAGAATGCTACAAGGACATGAACTGGACTGTCGCAAGGAGTAAGGTTCAGCCATATGAGGCATTTTTAGAAAATGCAAATTACATAATAAAGCACCTTGTAGATAAATTTGGGGATAAAAAGGAGAACTAATTTGATAAAGACAAACAAGCTAAGCTCCGGAATAACACTTGTTACAGAATATATACCTTATGTTGAGTCTGCTGCTGTAGGGATATGGGTTGGAACCGGTTCTTCAGAGGAAATATCAAAGCATTCAGGTGTTTCACACTTTACTGAGCACATGATGTTTAAGGGAACTGATAAGAGAAGCGCGAAGGAAATTGCATCAGATATAGATAAGCTGGGTGGTCAAATAAATGCTTTTACAGGTAAGGAGGCTACTTGCTACTACGTTAAGACAACGGGGAATAACCTGCTTAAGGCAGCTGATGTCCTTGTTGATATGATAACAGCTTCTCGCTTTGATAAGGAAGAGATGGACAGGGAAAGACTTGTAATCTGCGAAGAGATAAAGATGACAAGCGATACACCCGATGATCTGGCTATAGATGAAGGATTGCATCTTGTTTTAGAAAGCTCAAGCCTTGGTAATTCAATACTTGGAACGCCATCATCTCTTAAGAAAATAACCGGCAATGTTATGCATAACTATGTTAGGGATAAATATACGCTTGATAAAATAGTCGTCTCTGTAGCAGGAAAGTTTAATGAGGAAAAGCTTAGGGAGTTCTTCGAAAACGCATTTGATTCGATGTATAAGAAGCAGCTTTACACTGAGAAAAGACAGGGTGAGTACAAGGCTAGGTATAAGTCAATAAAAAAAGATATTGAACAGAGTCATATTTGTCTTGCAACCAAGTCAATTTCACTTGATGACGATATGTCATTTGCTCTTTCAATTCTTGTTAATTCACTTGGCGGAAGTATGAGCTCAAGGTTATTCCAAAATGTTAGAGAACAAAAAGGACTTGCTTATTCTGTTTATGCTACAAATTTAAGTTTAAGTAGTGATGGTGTGTTTGCAATTTATGCAGGCGTCGGACAGAAAAACATCACAAGGGCTGTTTCGGCAATTAAAGAAGAATTAGATAAGCTTAAGGATAGCGGACTTACAAATGAGGAACTCGAATCTTCAAGAGAACAGCTAAAGGCAAACTATATATTCTCACAGGAGAGCAGTCTCGGCAGAATGTTCAAAAACGGAAAGGACAGGTTACTTTTAGGAAGAAACTATGAGCAGGATGAGATTATAGCATCATTTGATAAAGTATGTCACGACGATATAAACGAAGTTAAGAAGCTTATAAGTGATTTCTCAAATTACAGCATGGCACTCGTTTCAAATAAAAGAGTTGACGTAAGAAGATTAATGGAGAACCGTATATGAAGATAAAGATAGTTAGTAAATCAGGTAGAATTCCTAAATATGGTACAGAGCAATCGGCAGGCTTTGATCTTCCTGCATACCTTCCTTCTGGAAGTATAGTATTAGAGAAAGGTAAGAGAATGCTGGTGCCAACAGGCATATTTATTGAGCTTCCATGTGGATATGAGGCTCAGGTTCGTGCAAGATCCGGACTGGCAATAAAAAACGGCATAGGTCTTGTAAACGGAATAGGAACGGTAGACGCTGACTATCGTGGCGAACTTAAGGTACCTATGATTAACTGGAGCGATGAAGACTTCACTATAAATGATGGTGATAGAATTGCTCAGGTTGTAATTGCAAAGCATGAAAGAGCTGAGTTTGAACTTTGTGAAGAGCTAGGTGAAACGGAAAGAGGATCGGGAGGATTCGGTCACACAGGAGTTTAAGATGCTTAATCGTATTGAACAGGAGAGCAGGGAAAAGATTTGGCTTTCTGAGTACGCGACAAAATCAGCCGACAGCAAGGGAAGACTTGTTGAAGAGCCAAAATGTGAACTCAGAACTGAATTTCAAAGGGATAGAGATCGAATAATACATTCAAAGGCATTTAGGCGTTTGATGCATAAGACTCAGGTTTTTTTAGGTAGCGAGGGAGATCACTACAGGACGAGACTTACGCATACTCTTGAGGTGAGCCAAATTTCGAGAACTATCTGCAGGGCACTCCGTCTAAATGAAGATTTAGCTGAGGCTATTGCGCTTGGTCATGACCTTGGACACACGCCATTTGGGCATAATGGTGAGTATATTCTCAATAGTGTTCACAAGTCAGGATTTAAACATAATATTCAAAGTTTAAGAGTCGTTGATGTTTTAGAAACTCGAACAACGGGAAGAGGTCTGAATCTAACTTTTGAAGTCAGAGACGGTATAAGAAATCACTCCGGTGATACGATGCCACTGACTCCTGAAGCTGAGGCGGTTAGACTTTCTGATCGTATAGCATATATAAATCATGATATTGACGATGCTATTAGAAGCGGAGTTATATGTCTGGGCGATTTACCGAAGGATGCAATTTCAGTATTTGGTAATAGGCATAGCGAACGCATAAACAATATGGTTTTAAACGTTATTTCACACAGTGAAAACAGCATTCATATCTCTATGGATGAAGAACATATGCAGATGCTAAGTATTCTTAGAAAGTATATGTTCCAAAATGTTTATTCCAGTCCGCTTGTAAAGCACGAGGAGGACCTTGTCATGGTCGAGAAGATTATCACATCGCTGTATGAGTATTTTACAGCTCATCCTGACAAACTTCCAAAAAACGAACAAGTTTTGATAGATGAGTTTGATTTAGAAACCGTAGTCAAAGACTATATAGCAGGAATGACCGACAGGTTCGCAATAAATACATACGAAAATATTTTTAAAAAATAAAAAGGAAATTTGTTTTTTATATAGAATATAACTAATAGAGCAAGTTTTTGGAGGCAGAAGATGTCCTTTACAGCAAGGTCTATAGCAAATCTAAAGGATTCCATTGACATAGTTGATGTAATTTCAAGGCGTATAAGTCTAAAACGGGCAGGAAGCAATTATAAAGGCATATGTCCATTTCATAATGAAAAGACGCCTTCTTTTGTTGTCTCCGGAACTAAGCAGATATTCACTTGTTTTGGATGTGGTGCTTCGGGGGACGCGATAGAGTTTGTCAAAAGGTATAACAATCTGGAGTTCAACGACGCTATAAGACAGCTCGCCAGTGAGTACGGCATCGAGATGGAAGAGAACAGAGGATATGGCGAGGATCTGGAAATTTATTATAATATCAATAGGGATGCAGCTCTATTCTTCTATAAGTCATTTACGGAGAAGGCAAACAAGGGATATTCCTACATGAAAAGTCGAGGGATAAGGCCCGAAATACTTAAAAAATTTGGCATAGGCTATGCTGACGAATCTTGGAATAGCCTTTACGAGCATTTGACAGAAAAAGGATATCCGGTGGATAAGCTTATAGAAGTCGGGCTTGTATCTGAATCTAAGGGAAGGTATTACGACAAGTTTAGAAACAGAGTTATTTTTCCAATAATAAATACAGCAGGCAAAGTAATAGGTTTTGGTGGTCGTGCCATAGATTCAAATGACAATCCCAAGTATCTAAACTCACCGGAGAGTAAAGTCTTCCGTAAGAAAAACAATCTCTACGGGCTCAATTTATCAAGGGCGTCTGTAGGTAAAGAAGGGTTTATAATACTTGTAGAAGGGTATATGGATACTATAAGCCTTTACCAAGGTGGAATAACAAATGTTGTTGCCTCTTTGGGAACCGCTTTGACCGAGAATCAATCACACCTTATAAAGAGATATACAAAGGACGTTGTACTTTCATATGACTCCGACAGTGCAGGCATTGCTGCTGCGATAAGGGGTATGGAGATTCTTCATAATGAAGGCCTCAAGGTAAAAATTATAAAGATCAGCGGTGGGAAAGACCCCGATGAGCTTATTAGAAATGAAGGCAGAGAAGCCTTTAGAAAGCTTGTAGAAAACGCACTTTCTTTCGGAGATTACAAGCTAAACTACATCAAATCCAAGTACAATCTGAAGGACGACGACTCGCGAATAGAGTGTATCAAGGAAATTGCGGAGAGTTTATCAAAGCTGGGAGCAGTTGAACAGGATATATATATCAAAAAGGTCTCTAAGGAGCTATCTGTTTCAGAAGCAGCGCTGAGGCTTGAGATAAATAAAACTCAAAGTGGTCATGAGCAGACACGAGGTAGAAGCGAAGGAGCTAATGAGTCTCTTGAGGAATTAAGCTCTATAGAAAAGAATTGTCTCAGATTGATTACTATAAATGAATCATATATTCAAAAAGTAGACGATAACATTGATATGTTAACTACTTCTTTGGCGCTGAATATTTTTTCAGCGATAAAACAACAATTTGCCGAGAATGGACAGCTGGACGTCAATTCACTTATCGACTCACTCGAGGAGAATGAAACAAAAGCACTCGTGGATGTTATAGAAACCATCCCGATAGAGGGCGAGGAAGAGATGATATTTGAGGACTGTCTACGTCGTTATAAGAAAGAAAGATTGCGAACCGAGCAGGAGCAGGTTATCTCTATGCTCAGTATGCTGGATGAAGAAGAAAACTCACAGAACAGGCAAAATGAGCTGATGCAAAGACTAAAGCAAATTCAAGACGAAATCAGCGATATTTGAAAGGACCGAGAAACACATGAGCGTAAAAGAAATCGAAGATACTAAAATTCAGGAATTTAAAGCGGAGGAATTCAGCAACCTTACTCCGGAACAACTAAAAGTTGAACTTATTAAACGTCTTGAGGAAAAGGGAAAATCAAACGATAATCACTTGACTTACATGGATGTTTCCGACTATCTGGAGCACTTCGATTTGGACAAAACTGTAATCGACGAAATCTACGATACTTTACTTACAAATGATATTGAGATAGAGAATTTTACAGAGGATTTTTCTGTACTCATGAATATTGAAGACGATACAGACGATGAGGATGAAGGAGTTGTCCTGGATAAGGATGGAAGCATAGATGTAGATGCTACAGTTCCTAAGGGAATTTCCGTTGATGATCCTGTACGTATGTATCTAAAAGAAATCGGCAAGGTTCCGCTACTTACAGCAGATGAAGAGATTGAACTTGCAAAACGCATGGAAGCAGGTGATGAGTATGCTAAGATGAAACTATGCGAAGCAAACCTTAGACTTGTTGTAAGTATCGCTAAAAGATATGTAGGTAGAGGCATGCTGTTTCTAGATTTGATTCAGGAAGGCAATCTTGGACTTATTAAAGCAGTTGATAAGTTCGACTATCGCAAGGGATACAAATTCTCAACATATGCGACATGGTGGATTCGTCAGGCAATTACAAGGTCGATTGCAGATCAGGCAAGAACAATTAGAATACCGGTTCACATGGTAGAAACTATAAACAAACTTATTAGAGTTTCAAGACAGCTGCTTCAGACATACGGAAGAGAACCATCTCCGGAGGAAATCGCAAAGGAAATGGGAATCACAGTGGATAAGGTAAGAGAAATACAGAAAATTGCACAGGAGCCGGTATCACTGGAGACGCCTATAGGCGAGGAAGAGGATAGTCATCTCGGCGATTTTATTCCTGATGATGATGTACCGGCACCGGCAGAAGCTGCAGCATTTTCAATGCTAAAGGAACAGCTTGTCGAGGTTCTTGACACTTTAACAGACAGAGAACAGAAGGTTCTCAAGCTTAGATTTGGTCTAGATGACGGTCGCTCAAGAACTCTGGAGGAGGTAGGCAAGGAATTTGATGTTACACGTGAGCGTATCAGACAGATAGAAGCCAAGGCTCTTCGTAAGTTAAGACATCCAAGTAGGAGCAAGAAACTCAAGGATTACCTGGAGTAGACCATGATTAAGCTAAGCGAAAGGCTTGAATGTATAGCGAGCAGAATAGATAAGGGCGAGACAGTTGCTGACATAGGTACAGATCATGCTTATCTCCCTATCTACCTTTGGGAGAATGAAGTTTCACCTAAAGTAATAATGGCAGATATAAGCAAGGGCTCTCTACAAAAAGCAAAGGAAAATTGCAATTTAACTCATCCGGATGTTGACTTTGATTGCAGACTGGGAGATGGCCTTGAGGTTTTACAGCCGCATGAGGTTGATACCGTTGTAATGGCAGGTATGGGAGCACTCCTAATAATAGAGATGCTTGAGTGGGATATTATCAAAACGAGAAGCTACAAGAAATTCATACTCCAACCGAGAAACAATCTCGGAGAATTAGTTAAATGGCTTAAGTTCAATAACTTTGATATCATCCACTATGATCTTGTCAAAGAAGGAAAACGCATTTGTGAAATTTTAACAGCATCTACTCAAGATACTAAATCAGATTCTGATGATTGTTTTAGTCGCAAAGTTAAAAAGATGGATGACGAATCCAGTGATAGTACAGCTGAATACGATTTTCCCGACCTCTTGCTTGAGCACAGAAATAAATACAGTCTAGAATATATTGATTTGCATCTGCAGAAGGAAAACTTCATTTTACAAAATATAAAGATGAGCAGTGATTGTGAGAACAATCATAATCTTAAGAGGCGCCTCGAGCGAAAGAGAAGACTTGAGGAACTTAAGAGCAGATTGCTAGAGGTGACATATGAAGCTTAAAGATATATTTGCATATTTAGATGAGGTTTTTCCGATAGAAGCGGCTGAGGAATGGGATAATTCCGGTGTTCAGCTTGCTTTGAGTGATGAATGCAATAAGGTGATGGCAGTTATAGAAATAACTGAAAGTCTTGTTGACGAGGCTATCGAAAGCAATGTAAATTTGATTATTACGCATCATCCTTTGTTTTTTTCAAACCTAAAATCAATATCAAAAGATGACCCTATGGGAAGAATAATCATCAAGCTCATTCAAAACAAAATCAGTGTCTATTCAGCACATACATCTTGCGATTTAGCTGATGGTGGCCTTAACGATTACTTTGGAAAAATCATCGAAGCTGAGGATGTAGTGTCCATTCCTGAAATAAATAAGTATTGCCGCTTTGGGAAACTTGCTCATGCAATGACTTTGAGCGAACTTTGCGAGTATCTGGCTATAAAATTATCTATTCCAAGGGAAATAGTTAGATATACCGGTGAGGAGAAGCACTTGGTTCACAAAATAGCTTGGTGCACAGGCTCAGGAGTAGGTTTTGTCTTTGACGCATACGAAGCAGATATCGATGCATATATCACGGGAGACGTAAAGCATCACAGCGCCAGAGATGCTGAACTTGCAGGTTTTAATTTGATTGATGTCAGTCACTACGGAAGCGAGTACATATTCGCTGATTTAGTAATAGAAAAGCTAAAGGACAAAATCGAAATCATCAGCAGTACAACATGCAAGAGCCCATTTAAGGTATTATAAAAAATAGTATATAGTAAATTACTTGAGTATATCAAAAGGAAAAGAAACTAAAGTGAAAGAAACAACTCAAAATCATATAATAGTCTTGAATTTTCAGAAACAATATGATAGACTGTGAAAGTACTTTGTCTGATATATAAGAATGATAACTGATGAATGTTGAATTATGAGCTATATAGGCATAGTAATTTTTTTGTTTGATAGTTAGTGATGACTAACTAAGTAAAGCGTCAGCTGTATCAAAGTACTGTAATAAATTACACTTGACTATAATTTTATCAACGCAAAGAGGATACGTTTTGAAGCAGACTACGAAAATTGATTTCAATCTAGGATTTACATATAAGGATAGACGCAAGCCCTCGCTTATAGACGCAGAAGGTCACATTGAGGCAGGTAAGTTCATTGTTTTATGTGGCTGCAGTGGATGTGGCAAATCAACTCTTTTGCGATGCATAAATCATCTAATACCGGAGTTCTACGAAGGAAAGATTACCGGATTTTGCATGATTGGCGGTAATGATATATCCGGCCTAAGTATTGGAGATGTTGGTAAGCAAGTAGCATCTGTATTTCAAAATCCAAGATCACAGTTTTTTACTGTTAACAGCTCCTCGGAGGTTGCGTTCGGATTAGAAAATCACGGATTATCGCATGATGAAATTACATACCGGGTTAATGAGGGATTTAAAAAATTTGAACTGGAATATCTAAAGGATAGGGCTGTATTTGAATTGTCAAGTGGGGAAAGACAGCTTATAGCGATTCTATCTGCCTGGGCACTTGACACAAATATTATAGTCATGGATGAACCGACAGCTAACCTCGATCAAAGAGCGATAGCTAAGCTTTCAGATATGCTATCAGAGTTAAAGGCTGAGGGCAAGACGATCATTGTAAGTGAACATAGATTATACTATTTATCAGATATTGCTGATGAATATTGGTATATAGACTCAGGGGAAATTGTTAAATGCTATAAATCAAAGGAAATGCTTCAGCTAACAGAAGGTGAGCTAGCTTGTATGGGACTTCGCATGCCAGAGCTAAGAAATCTTAGTCTAAGGCACAGTGATTCCACATATGATAGTGCTGAATATAAGCTAAACGATGATAAAGTACATAAGCTTACATGTGAGAATGTAACATTTAGGTATAGAGGTTCTAAAAATAACACACTAAAATCTACGAGCATTGAACTTAAAGCAGGAGAAATTGTAGCCATTGCTGGTCCTAATGGAAACGGAAAGACAACACTCGGCAAGATTTTATGTGGAATTTATAAAGCTTCATATGGAAAGATTTCTTTTGATGGTCTAGCGCTAAAATCAAAGGAATTACAGAGTAAGAGCATTTTTATTATGCAGGAAGCAGAATTCCAATTCTTTACAAATTCTGTATGGAATGAATTGAAATATGAAAAAAAAATAAATCCAAGTCTTGAAGTTGAAATGGGAAAAATGCTAAGACTATCAGGATTGTGGGAGCTAAGGAATAGACATCCGTTCACCTTATCTGGAGGTCAGATGCAAAAGCTTGTTCTTCTTTTGGCATATTTTTCTGAGAAACAAATCATTGTACTTGATGAGCCAACGGCAGGACTTGACGGTCGCTCGCTAAAAACATGTATAAGAATTATCAATGAGATGAAAAAGGACAAAATTGTTCTTATAATTACTCATGACATAGAGCTTATAGCAGGTGCATGCAGAAACTGTGTTTGGATAGAAGATGGAAGCTTACGTGATAGCTTTACTCTTGATTCAGATGAATCCCTTCGCAAGTTTTGCATATATAGAGATGAAAGATTAAAGGCAGTAACAAATGAATATGCGGTGTCTAGTATAAAACATAGTTTTGACCCGCGTATTAAACTTGTAATTGCCTTATTTTGTTGTGCAACAAGTGTCTTTGTCAGCACTCCGCTAGTAACTGCAATGTTCGTAGCTGGAATGTTAATTAATCTTTATGAGCGCAATATCAAATCGTCGCTATGTTATGGTGCCGTATATGCAGTTTTACTATTTGCATTCATTGGATTCCCAAATGTAGTGACAGCTTTGCTATTAAATGTCATACCGAGGTTTTTAGTAATAGGAGAGTTTGTTTCCGCCTTAATAAGTAATGATGGAGGCGATAAGATGATAACAGCATTGAGGTATATGCATATGTCCGAGAGAGTGATAATGATTTTTGCTGTTATGTTTAGGTTTATTCCAGTGATGAGTAAAGATCTCTCACTTATGAGACAGTCAGTGCAAACTAGAGGATTTTTTAAGACACTACGAGAAAAAATCATAGCTTTTCCAGAGTATATGGAAATTATCATAGCACCATTAATGCTTAGAGTTATTCGAATAGCTGAATCACTTTCTGCATCAGCAGAAACTCGAGGAATATCATTATCCGGGCGTAGAGAGTCATATACATCTCTCAAAATTAAAATATCAGATGTATTGATTTTCCTAGCTGTACTTTTTTTGATATGTTTTGGCTTTTTCTATACTAGAATAGTTGATCTATTCTAAGCAGTTTAGTAGCCGTAATCATATATTACTGTAATTTTAACTTATGAGAGGAGTTTACCATGGAATCTAATAGGCTCAAGACAAAGGACATAATTACTGTTGTACTTTTGTCATTAATTAACATTGTAATATTTATGTCAGGAACCTTCCTGTATGCTACACCGATAACGGTGCTACTAATGCCTATATATTATGCATTATTAGAAGGGATGGTAGTTTTCACAATAGGTGTTAAAGTACGCAAAAGAGGTGCTATGCTCATATATTGCATGATTCAAGGTATTGTCGGATTCTATCTTCCGTACACGCTTACCTATTTTTTGATGGGAATTATATCAGAAATCATTCTTTCAAAAACTGGTTATGATAATATTAAGGGTCTTACAGTAAGCTATATACTGCAGCAAGTCGGACTGTGCTTTGGAAGTACTGTGTATCCTTATGTTTTTGCTCTCAAAAAGACGATGGAAATGATGAGCGTAAAAGAGTCTGCCAATCTAAAATATGTTATGACACATGCGGGAAGTTCAATAATGAACTGGGGATGGATTGTTTTGATGATAGCTACAGCAGCTATAGCATTTATAGGTTCGCTTCTGGGAAAGAGAGTAGTTAGGAAACATATAATTAAAGCTGAAGGAGCTTGCGAGGATGAAAACTGAAGATAATAAAAGAAAAGAATCAGCATCGTTCTTTAAGGAGCTTGGAGGCTTCATGCGTCCATACCGAGTGGGCTATACACTATCTGTGCTTATAAGTACGCTTTCTGTTTTGCTTAACATAGGAGCATATATGCTTGCGGGAAGCATAGTGGTTGAACTGTTTTCATCTACAGTTAACTGGAGCAATATTGTTAGTCTTGGAGTTTTACTTGCTATATGTAAGCTCGGAAGCGGTATTGCAATGAATATATCTACTTGGCTTTCGCATAAAGCTGCATATAAGACACTGAAAGATATTCGTAATGCACTTGTAGAGAAGATGCTGAGACTTCCACTTGGATACTTCGAGGAAAATGGTAGCGGAAGGCTAAAGACCATGCTAGTTGATAACATCGAAGGAATAGAGAAAACGCTCGCTCATATGTTACCTGAGATGACGGGTAATCTTGCAGGTCCAATAGTGCTAATTATATGGATGTATCTCATTGATTGGAGAGTTGCTCTTGCAATGTCTATATGGATTTTGATTGGATTTTCTGTCACCATGGGTATGATGCGAGGCTATGAAGAGAAATTCCAAGGCCAAATTAAAGCATCAAAGACAATGAACCAAGCAATTGTAGAATTCGTAAACGGTATTGAAGTTATAAAGAATTTTGGTAGAACTGAAGAGAGTTATAGAAAGTATATAGATGCCATTAAGGGTCATGCAGATTACAATGTGCACTGGATGAAAGAAACGCAGATATTTTCATCATTAGGCATGGCAATTGCGCCATTTTCGATATTTCCAGTGCTTATCTCAGGATTGATATTCTGGAATGAGGGAAGCCTTGAAACACCGATGTTTTTCCTCCTAATGATATTATCCTTTGGAATTTTTTCACCACTTATGACTGCTATGACATATATTGACCAGACAGCCCAGATGGGAACATATGCTAAGGAAATCAGAGATTTACTTAATTACCACGAGCTTCAAAGAGGTGATAGAACAAAATTTGATAATAACAATATCGAGTTCAAGGATCTTAGCTTTTCCTACGGTAAGGCAACGCGTGATGTTTCAAATACAAATGTAGTTGAAGTAGATAAGAAGGCTGCTGACAATGTTTCTTTAAAAATAAAAGACGGTAGTATGATGGCTTTTGTTGGACCTTCCGGAAGTGGTAAATCTACACTAGGAAAACTAATTGCAGGTTATTGGGATCCTAATGAAGGTAGTATAACAATAGGTGGACACGATATGAAGGAGTATTCACAAGAAGCTCTTAATGCTGAAATTGCATTCGTAGACCAAGACACTTTCTTATTTGATAAATCGATAAGGGATAATATACGCCTTGGTAATCTAAATGCTACAAACGATGAGGTTGAAGAAGCTGCTAAGAAGGCGGGATGCCACGAATTCATTATGGCACTTCCTAATGGATATGAAACAATGGCAGGAGCAGCAGGAGGAAGCCTATCTGGCGGAGAAAGGCAGAGAATTACAATTGCAAGAGCAATGATGAAGAATGCACCGATAATGATCCTTGATGAGGCTACATCTAGCTCTGACCCAGAAAACGAAGCATCCATACAAGAGTCCTTGTCTGCTGCAGCTAGAGGTAAAACTTTGATTGTTATAGCCCATAGACTGATGACTGTTAAAAATGCTGATCAAATAGCCTATATTGAGAACGGACGTATTAAAAAGGTGGGTAGGCATGAAGAACTTATGGAATCGTGTGATGACTATAGAATGATGTGGGAACTTTCAGAGGAAGATCATAACTCAATTGCAGGAGGTCTGAAATGATTAAGACGATTAAAACACTCTGGGAATTTTGTGAGCATCAACATAAAACATTCGCTATCACTTTGATAATGTCTCTTGTGCGTGCATTTATTGGTGTCACACAGTTTATGGCTATAATGCTTGCAGTAGACGTTATAATAAATGATGCTAAAGCAGAACCGGCAATTACAAAAATTATTATTTTAGCTGTGTTATGTGCAGTCGGTAGCTTTGCTACATCGTTTTACGAGCATTCGGGAAGTGTGGCTGTTGGATTTTATATGACATCAGATAAGCGTATTGGGCTAGGTGATTTTTTGAAGAGGCTTCCGCTTGGTTTCTTTAGTGATAATACATCAGGTGAAATTGTAGCAACACTTACAACTACCTTAAGCGGTATTGAAACCGGTGCTGCTATGGCTATGATTACTACGGTATCAGGAGTTTTTAGTGCATTTGCAATGTTTGTTGCAGTTTGCTTTTATGAGTGGCATGTAGGCATTATCACAGGAATTGGTATGGCTGTATATCTTCTGACTGTGGATTTTCAAATGAGAGTATCTGAGAAGAACGCTCCATTACTACAAAAAGCGCAGAGTAAACTGGCTGCAGCAGCCTTGACCTTCCTTCAAGGAATTAAAGTTACAAAAACCTTCAGTGTAAAGGAAGGAAATGACGAGCTTAATGAAGCTATCAAGGGGAGTGAGGATGCCAATATCAATCTGACAAATAGGACAATGCCGTCACAGTTTCTGAGCAGGCTTGTCATAGCTATCTTTGAGATTTTGATAATTGCATGCGCTCTTTGGCAGCATAATGAAGGGAATATATCTCTTGTAAAAACAATAATGCTGCTTGTGTTTAGTTTTGTAGTATATGTTTCACTAAATCAGGCAGGATCGGTACTTTCTATGATAGGTCTTTTAGATAGTGGACTAAAGGCAATTGGGGAAGTGGAAGCATCTGAACAGATGAGATGGAGCGACAAGCCCTTACCTATGGGAAATAATGAAATTTCACTTGAATCTGTTAGCTTTTCATACGGAAATAATGAAGTATTACACAATGTGTCTGCAACAATCAAAGAAAATTCTTTGACTGCAATAATCGGACCTTCTGGCTCGGGTAAAACAACCTTGTGTGAACTAATACCGAGATTTCACGATATAAATAGCGGAAGCATCAAAATAGGAGGCGTAGACATCAGAGATGCAGACTATGAGGAACTTATGAAAAGAATAAGCATAGTGTTCCAAAGAGTCTACCTGTTTGAAGACAGTATTTATAACAACATCGCTTTCGGAAAACCAGATGCTAGTATTGATGAGGTACGTGCGGCGGCAAAGGCGGCTAGATGTGATGAATTCATTGAGGCACTTCCGAATGGATATAATACAGTGTTAGATGAAGGAGGTAGCAGCCTTTCAGGTGGAGAAAAACAAAGAATATCAATTGCTCGTGCAATTCTTAAAGATTCTCCAATCATAATAATGGACGAAGCTACTGCAGCGCTCGATGCAGAAAATGAACATGAAATCTTGGCTGCAATAGAAGCGCTTACCAAAAATAAGACCGTAATTATGATAGCACATCGCATCAAATCAATAAGAAACGCAGACCATATCATTGCTATTAAGGATGGAAGAGTAATACAAGACGGAAATCCTAATGAATTATCAAACAAAGACGGTCTATATAGAGATTTCTTGCGTTCTAGAGAGAAAATTTCAGGTTGGACCATAAATAATTAGTTTCGAGATGATAAAAATAGGCTGCAGATATTCAGCTTGATGCAGCCTATTTCATCAAAAAGGAGTAAAGATGCGAATTGGAATAAGTGGTGCAAGCGGTAAAATCGGATCCTATACATGTCAATATCTTAGTCAGTTTATACCAGATGTAGAAATTATAGGAGGGACTAGGAATAAATCACAGTTTATAAAGGAACTCGAGAAGAAAAATAGCAATTTCACATGGAGACAGCTTGATTTAAAAGTAGATAAAAGTATCTTTGATTTTATTGATGAAATAGATATATTTGTTAATGCATCAGGTGCACAAAATCTTTCTAGATCAATACGCAAAATAATACTTGATAAAATGCCTTTGATTGAAGTAGGGTATGAATCATATTTTGATTCTCTTAACAGAGAGGAAGCTCCAAATACCTTTTTATATGGAGTAGGTATGGCACCTGGATTTACAGGCCTGTTATCAAGAGCTATGATAGATTGTTTTGAGAAAAAAAATGAAAATGTCAAAGCAAGAAAGCTATGGTATTTGGTAAGAGAAAGTATATCTCGCTCAGCTGCTGAGGATATGGCAGATTTATTTGCTTCAAAAGTCACGATAAATCATATAGCTTCGCTCGAAAATAATGCAGTATCATTGCCTCTGTTTAATAATCTTGTGTATCCATTTCAATATTATGATGCTGAAGCTACAGCGGTGGATGAAATTTATAATATTAATAGCAGTGAAACCTATATGCTTAGAGAGGATGGCGATTTATATAACATAGCTGCAAGATATGCAGGTGATAAAAATGGACTAACGAACTATTTTATTAAGGCATCAGAAGCTACAGCAGCAGATAGTCAGTTTGTTCGAATGGCTGCAGAGGTTATTTCAGATCATTCATCAATGACAATAGTATTAGAGGGAACATCACAATCTGCTTTAAGTGGATGCACCTGTGCTGCAACAATTGCAAATTTACTAAAGAATGGATGCAAGTCAAGGATTGAAAGATTAGCAGAATGCAGTAATTGGAAAGAAATTTATGAACAAGTCATTTCATCAGGTGTTTTCTATGTTAATGAAACATACAATCAAAGCATGATGGATTTAGGAATCGAAGAAAGCGGAGAGCTTTAAATTTTTTTAACACAAGGTTAGTGATGACTAACCTTAAGAATATGAAGTATTGGAAGGAATATAATGGCTGAATTATTTAAAACTATACAAGATTTAACTAAGGAACCTTTCATAGAACTACCGAAAGGAAACATGTTAAGGTTATTTGTCAAAAATTTCTGTACGAATCCAGAAAGAACAGCATTTATTTACGAGAGTGATAATGGTGAAATGGAAGAATTTACATATGGAGATGTAGCTAACATAGTATCTATTATCGCAAATGAATTAATATTATCAGGGGCGAAGTCTGGGGACCATATATCTGTTAGTATTCCTCCATCGCCTGAAGCTTTATGCGCAATACTTGCAGTCGTATGGATTGGGGGTGCATATATACCAATCAATATGAATCAACCTATAGAAAGAAGAAAATTAATATATAAACAAGCTGAAATCAGATATTGTTTAAGCACGAAAAATTCGAATGCATTAGCTGTTGAGGAATGTGTAAATATTATAGTCCCACCGACGTCTTCTTTAGATCAAAAAGAACTATTTAATCGTATTAATAATTCAAGTGAATATATGCGAAAGCTACTGCCGTATCCATCAAAAGCAGATGATACAGCATATATTATATTTACTTCTGGTTCAACAGGAACACCAAAAGGTGTTGAGATTGCACATGGTAGTGCTGTTAATACGATTGATGATATTATAGAACGTTTTGATATATGTGAAGTTGATAGAGCAATAGGAATATCAGCTCTTGATTTTGATCTTTCAGTTTTTGATTTATTTGGAATGTTAAGCGCTGGGGGAAGTTTAGCTATTATTCCTGATGAGAAGAGAAAAGAACCAGAATATTGGAAGATGCTTATAGATGAGCATAATATAACTGTTTGGAATACAGTTCCTGCACTGTTTGAGATGCTTATGATATACAGTAATCCTGATGATGGACTAGCAAATTTACGACTTGTTCTCGTTTCCGGTGATTGGGTTAAGCCTAATCTCTACAAAGAGCTTCGCATGAGATCCAATCATTGTAGATTTATTGCCCTTGGTGGTGCAACAGAAGCTTCAATATGGTCGAATATGTTTGAAGTAACAGAAGTGGATCCGTCATGGGATGCCGTTCCATACGGTAAAGCCTTATCAAAGCAAGAGTTTCGTATAGTTGAGAACGGTGTAGATGTGCCGGTAGGACAACGAGGCGAGCTTTGGATTGGTGGAGATGGTCTTGCTAAGGGATATGTATCTATGCCTGAACAGACCGCAGTTTCATTTGTCATTGAAAATGGAAGACGATGGTATCGTACGGGTGATTATGGCTACTTAAAGCCAGATGGAAATATTATATTTTGTGGACGTAAAGACAGCCAAGTTAAATTAAATGGATTTCGAATAGAACTCGGTGAAATTGATGGCAAAATTAGAGATTTAGAAGATGTTAATAATTCTATAACTATTCTTACTGGATCAGGAAATGCGCAATATCTAGCAACGGCAGTAGAACTGAACCTGGCTTACGAAGTGCCAGATGAAGAGGCTAGCCTAAAATCGTGTACATACAACCAATCATCAAATACCTCAGTTCAAGTTTGCTTTGAAAATGCTACAGATTATGCCACAGCGCGGCTTATGTTATCAGTGCTTAATGGAGATTCGAATATTAAACCTCTTAAATGTGAAACTATTAGTGATGAAGGGCGCAGGATTGTAGGTCTATGGAATTCGATACTTAAATCTAACAAGTTAACGGACATAGATGTTGTAAATAATAACTTAGAAAAATTAACTAATGAAGGAAATATAGAATTTTGCAATGAGTTGTTTAAACGTAAGGATATAATTCGTGACATATTGACTGGTAAAAAGTCGAAATTTGCAATTTTATACGACGAAGTTATTTCTCCTACAAAGCTAATGGGTCAAGGTGATTTACCTCTATTACAATCAGTAATTGCTGACAAAATTTCAAGTTATTATAAACGTACAAAAACAAAAGGTGAAATTGTTAAAATTGCAATACTGATGGGGCGTAACGGTGAAAATATTATTCCAATTTTAGAGAAAATATCTAATGATATTGAGAAAATTGAACTGGTATTTTTGGAAACCAGTGATGCACTACTTAGGAAAGCTGAACTAAATCTTTCAAAATTAAAGCTAAAGACATCATATGTTAAATGTGACTTTACCCATATCAATGAAGAATTAATAGGCGCTATAGATATAATAATTGCTTTTAACAGCATGCATCTATTTCGAAACGTACACGAAGGCTTAAGAGTTTTAAGACTTATGCTTAGTGAGAGTGGATATATAGTTGCAGGTGAATCGACTTGCCTTGAGCCTCTTGGTCTAATATCTGCTGCTATTGTTGAGGATGGATTTGCAAACTATACAGATGAACGTACGTATACGGGTAGCCCGACACTTACATTAAATAGCTGGATACATGCTATAAATAAATCCGGTTTACATATAATTGATTATGACACATCAATTATGAAAAATTTCTCGATAATATTAATAGATAATAAATCAAAAACTGGAGAAAATTTTATATCAGATATTCGAGAGCATTGTAAATCTCAACTTCTATCATATATGGTTCCATCAAAATTTGCTCTTACATCCGTATTTCCACTTACGCAAAATGGTAAGGTTGATAGAAATACGATTGCAAGCTGGTTTGAAAAAAGCAACTCAACAGGATCACTTGCAATATCAACAGAGACAGAAAAATGCATTGCAGATATTCTTGCGGAGCTTATCGGTCTAAGTGAAGTATTTTCAGATACAGATTTCTTTGAGGTAGGAGGTGACAGCCTTTTAGCGGTGAGATTGATAAATGCAATAAAGACAAGATTTGCTGTCGATATTACGATGAGAGAACTATTTGATAGTAGAACCGTATCAAATATCTCTGAGATTATAGATGAACGTAGTGAAGAGAAGATGGATGAGGGTGAAATATGATTGCTATTCTTGGTGGTACCGGAAAAATAGGAAGAGAAACTTTGAATGCAATACGTATATTGGAACCGGAGACTGAAATCATAATTGGAAGCAGAAACAAACCGACTGAAGGAGATGTAAGCAGTTATATTTGGAAAGCTTTTGATGTGAATGATGTTAAGAGTATAGATGCTTTATTAGATGGGGTCTCAGTTGTTATAAATGCCGCAGGACCATCATCGGTAGTTAGTGCACCTGTTATGGCTGCTACAAGAGCCAGAGGAATACCATTAGTAGATGTCGGTGATAGTGATTGTTACAGAAAATATGAAGCCAAAGGAAATTCATTAGTAGAAAAAACAAATAATTCACTTGTGATGTCAGGATGCGGATCAATTCCTGGATTAATAGGTGTGCTTCCAATAATTTTATCAAGAGATTTCATAAAGATATCAGAGCTTGAGGTCAACTATAGAATTGATGAAGAGATATCTATGTCAGCAGCAACTGACATGGCTGCAAAAATGAATGCCTCTTCAACTTCAGAAATTAATGCTACAACATTTACTAAACCGGAAAACATACCGCTTTTCGGAGAGGCAATTTATCGCTATCCATATCATGATGAGGAGTGTGAAGCTGTAGAGCATATCATTAATCCTCTAAAGAGCATATGGAATATGGTTCGTCCGGATACAGAATATGAAAAGCTTCTGGCAAGCCCCTATAAAAATAGGGAGGAACTTGCAACAAGAATTTCGAAAATGAGTAAATTTGCTATTAAGGATATACGCCCAGGAATTCATTTTTATGTAAAAATACAAGGAATCTTGCGCGAAGATCAAAAGGATGGCGCAAGGGTTTTGTACGCTTCGTGTGGAAACCCTGCAGAAGTATCAGGCAAGGTCTTAGCGGCTACTTCATCTGCTGTTTATAGAACTAGCCGTGATTATGCTTTAAATGGATATTATAGACCTGCAACTTTTCCTATGATTGATCTTTTATTAAAAAACATCAACAAGTTAGGTGTATTTGAAAGCTGGAATATATATCCGTACTTATTTGATACAGATACAGAGGAGGTAGGTGAACTATGAATATGCCATTAAAAACTGTCATATGTGGTACCGGTTTTGGAACTTTTTATGCTGAAGCAGTATTTAGAGATAAAAAGAATTTTAAGCTCGCTGGAATTGTAGCACGTGGAAGCGAAAGATCCAAAAAATGTGCTGAACATTACGGTGTTCCTTTGTATGAATCAGCCTCGCAGGTTCCATCAGATATTGATATTGCATGTGTAGCAATACGTACTGGTGCATTGGGAGGTAATGGTACTGAGATTAGCCTTGAGTTTCTAAAAAAAGGTATAAGCGTAATTTTAGAGCAACCTGTTCATCATAAGGAGATAGCAGAATGTTTTAAGTTTGCCAGACATAATAATTGCTGTTTTATGACAGGGGATTTGTACCTAAATATGCCTGAAATAAGGAGAATGCTCAGTGTCACAGACTATCTTAGAAATAAGGGTGTCAAAATGGAGTATATAAGAGCAGGCAGCAGTGTACAGGCATTCTATCCTTTTGTTGATATATTAAACAGACTTGTTCGTGGAGGTAATGTAAATTTAGAATATGTCAGCCCTCAAAGAGGTGGTTTTAAAGAGGCTATAGGAGATATAAGCGGAATTCCTTTTAGTTTTGAGTTTAATAATGATATGAATCCTCATGATCCAGATAACCATATGCATATTTTACATACTTTTACATTATATTACGAGTCTGGAAGGTTAGAGCTTTCAGATACAAGGGGCCCATTAATATGGTATCCGAGATTAAATATGCCTTGGTCAATTTTGAGTGAAGGTGGGGTGCCGGATGAGTACCCGGAGCATATGAAGGAAAGGTTCATTGGACTATTGACACCTGAAAATAATTTGACAGAGCCTTACTCTGCGTTTGCTGGAAATATTGCAATAGATAGCATAGGTCGTGACCTATTGCATATGTTAGAAATGATTAATGACAATAAAAAATTCCTTATAAACGCACAAAAAGAACAAAATTCAGCGAAACTTTGGAACGATATGACTACAAAACTCGGATATGCAGTTATGAATGAAAAACTTGAACCTGCAGCCATAAAACCTGATGGAATATATGAAGCAGGAATACTACCAGAGGAGAGAATATAAGATATGGAAAACATGATGGAAAATCTAACAGAGTCATTCACATTTATAACAGATGAATTAAGACAAGAAATATTAAATAAGATAGAAGAGTTTTCAAATAGAAATATTAAACTCTGGACAGAGGATGGCAAGCTAAAGTTTCGTGCGGCAACTGGGCTTATGACATCAGAAGATAAAGAGTATCTTAAAAACAATAAGGAAGCGGTGATAGCTTGCCTTCTTGATGACCATGTAGAGATAGAAAATGATGATTCCAACCAGTTTGAACCATTTCCTCTTACAGAAATACAGCAAGCATATGTACTCGGGCGAAATCCTGCATTTCCATATGGAGGTACTGCGTGTCATATCTATCTTGAGTTTGAGTATGACTCACTTGATGCTGAAAGAGTTGAGAAAATATGGAATAGATTAATTAAACGACACCCTATGCTAAGAGCTACAATGTCAGCTGATGGTTACCAGCAGGTTATGGAGAAGGCTCCTGATTTTCATGTGATTCATCAAATGTATAATGACATAAATTCAGCAGCTGTAGGACGCGATGAGTTAAAGACGAAATATGATCATAAAATTTATGATACAAATGAATGGCCACTATTTACTGTTGCAGTAACAAGCGCGCCAAATAATGCAGTTCTTCATATATCTATTGAATTCATAACAGCTGATTGGACAAGCATATGGACAATTCTATCAGAGTTTGAAACTTTATATTTCGATACTAATGCTGTGCTTCCTGCTCTTAACGTTAGATTTCGTGATTATGTTGTCGCTGAACGCAAGATGCGTAGAGGTAGCAGCTTTAATAAAGATAGAGAATATTGGTTGAAGAGACTAGACTCACTTCCTGCTGCGCCAGAACTTCCACTACTAGATGATTTTAGTAACGATAATGTAAGATTTGAAAGAAATCAATTCATGATAGGAAAACATGAATGGGATAGATTCTGTGATTATGCGAGAGCTACAGGTATAACACCTGCTGCAGCTGTAATGGCTGTATATGCAGCTACACTGGCAAGATGGAGCAGAAATAAAGACTTCTGTATAAATTTGAGCATATTAAATAGACTGAACTTACATCCGGAAATTGGGAGCATAGTCGGTGATTTTACAAATAGCAGTTTACTAGAGGTTAACAGTGATAGAATGCAAGATTTTGCTTCTTTTGCTTTGTCATTAAATCGCAGATTGTTCGATGACCTAGATCATCGTAGTTTTACCGGAGTAAATGTGTTAAGAGAATTACAACATCGAGGCAATGTGACAACATTGATGCCTTATGTTTTCACAGGTGCAATTGGATTAATAGATATAGAAAAAAGTGCATTACATGGGAAGATGAATAATCGTGGAATAAGCCAAACTGCACAGGTATTTATGGATTGTCAGGCGATGGATTCAAAAGATGGATTAAATATTAATCTGGATAGTAGATGTGGAATATTTCCAAAAGGCTTACCGGAAGATATTGCTCAATCTATGAAAGAACAGCTCCTGAAACTATCTAATAGTCAAAAAGAATGGAATTCAAAGCTATTTGATATAAAATTACCAGATTGGCAAAGAAGGATTATTGAAAAATCAAATGACACCGCTTATCCAGAGAAGAAACACCTACTACATTCGCAGGTACTAAAAAATATAATTGATAGACCTGAAAGATTAGTTATAGCAGAAGAAAATCAAGAATGGAATGGTAAAGAACTTTATCTTGCATCTCAAAAAATTACAGCGTATCTATTAAAAGATGGTGTTAGCAAAGGCGATCGTGTTGCTGTGCTTTTACCTAAGTCTCGATGGCAAACAGCAGCCTGCCTAGGAATTCTGTCCATAGGTGCAATCTATGTACCTATAGATACCGAACAAGGCAGAAATAGAATAGGATCAATAATTGATGAGGCTGGTGCATTAATTGCTATTAGTGATAAGGACAACAAGAATGAACTTTCAGATGATGTAAAGACTATACTTATTGAAAATTTTGATCCTACTATAGGACAAAATGTGGATAATTTACCAAATAATTTACCAGATCTATTAGCTCTTTCAGATGAAATCGCGATTGAGGATACTGCATATATTATTTTCACTTCGGGTTCAACAGGAGAACCTAAGGGCGTTGAGATGACTCACGGCGCAGCAGTAAACACTATTGAAGCGGTAAATAGGCTATTTGGAGTGACAGAAAATGACAGAGTTTTGCAGATATCACAGCTGAATTTTGACCTTTCTGTATATGATATATTTGGTGTTATTGGAGCGGGAGGAACAATAGTTATCCCTAATGAAAAGGATTATAAAAATCCAGCTAAGTGGGTTGAATTAATTAATAGATACGATGTTACTATATGGAATTCAGTTCCGGCGCTACTGCAGTTACTTCTGATTTACAAGCAGTATAACAGCGATGTTGAAATAAATAAGCTAAAGAAGGTATTTCTTTCCGGAGATTGGATTCCAACGTCTATGCCTTCAGAAATAAAAGCTATATTTCCGGACGCTTTGGTAGTTAGCATGGGTGGTGCAACAGAAGGAGGAATCTGGTCAAACTATCACATATGTCTAGATAAAGAAGATGATTCATTTCAAAAAAGCATTCCATATGGAAAACCTTTACCTAATCAAGGATTCAGGATACTTGATGTATTTGGTAATGAAAGTCCTATCTGGAGCACGGGTGAACTATGCATAAGTGGTGAGAGCCTCGCTTCATCTTATTACGGTAGACCTGATTTAACCGAAAAATCTTTCGTCGTATGGAATGGTCAGAGACTGTATAGCACAGGAGATATGGGCTGCTGGCACTCTAACGGAGAGATGGAATTCTTAGGACGTATGGATAATCAAGTAAAAATACGTGGTCACAGAATTGAACTGGGCGAGATAGAGGAGGTTATAAAGAAGCAACTGGGATTTTCTGAGTGCGTTGCAGTGGTTTATGGCGATGATAATGAGAAAAATATAGCTGTTTTTATAATAAAAAATCAACAAGATAATATAGAAATTGAAGCAGATCCTGATGTAGATAAAATTAAGAAGTCAATTGGTGAATGGCTTCCGGCATATATGATACCTTCTGTTTATTTGTTTGATAGCAAAATGCCTCTTACAGCAAATGGAAAAATTGACAGAAAAGAGATTAAAAAACGTGCAGAGAAGTTTATTATCGAAAACAGTGAAAAGCATGGTGAGGATAAGGAAGTAAGTGAATTTGATAAAAATATATTAGAAATAATAAGAATTGCTTTCGGGTTTGATTGCCTTGGAATGGATCAGAATTTCTATGAGGCAGGAGCCAATTCGTTGATGCTTGCAAGAGCGGCAGGAAACTTGAATAAGGAAATTAATTGTAAGGCAACTTTTGACAGCTGGCTCGTACAACTTCTAAATTCTCCTACTGCAAGAGAAGCAGCTATTTTTGCTGAGACAGAAAAAAATAAGTTTACAGACTCATGCGAGGATAACTCACATGAAGCTAATTGTAACAACCTTATCATTGAGAAAGTGAATGATAATGGGAAAATTTGTGTTGTATTTGAGTCTGGCATTGATACCGAAACTATGACAGAGCTAGACAATTTAGAGGGAATAGGAATTATAAAAATAAGAAAAGATGTTAGTCCTGATGAAATAGAATTAAGCATAAGAAAAATCATATCTGATGAAACACAGCTTTCGTTTTTAGCTGGGGATAGTGACATGAATATATGTATAAAGCTTGCTTCTGATTTTATGACACTGGGCATCGTTCCAAACTCTGTAAATATTGTTGAATCTGATAATGATAGCGAGATGGAAAGTGGACTTTTGTATGTAGGTGATATTAATTATGGCTTGGTATATTCAAAACTAGATGAGAGCGATGAAATTAGAGATATTTTGAGTGATTGTTGTGTAGGAGAAATTAATATTTATGACTGTGGAACTCACAATAAGAAATCTGATTTCTTACGCTGTGTACTATAGGAACGCAAAGGAGTATAACAATGCATAAAACTATATCGATGATTGATAAGATTGCTCAGTTAAGTCACACTCGTGGTGATGCTACAGCACTTGAAAGCGTTAAGCGTAATTGCAAGATTAGTTATAGCGAAATTTATGAAGCTATAGTTTCTTACGGTGCGTTATTAAGAGATGAGTATGGAGTAAATGTAGGTAGTAAAGTTATTATAGCGTGTGATTCTGATCCGGTAGATATGATTATAGCCATTCTTTCTATAGGTTTTTGTGGCGGTACTGCTATCCCTTTAAAGTCAGGAAGCACTAAAGACGATGCATTAAGAATAAAAAGGATTGCATTAGAAAGCTCTGCAAAGCTGATTATAACAGATCAAAATTGTATTGAATCATATAGGGAACACATTATTGATATTAAAATAGAAAATGCAGATAGATATCGAACGAAAAAAATAAAAAAATATGATATTACAAACGTAAGCAAGGAAGCTAGTGATTATCCTTTTATAATTTTATATACATCAGGCACAACCACTACACCAAAGGCTGTAGAAATAAACGATGATGCGCTTATGAATCTATTCGTGGCATATAACGATGCAGATAATAGAACCGAACATAGTGTGGTTCTTTGCTGTATGCCTCTTTATCACGTAATGGGACTTATGATGTCGGCATTATCAGGTCTTTATATTGGTGCAAATGTTGTATGCATGAGTGTATCTGAGTTTTACACAGATACATTAGCTTGGTATATAAATGTAGCACGTTACAAGGTAAGCCATACTTGTATATCAAATTACATGGTTTCGATGCTTACATCGTCTATTGAAAGTTTGAATGAAAATTATGATGCAAAAATACTATCGCTTTCTTCGATGAAAAGTATGGTTCTAGCAGGAGAACGAGTTAATCCAATTACAATTGATGCATTTATAAAAGTAGCTAAGACATATGGTTTTGACGATAAAGCTCTTAATATTTCATACGGACTTACAGAAAGTGCATCTACATTCACACATACCTATTCTGATAAAATTCTTAATCGCATAAATACACTAGATGCAGGTGAAGTATTCAGCGTAGGGAAAATTTTCTCCGGT
Source organism: [Eubacterium] infirmum (assembly GCA_900450455.1). Classification (GTDB taxonomy): domain Bacteria; phylum Bacillota; class Clostridia; order Peptostreptococcales; family Anaerovoracaceae; genus Eubacterium_B; species Eubacterium_B infirmum. The sequence goes on from UGGN01000002.1 coordinate 350,397, forward strand.
TATAAGATGATTATTATTGATGAAAATGAAGATATTATCAATGATAAATTGATGCTCGGAGAATTTTGTATTAATGGACCATCCATAATTGAGTGCTATTGTAATATAGACAATGACAATGATATGGATAAAAGTTTTATAAACATAGATGGTGAAAAATATTTTAGAACTGGCGATATTGGATTTTTCAATATCGTTGACGGAGATAAAGAATTTTACATCAGCAACCGAAACAAAGATGTATTGATTATACATGGTGAAAATTATTCTCCAGCTGTAATCGAAGAACTTGCTGAGCAAATTTCACCCTATACAGTCAAAGCAGCAGCGTTTTCTACGCAGCGTGAAGATAGCGAAGCAGCTATTCTACTTCTCGAAGAACAATATAAGCTGAATGATGATAATCGAAAAGAAGTTGCAAATCTCATATTTGATGCCGTTATATCACAAATAGGAATCAATATACAGGAGATTGTATTTTCGAGTTATGGTAGCTTCGTTTATTCAGACACTGGGAAATTGAAGCGCTATGCGATGAAGAATTTATATATTGATGGTGCATGGGAGGGGGAAGCATTTCATCATGATTTTTTATCAAATGATTTTGATAGTATAAATACTAAGATATATAGGTCACAAGAAGAGCTCCAGGAAGATTTACAGAAATTCATAGGAAAATATCTATACAGAAGTGATGATATTATCAAAGACGACTTGATTAAGCTTGGTATTAATTCACTTAAGTTGCAAATGTTATTTGGCTTTATCAAAAAGAAAACCGGTGTTGATTTACCACTATCAGTCATAGTTGAATGCCCAAACATAAAAGCTTTATCAATACGAGTATATAAGCATTTAAAAGGTAATTTAAAACCTATACATGTAAAAAAATCTAATAACAATTCTAGCAGTCAAAATGAGCTAAGTATGCTACAAAAGGCATATATTGCAGGTCGTAATGAGGAAATAGAATGGGGTGGTACTGCGTGTAAGCTATATATTGAACGCGATATCAAAGGTTTAGACATAGAAAAATTTGCAGAAGCAATTAAAGACTTAACGGTAAATCAAGACGCTCTTAGAACTATTATTACAGATGAGGGCAAGCCTGTAATAATAGATAGTGTAGATATCCCGATTTCTGTTTATAGGCCTAGCGAGCAAGATAGGGAAAAAGTAATATCCGAAATAAGAGCGGAGATGGAGAATGCAATATTGCCTTTATCTGAGCCGCTATTTAGAGTTGCATTGACTGAACTTAATCCAAATACAGATGAATGGAGAATACATCTTCATCTAGATATGATTGTTTTTGATGCGACAAGTGTTTTTATATTCTGGTCTCAGCTTATGAAAGCGTACAACAAGCTTCCTTTACAGAATTCTACTGGTAAAGCAATTAGACCATATATGCCAGATTGTATTAGCTATGACTCTGACAAGATATACTGGCTTAATAAGGATATACCGAAAGCTCCAGAGCTTCCTTGGAATAGTAAGGCTGAAAAAAAATCTCCTAGAAGCTTTACAAGAAGAATGATATCTTTTCAAACAGCTGAATGGGAAAAAATAGAGGAAATATCACAAGGTATTGGAATTAGTCCGACAGCAATGTTTTTAACTCTTTTCTCACACATTTTAGCAGGCTTTGGAGCAGGAAGAAATTTCACACTTAGTCTAACTGCTACAGGTAGGGAGAATGAGTCATTAAATGTTATAGGTGATTTTACAGATATCATTCTATTTGAGGTAAATCTTCATGATGAAAACATGGCCGATGCAGCTAGGAGAATACAAAATGACATGCTTCAAGATTTATCACATAGAGCATTTTCATCATTTGATTTGATGAAAGAACATGCTGCAAGGGGAGAGGATAATGAGCTATATCCAGTTGTATTTACAAGTATGCTAGGACTTGATGAATATGCTGATGGAGAATCCCCATTTGACGTCAATTCTTATTCTCGCTCATCGACTCCGCAAGTATTGCTAGATCATCAACTCATTCCTACATCTGATGGCGTAATGCTTTGCTGGGATTCCGTTGATGATGCCTTTGAAGGAAATATTTTAGATATGATGTTTGCATCCTATCGTGAGCTTGTTTATCGCGCTCTTACAAATGAGTTTTGGGAGGATACTCTTAGGGAGATTCGTACTGAAAAAGATATACAGATACAAGTTGCTGCAAATGATACTAGCCTTGATATACCAAAGAGCTATCTTACAGATGGTTATAGAAGAACAATAAGAAAGTGCTCTGAAAATATTGCAGTTATTCATAAAGATAAATCCTATAGCTACGCTGAACTAGAGAAGAGAGTGGGTGAGTTTAAAGCCTTACTCAAAGACAAAGGTGTAGTTAAAGCTGATTTGGTAATGATTCAGATGGATAAATCATTCGATTTAATTGCTTCAATAATAGCAGTTGTTGATATGGGAGCTATTTATATTCCAATGCCTCATGACCAGCCGGAAATCAGACAGGAAAACATTTATGAAAATGCTGGTGCAAAACTGATGCTTACAGATGGAATATGTAGTATTTCATCAAACATTCCTACGATATATTCCTACGAAGCTGATGCATATGAACCTGATGCATCAGATGTAAATGTGGACCCAGAATCGCTTGCATATATCATATATACATCTGGTTCAACAGGAACACCTAAAGGTGTAGCAATTAGACATGATGCTGCTATGAACACGATATTGGCTGTCAATGAATATGTTAGTCTAGGAGCAATGGACAGAGTGATAGGCATTTCTTCTGTTAGCTTTGATTTGTCTGTCTATGATATTTTTGGTGCAATTAGTGTCGGCGCGGCTATAGTGCTACCAACCGAAGAAGAAAGAATAGATCCAAATTGTATGCTTAGACTTTGCAAGGATTATGGTGTTACTTTTTGGAACTCGGTTCCTGCATTAATGTCTGTTTTTCTTGATTATTGCGATGCTGTAGGAGCAAAGACTGATAAGCTTAAAATAAAAAATATTATTCTCTCGGGCGATTGGATTCCAATGGACTTATACAAACGCTTAAAGCGCATAATACCTAGTGCACGTCTGACGAGCATGGGTGGTGCCACAGAGGCTTCTATTTGGTCAAATTATTTCACAGTTAGCGCAATCAAACCCGAATGGCAATCAATACCATATGGATATCCACTTCCTAATCAATTATTCTATGTCTTAGATGATTTAGGAAGATTATGCCCTTGCGGTGTCGCAGGACGCCTTCATATTGGAGGAAGAGGCCTTGCTCAAGAATATTACAATGAACCTGATTTGACTGATAAAGCATTCTTCGTACATCGTGATAGCGGTGAAAGGCTTTATGATACTGGTGACTATGGTAAATATGATGAAAGCGGAATGCTCATTTTCCTAGGTAGACGAGATACTCAAATAAAGATTAATGGATATCGTATAGAAATAGGCGAAATTCAAAGTGCATTTAACAAAGTAGGTTATCCGAAGAATGTAGTCGTAGTATCTGATGAGGGGCAGCGCGGCAAAAAACTTATCGCTTTTATAAAAAATGATACAGATGTTCAAGAGGAAGAGCTAAAGAAATCTGTTGGAAACATTCTTCCTGGATATTTTATTCCAGATAAAATTATATGTATAAGAGAATTTCCATATACATCTAATTCGAAACTTGACAGGAAGGCTTTATTGAATATCTATAAAAATATAGGTGAATCGAATTATGAGAGTGAAGAAATAACAGAGCTTAGCGATGATGACCTCAGAATAATGTCATTAATTCAAGAGGAGACGAAAGTAACAAATCTAAAACCAAATGATAGTCTACGTGGATTAGGGCTTAGCTCGTTAGAATTGATAAGACTCGCTAATAAATTAGAGTCCGAAATGGGTTACAGAACTAGCATAAATGAACTTATTCGATATCAAAGAGTGAACGAAATTCTTGAGTACTATAGAAATACGGATATTAAAAATGAAAAGCTGGATTTACATAAAGAAGATGCTGAAAATCAAATCCGAATAGATAAATTTGAAAAAGAGGACGAATTTTATAAGCATCCTGTTATGGAGGTGATTAGAGAAGAACTAGAGACTGTTGATGTTACTTCTTCTATGGAAATTAGTGCTCTTGGACTTTCATCTCTAATGGTAATACGCATAGCTAACAGATTAGAATCACTTTTTGGAGTAAGACCTTCTATTCATGACATGCTACGTTATCGTACTTTGCGAGATTTGATTGAATTCTATGAGAACAACACCCCAAACGCTAATGACAATAGTGAAACAGAAGAAGTATTAACCAGTGTACATCCAGTCATTAGAACAATTTCAGAAACGCTTAACATACATAGCATAAATGAAAAAGATAGCTTTATAAGGCTGGCCGCATCTTCAATTGAGCTTATTAGAATTGGAAATAAGCTAGAAGCTATGTATGGCTTCAAGCCAAAGATGCAAGAGTTAGCTACCATTGAGAGCTTTGAAAAATTAATTAATTACTATAAGGATGCGGAGTTGAAAGAAGATATAAATAGCGAAGAGGCACAGGGAAGGAATAGAGCAGTTGACCTATATAATAGGTGCAAGGATCTTGATATTATAATTTGGCCAGAGGGAGATAAGCTTAGATTTAAGGCACCGCACGGAACAATTACATCTGAACTAAAGGATGAATTAAAAAAAGAGAAAGCAATGCTTCTTGATTTCCTGAGCAATCAAAATACAATTACGACTCAGGACCTTACACCTTTACAAATGGCATATGTGCTTGGACGACAAGTAGATCATGTACTTGGAGATATAAGTGCGCACTACTATGTTGAATATCGTGCTAAAGATTTGGATATACAAAGATTGCAGGATGCAGTAAATGAGCTGATAGTAAGAAATGAAATCCTTAGGACAAAAATCAGTCCTGAAGGAAAGGTAAACGTACTTAGAGCAAATCCGGGATATAAGGTTGAGATTGTGGATGAAGAACTAGAAAATAGAAATCTTCGTGATGAGATGAAAAACCATCAATTTCCATTTGGTGTGTCACCTATGCTTGATGTAAAGGTATCAAAGAAGGCAGAGAAAACTTCTGTACATATTGGTATTGATTGTCTCATTCTTGATGGTTGGAGCATCAATATGTTCTTACACCAATTGGTAGCTGCATACAATGGTGAACCATACGATGTCACCGATTATACATTTAGAAACTATCTTTGTGAGGAGAGAGGATGGCTTAGAGACAAAAAATATTATAGGGATGCTAAAAAATATTGGGAAGAAAATATTGAGAAACTGCCACCAGCTCCACATTTACCAATGAAAACTGCTATTACAGAAATCCATAATCCTGAATTTGGACGAAAGAGTTTTGAACTTAGTAGAAAGGAGACACTAGCTCTATTTCAAAGAATTAAGTCATATGAGATGACACCATCGCTTGTGCTTTGTAGTGCATACATGATGAGTTTATCAAAATGGAGTGACAATCCTGATGTTACATTAAACCTCACAATGTTTAATAGGCAGCCTATACATCCGGATGTTAATAAAGTACTTGGAGATTTTACTAATATTGCATTGTTAGGATATTACGCACGAGAAGATTTTAACTTTATGGAAATTGTAGAATCGATGAAAATGCAACTTTGGAATGCAATTGAATACAGGAGCTTTAATGTAATTAATTTACTCGGTAGATTAGCTGAAAAACATGGCGATGCTGTCGCTGCACCATACGTTTTCACAAGTCTAATAGACAGTGATGCAGAAGGAACAGAGCAAACAATGACTAAAATAGGATTTGAGGAGATATTTGCACAGACTCAAACTCCGCAGGTTGTACTAGATCATCAATTATATGTTAGGAATGGAAAGTTACTGTTAGTACTAGATTACGTGAAACAGGCTTTCGATAATGAGATCTTGGATGAACTATTTGCAGATTATACTTCAAGGGTAAAACGTCTTGCTGACATGGAAGATTGGAGTATGTTATATGAGTAAAAATTTAAAGACATTGTATATAAACTCACAAGCAATTGATGAGGCAGATCAAAGCAAACCATTTATTTTCTGCTTACATTATGCCGGCGGAAATGCTGGAGCATTTAATAATTGGGTTAAGAATTCGAAAGTGAATTATATTACAGTAGAACTGCCTGGTCATGGACGGCGAATCAGCGAGGAGCTTACTACAAGCTTAGACAGTGTTTGCAAAAATCTAGCTAATGAAATTGCAGAAGTTATAGAAACAAAAAGCTTAAAAAGCTTTGAATTCTCATTGTATGGACATAGCATGGGTGCAATCATGGCATTTTGTACAGCGAAAATATTAATAAATAAGTATAAAATTTCCCCAAAGTGCATTCAAATTTCAGGAAGGCATGCACCTATGGATGAGGATCCATCTCCTTATAGAACTAGCCAAGGAGTGGAAGCTTTGGTTGAAGAACTACGCGATATTGGTCACACACCAGAGGAACTTCTTGAAGTCAAAGAATTTAGAGATTTCTTCATACCAATGATATATAGCGATTATAAGCTTGCCGAAGATTATATATACGATGGGACTATACTTGACATTCCGATTTTTGCATATTGTGGAAAAGATGACTCAGGCGCAGATGTAAGCGTGATGAAGAGATGGAAGCATGTAACAAGTAAAAAATTTATCTTTAAAAGTTATGATGGTGACCATTTCTTTATATTTGACCTTAATAAGCCTTTTGATAATATTATTGCCAATGACCTTTTAGACCTTTGTACGCCTAAGCATATCAATGGAGATGCCGATCGTTTGAATCAGCTGACCAATGCTAATGATTTTTATGAAAGAGGTGAGATATAGATGATAAAACGTAGTCTAAACAAATGGATATCACATCAAAGAATAACGGATAAGGGTGAAATTAATTTGCTCTGTTTTGTATTCGCAGGAGGGAGTCCTAGCTTCTTTGCCCCATGGAAAAACAGTTTCCCTGAATGGGTTAATTTCATACCTGTGTTATATCCACAAAGAGAAAAAAGGGATAGCGAAAATATGCCTGACTCCGTGGAAGAACTAATCGCCACTTTTCTTACTGACAATAAACATTTAACAGATAAGCCCTATGTTATATGGGGGCATTGCTCGGGCGCTTTGATAGGTATGGAGATTGCAGTAGCTGATATTTCTAATGGTCATAGACCGGCCGGTTTTATAATAAGCGGTTGTGAAGCACCGGAGCATGCATTGCAAAGATTACAATTTAGAGATGAAGATTTTTCTGAAGTCCCTGATGAGGGCATTCTTGGGGATCTTATACATTTTAATTTAATGCCAGAAGATATGGCACGAGACCCAATCTTTCAAAAATATTTTTTACCGATATATAGGGCTGATTTGTCGATGTTCAGCAAATATACTTGCAGAACAAATCAAAGGTTTGATTTTCCGGCTATTATATTGAATGGACATGATGATAAGATGATTAACCCAGAAAAAATACGTGGTTGGTCAGATCAATTCACTGGAAAAGTGAAGTACAGTGAATATCCAGGTGAACATTACTTTGTTAATGATGCGTGTAACAAGGAATTAATTAGAAATGAAATTATAGAATTTCTAGAGACAATACGTAAGTAATTTTATGAATAATTTTCGAAGTAAAATATATAATCAAAATTTCATATATGTTTACTTCGATTGTAATTTAAAAAATATTATTAAGAAACTAATTGTAAAATTTAATCGGGAGATAAGATATGAAACATACTTTTCCACTACTAAAACAACAGATAAAAATACTGCCATATGAGCTTAAGTCAGAAAGCAAATCATCACAAAATACAGGATTTGCATTTGAAATAAAAGGCAACATTAAAAAGGAAAAAATAATCTCAGCGATAAATAAGCTGTGCAAAGAGCATGATGCAATAAGAACGCATTTAGATGTGTCTATGAATGGAGAGCTTGTACAGATTTCATCTGATGATGGAAATGCTTGTATCATACATGATATGCAAGGATATTCAAAGGGAAAAGGCTTAGAACAGTCACTTGCAGAGATCAAGCGAATGAACAGGATACCTATGGATATCTTCGTTGATCCAATGATTGCATTTTATATGTACATCCTTGGTGAAAACGATATTCTCATATATGTAAGGTCAAATCATATTTTGATTGATGGTCCATCGCTTCGCGTAATATATGCTACAATACTCAATTCCATCGTGGAAACCTCAGCAAATGATAAAGCAAATGATATAACTCCATTATCCTGGGAGGACTTTGTAAAAAGAGAACTTGAATACGAATCTTCTGACAAGGGGCTAGCTGAAAAGAAATACTGGGAATCATATCAAAAGAATATGCCTTCAGCTATAAATGATGAAGATGTTAGATGTGCTATAGCCAAATCAGGAGACAAGCTATATAAGGATATAAATATCGGCAAAACTAAATCATCAAATATATATGGAAAAATTTCTAATCTACCGATGGATAAACTCAATACAGCTGCAAAAAACAATAAGACGTCAGTATTTAATGTTACTTTGTTTTTATATACCTATGCGCTTGGTCAGATATTTGATAGAGATGAAATAAGTGTTAACTATACGGTTAGCAATAGATTTAATGAATCAGCACGTTATACTATAGGACTTACAACTCATACTGTTCCACATACTGTCAAAGGGCTCAAATGGAAATCAGGTTCTGATGTTTTTGTTGAGAGCAAAGCTGAGTTTGAACGAAATTTAGGTAAGCATATTATTGCAGATAATTATTGTAATTCACCGTTCACTATGTCATATCTGTCAGAAACAGTGAAAATACCTGAGCCAGAAGGATATAAATTTATTACGCATCCTATACCAGGCACATGCAATCAAAACGATATAAATTTAATATTAATGTGTAACGAAAAAAAAGAAAGCTTGGAACTAAGCATTGTTGCAGATAAAAATATATATAAGGATGCATTTTTTGATAGATTGTATCTACGAATGGCAGATATACTTAACAGCCTTGTTTTGACGCCGGAAGAGTATAGAGAAATATCATCGCAGGAAGGTGTATTTTCAATGGATAACGACGTAAAATCTGTCAGAATAGATGTTAAGTCAAATGATGGATATATTCCACTTACATATACTCAAAAAGATTACATCGATCTTACATATAGACGAGCTGAGCCTGCTCTCAATCTGGGTAATGGAGTAGTTCTAAAAGGAAAATACGATCTAGATAGATTGGAGCGTGCAGTAAGAAAGCTATATGAAAGATATGATGCTTTGAGAATGGTATTTCATATAAAAAAGACATCAAGAGATGCTTATCTTACTATAGACAATTCTATATCGAGAGGAATTGAAATTGTCGAAGCAAAAGGTGATGATAGGGATAGTAGATATGCTTTTTCAATTAAAGATGCTCATGAAAGGATGAATGTATCATCGCTACATTACAAAGATAGTATGGCTAGATTTTGGGCATATGTCATAGATGAAGATGAAATTGCGGTGTGCTTTATGCTTAACCACATGATATCAGACGGTACATCTGTAAATGTTCTTCAGATGGCACTTTTGATGCTATACCAAAATCCTGATAGGACAGACCTTCCAAATCCAGGTAGATTTGAAGAGTTCTTAAAGCGTCGTGATGCATTATATAATAGTAAAGCTGGTAAAGCTTCAGCAAGGTACTGGGCACACAGACTAGATGGATATCGTTCTCCTGAAATTCCAAAGATCGGTAATGATGTAGAGGAAGGAAAACCAACATTTAGGCCTCTTATCTTTTCTGCTGAAAAGATACGTAAGATATCAAGGAATAGTAAGACTTCTAGCTTTAATGTATCGTACATGCTGTGGAAGCTTGCTCTTGCAGAACTTTGTGCACAGCCAGATATTGTACTTAGATATGCTTATGCAGGTAGAAATACGACATCAGATCTACAGATGATAGGAATGTTAGTACATGGAATTACCGGACGAACCAAATTTAGTGCAAAAGTGAATTGGCTTGAGCTGATGGATGAGCACAAGATGCGTGTTAACGAAGATATGAAACATGTTGATACTGCAGATATAGTTCGTCTAGATGATTTTTCAATGTCGTACTTGCTTTTGGATTCAACACAGGGTACTCCTTCGTTCGAGAGTTTTGAAGTTAGCGAAACATTTACTTTAAGTCTATCGAAAACTTATGATTCCGGAAATTATCTGATTGCCATGGGAATAGAAATGAAAGATAAAATCATGTTAGTTCCATTTGGAAGTTCGGCCGTATATAGTAAATGTCTACTTGAAAAATTAGAACATCTTGTATCTTCATATGTAGATAAACTATATAAGTATACTGATATGCCACTTGATAAGCTGTGTGAGAATCCAGATTTTCTTAAAATAGAAGAGTCAATTAATCAAAATCTAAATATTGAAGAATCAAAACAAGCAATAGAGCAAGAGGAATTGCAGGTAGATGATGCTAAGCCTGACGTTTATCATAATGAAAGTTTTGATATTGACAATTCTAAGCTTAATAAAGATAATGATAACGAGAGTGATAAAAGACTGTGCGAAGTATTGTTTGGACTTGTCAAAGAATACCTAGACCTGGATGATATGCCAAGCGGAAAAGATGATTTTTTCGAGCTTGGGGGCAATTCATTTAAAGCATTCTGCGTAATTAATAATCTTACAGATGAATATAAGGATGGCTTAATAATGTCCGATTTTTATGAAGCCGAATGCCTTGATGAACTAGCAAGCATCCTGTCATCTCGAGTTAACGGATAAAGTAATTGTCATATGAATTTAAAGGATATTAGAATATAAAGTTTTGCTTAGATTATGTGAGATAAACTATGGTGGAAGTATTTTTTTCTAGAATCAGTGAAGTTAACGATTTACAATTTATAGACAAAAGCTACAATATGGTTTCTGAAAACTGCAAATCCAAAGCCAAATGCTTTAGATTTGAGGCAGATAGGTTGAGAACAATAATAGGGGAGCTTCTTGCAAGATATGGAATTTGTAATTGTTTCGGAATTGATGCATCAAAACTCAGCTTTAATGTTTCAGAATTTGGTAAACCATATATTGATGGTATTCCATATTACTTCAATATTTCACACTCAGGTGATTATATAATCTGTGGTGTATCGGATATAAACATAGGTGTTGATATTGAGAAAATTCAGGATATAGATTTTGGCTTTGCATGCGATGTATTTAGCGATGAAGAGATAAGAAGAATTTCATCAGAGAGTGCAGATAAGAAAAAGGAACTATTTTTTTCGATTTGGACTCTTAAAGAAAGCTATGTCAAATGGCTTGGCACAGGATTTCATAGAAAACTGTCATCATATACTGTTTTACCGAAAGGAATGCATGCAGAAATATTAGATCCACATAGCCTGTATGACATAGTACCAAAGCTCTGGACATATACAATAGGTGATTATAAAATTTCAATTTGTAGCTGTGATATTGATTTTCCTGTTGAATTTAAGCATATATGTCCAGGACAGTTAATTGATAAAAAATAACTAACTGAATTTGACCTTGATACTTTGTCTTAAATTTATTATCTATGAACAAGGGGAAAGTACATAACTTGACACATCCTTGGTTCAAAGAGTATACTCAAAGCTCAGAGAGCTAAGAATTTTTAGCGAATGTGAAATGTCATAGACAATAAATGTATTAAGAAAATCAGAAACTATCATACATGATTGAGGGAGGAAGAAATGAACAAAGCAATAATAGCAAAGAATGCGCCGGCAGCAGTGGGACCATATGTACATGCAGTTCAGGCAGGTAGTCTACTTTTCGTTTCAGGACAGCTAGGACTTGATCCGGTAAGTGGTGAGCTTAAGGAAGGCCTAGAAGCGCAAGCTGTTCAGGCTCTTGAGAATATGAAGGCAGTTTTGAGCGAAGCTGGATACGAGCTTACAGATGTAGTAAAGACAACTGTTTTTATCGATGATATGAATGACTTTGTTAAGGTTAATGAGATTTATGCAAAGTATTTTGATGAGTGCAAGCCTGCAAGATCATGCGTAGAGGTTGCTAAGCTTCCAAAGGGTGGACTTGTAGAAATCGAGTGCATTGCATCAAAATAAAGCAAACAAAAACATGCTGACAAGTCATTATTTTGACTTATGTATAAGATGAAACAATGGATGGTCCAAAGGGCCATCTATTAGTTTTTTTGTGGGTATACGAGGGTTTTATTTAAATTTGAATGTGGTATAATTACTTAGCTAAGGGAAGATCAGACGGTCGCGTGCCATAGGCATGAGGAAAGTCCGGGCTCCATAGGGCAAGAATGCCGGATAACGTCCGGCGTAGGTAACTATAGGGAAAGTGCAACAGAAACATTCCGCCGAAACAGTTAGGCTGTGGTAAGGTTGAAATGGTGAGGTAAGAGCTCACCGGAGTCATGGAGACATGGCTGCCGTGTAAACCCCATTCGGAGCAAGGTCGAAATTGAGCACCAAATGCAGCGGCCCGTTGCAGCTCAGGAGGTGGACCGCATGAGCGTGCAGTAATGTTACGCCTTAGATAGATGATCGTCTAATACAGAACCCGGCTTATAGATCTGCCCCTTAGTTTTTATTTGGAGAATATATGGAAAATACAGTAGAAATCAAAGACAATAGCATATCAGAAGCCGATAAGATGGGAACCATGCCTGTTGGCAAGCTTCTAATGTCCATGGCTTGGCCTGCGATATTATCAATGACGATAAATGCGCTATACAATATAGTAGATAGTATTTTCGTAGCGCAGATAAGCCAGGAAGCTTTGACAGCGGTATCATTTGTAATGCCAATACAGCTTCTTATGATAGCCGTAACTGTGGGCTCGGGCGTTGGTGTAAACTCTTTGATAGCGAGAAGACTCGGAGCTAAGAGGCAGAAAGAAGCTGATTTAGCCGCGTGTACCAGCATAAGAATAGGAATTCTAAACTATTTAATTTTCCTCTTTATAGGGGCATTTTTGACGGTTCCTTTTATGTCTCACTACACGAGCAACACTGATATTTTAAGTGCAGGAACTACTTACATGAGTATAGTAATGTGTTTCAGCATGTTCATGTCAGTTGAGATTCTCTTGGAGAAGGTTTTGCAGTCTACCGGTAATATGATAATACCGATGATTTGCTCACTTACAGGTGCGATAGTTAATTTAATCCTAGATCCTATTTTGATCTTTGGACTTCTTGCTGCACCTAAGCTAGGCGTTGCCGGTGCAGCCATTGCTACAGTTATTGGACAAGCTTGCAGCCTTATAGTTGCAACAGCTGAATGTTAGAATTAAATAGGAATTGAAAATCTATTAAAATTCTGACACGTTGGAATTACTAAGTTTGAGCAGTCAAACATACAATTTAATATGATAAACACTAAATAATAAGTTAGAGTTTTAGTTATGATTTTCAAACCAAGTGGAGATTTCTCCACATAGTTATAACTATAACTCTAACTTTTACTTTTTGAAAAGAGAAAAATAATAAAGTAATAAGAGATCTAAGGTGGTTTATATGAAGTATTTTTACTATCGATTAATAAACAACTTCTTTAGACAAGAGGTTATCAGAAATATGAAGCATATCCCAGTATACGGTTATCACTTTGTTGTAATCTATATGGAGCTATGCGCACTTGCAACAGAGGAGCAAGGAATTTTAAAAGTACCAAAGCTCGGTGAAGTACCATATATAGCACTTCTTGCTAAAGACATAGGAGAAGAGGTAGAAATGGTAGGGCAAGCTTTCACATACTTTTTAAGTAATGGTCTTATAGAAAAAGTTGAAGATGAATACTCTGTTAATCTACTTGTACCTTACGTTATTAATAATACTGGAAAAGGCAGCACACAAGCTGATGCTAAAAGGCTTAAATATAACAATATGAAGCAGCAACTCTTAACAGCCGGAAAAATAGATACAAACTATAAAAAGTATGGTCTATATAATAAAGTCGAACTTACTAACTACGAATATAATCATCTAAAAAATGAGATAGTTAATCTTGAAGGTATTATAGAAAAATTAGATTTAGATAAAGCTATGGGTAAAGAATATGATATTAGCGATTATGATTTAATTCTTAAGCTTGCAGATGAAGATGAATAAATTTAAAGGAGAAAGTAAATGAATAAGTTTTTTGATTTAGACAACAGAAAAAAATTACAGTTTTTACTATCAGATGGGTTTTCGCTCACAATAATTCAAAAGAAATTAAACATTACAAGAAGCATACTCTATACGGAACTTAAGAGGGGGCTTACAGCTGAGGAATATCAAAATAGACAATATGTAAAATATAGTCCTGTAAAAGCTATAGTTTCCGAAATAAAAAAATATGTGGGCGAAGATAGTTGGGATGTCGTCAAGGAAGCATGCTATGAAAAGAGAGATCTATAATCTTGTTATGTGTAATATATCTGCATATTACATGGCTATTGTAAGGCTAAATGAAATGAAGATGGAAGCGTATAGTCTTAAAGGTATTAGTGAAACTGCTATAAATAAGGGGATCTCAGGAAACGCAGGATATCAAAACAAAATTAATGAATGTGTTGTTTTTGAAAAGAGCATAAAAGAAAAATTTCAAGCGGTATCAGATGCATTAGAGAAAATAGATGAAGATATCCGTTACTTATTGATTAAAAGTATTGTTAAAAAAATATATATACCTTGCAGGCTATCATCAAAGGAAATGATGAAACTTGAAACTGATTTAGTAAAAAATATTGCCTTTAATTTATTAGGGAAAAATTTATATGACATTTTGCACAGAGAATAAAATGAAAGGGTAAGGGCAGCTTATGAAAGTAATATTATGTAAGGAAGCTAAGAAAGCTGCAAGGAGTTTTGCAGCCGCCTATTACGAGATTAAAGCGGCAACTGATGCGTATAACAGATGGCAGAATATGAATAGGGATGTTGATTTAGAAAGGCAAAAGGAATATGAGCTTAGAATAAGGCATTTAAAAACGATAGAAGAAACCTTCAGCCATGCTGTAGATCCGGATATGCAGAAAAAAGTATGGAACTATTTTTATAAAAGGATAAAAATAGAGGCGTTTGAAAAAGCGGAAATAGAAGCTGAAATAAACAAGTGGATATATAGCCTTGCTAAAGAGCTTGGGATAACTACAGATTTTTAAAATTACAGATTTTTGAGGAGGAAAAGAAAGTGAAAGTAATCTCTATAATTAACTACAAAGGCGGCGTTGGAAAAACAACAGTAACTTTTAACTTGGGAGCTGAGCTTGCGAAAGCAGGAAAGAATACGCTGTTAATAGATTTTGATGGACAGGGAAATCTAACAAAATTTGCAGGTATAGAAAAAGAGAACACTATAAAAGAAAATATTGTCGATGTACTAAACTCAATAATGGCAAATCAGGAATTGCTAAATGATCCAATTTATAAAGTTAAAGATAATCTTGATATAATTACTTGCGATATACGAAAAGAGTACTGGAGCATGAATGCAATGTCTGCTATGGGTAGAGAAAAGCTACTAAAAAAATACATATTAACTTTAAGAGAAAAAAATAATTATGATTATGTATTAATAGACAATGCTCCGTCGGTTAATCTTGATTTTCAAAATGCACTTGTAGCTTCAGATGAATATCTAATTATAACTGAGCCGGAAGTAGCAAGCTCTGATGGAATTTTTACAATAAATAAGGTTATTGAGCAAATAAAAAATGAATTTAACAAAGATTTAAAAGCAGCAGGAGTAATAATAAATAAGGTACAAGAAAAGACTAATTTTCATAAATTGATGAATGAAGTTATTAAGGTTTCCTGGGGAGAAGATGTATATATTTTTAACACACTTATTCCAAAGGCAATCGCAATACCTGAAAGTGAGTTTGAATCACTTTCTATAGGAGATTATTCGCCTAAAAGTAAAGCTGCAATAGCATTTAAGAAACTATCTGAAGAATTGTTAAGTAAAGGAGATTAGTGAAATGAATGATATAAATCTTACAGAAATTCTAGGGGTTTTAACTAAATATGTGCTGCCAATTTTGGGGATTTTTTTTTTATTAATTACGGTCACGATTATAATTAGGATAATCTCTTGCGATAGTAATAAAGGTTCTCATTCATCTAATCATCAAGAAGAAAAGATGGAGGATAATGATATATATTTATATGTAGCTGTTGGAATAGTAATTTGTTGGATAATTTTTAAATAAAAAATGCTTGCAACAATCGTTGCAAAGCTTACATAAATTTCATAAAGGAGAGAAAAAATATGGCTCTTAAAACAGGGAAAAATTTAGAAGAGATAAAGAAGCTTGTAGCAGAACGCAAAAAACTTCTTGAACAGGGCGATATAACAGGTAAGTATAGCGAACTTATGATTGATGTTACACCTGATGATTTAGGTAGCGTTAATAAAAATAATGATAAGGCTTTTGACAATATCCTTAATAAGGCTAAAGATAAAGTTGTTGAGCTTGATATAAAGGAATTATCGGAATCTCCTAAAAATCACTTTTCAAAAATCAGCGGTGAAAAAAGGGAAGAGATGATAGGCTCTTTAAAAAGCTATGGACAGATTAACCCTATAATAGTTAGACCTAAAGAGTGCGTGCAGCATTATAAAGAGCTTATAGAAAATGACTTTGAAATCCTTGTAGGACATACAAGGGTTGAGTGTTTAAAAGAAATAGGAAGTAGCAAGGTAAACGCTATCATAGTAAGCTGTGATGATATAGAAGCAACGCTGCTTATCAATCAGTCGAATATCCAAAGAGAAAAAGTAAGCGATATAGAGCTTGCAAGAGCATATAAGGCTACATATGATGCACTTGTACAGGATAAAAACTGTAATCTTAGTCCTGGAAATTCCAAAAATGAAAACGTTGAAAATTCAACATCTCTTTCGAAGTGTCAAAGTGACACTTCGAAACGAACGGATGAAGAAGTTGCTAAGAAATATGGTATATCCGCTCGAACATTAACAAGAAAGATGGCGCTTGCAAATTGTTCAAATGGAATTGTTAGATTATATAACAGAAGTAAGGTTACGCAGGAAGAAGTGCAATATATATCTAAGCTTCCGGAAGCGGTACAGGATCAAGTATCTGAGATTATGACTAAAGAAAATAAAGAGATGACAAAAGAAATCGCTAAAGGGCTTATTGATAAGTATAAAGAGGTGCAGAAAGATCCGCCCCTTAGGGCAAGCTTCCCATGGAATGCTTTAAGAGAAGTAATTAATCAAGGGCAGGAAAATGTAGAAAAGCAAGAGAGAAAGCATAGATCTGTAAGTAAAAAAGCAAAAGCTGAAAAGAAAAAATATCATGTATCAGATGAGCTTTTTCCAAAGAATGTAAAGTTATCCGAGCGGCAAAGATATATAGAACTTGCGCTTAAATACATAGTAAGTCAAAAGATAGATGTTTTTGATACATCAATAGAAAACGAAAGATAAATATAGACATTGCTCAAAAATGCATTTTTGAAAAAATTAACATAGCAAAAAATAGAGCTTTTTGTTATTTTTTACATAAGCAAAAAAAGGCAAAAAAATACATAAAACTTGTGATATAGTATTAGTGTCAGAAAGTATAAACAAGACTTAAAGACAGTTTAAGTCAGTGTGCCGAAAGCTAATGCTTTCGGTATTTTTGTATAAGCATTGATAATTCAATGTTTATACAGCTTTGCAAATTGCATAAGCTCTATTTAAGACAGTTAAATAGAGGGGGCGTGCAATTTGCGTATACAAGATATACCATATCTGCCCACCTGCGGTGGGCAGATATGGTATATCCGACCTATCGGTCGCTCGAAGACAGTTCGAGTTGCCAGCAGGGGCGCTGCCCCCTTTGGATTACCCCCAGCGCATTACCGGCCAAAGCAGCATAGCTCCTTAAGCCTGTAATGCTAAGGGAAAAGCCTTACGGCTTTTCAAGGAAAATTTTCACTTTGTGAAAATTAATCTCTTATCTATTGAAAAGGAGAAGAACAGTGTTTTGGTATATTTTGAAGAAATTAATTAAACCGGCTCTTGTGCTTTTAATTATAGGATTAATTTTGCATAGCAATAAAAAAAGAAAGCTTCACAGGATATCATCACAAGATATATATAAGTATCTATATCAATATGAAATAGGATTATCAAATGGAGATATATTAAAATTACAAGGTTCTTCAGATTATGATAAACATAACCGTGAATCTTTTCTAATGTACTATTGCAATATACAAGAGAATCCTTTAAATTATGTTATTAATCTCAACGGTGAAGATATTACTATTAATAAAAAGCAAATATCTTTTGAAAAAATATATAGATTGAGGTAAGTATGGCATCTAATCAAAAGTTTAATAAACATGCTGTATATAATCAGCTCAAGCATGTATCAAGAGAACTTAAATATCCTAAAAATATTGATATCGATAAAAACAGAAGTCACTTAAATTATTCTTTAGCTCCGGAAAGAAATATGACGGAGTTTGAATATCTAAAAAAAGGCTTGATGAAATATATATACACAGCGATAGACAAGATATTAACTATATGAGCGGATGGATTATAACTAAGCCTAAGGAATTACCGGATGAATACGAAGAAAAGTTTTTTAAAGCTTGTTATGATTTTCTTTCCAACAGATATGGCGGAGATAAAAATGTTATAAGTGCTGATGTACATAAGGATGAATCAGGAGAGCCACATTTACATTTTTGTTTTGTGCCGGTGGCGCAAAACATACCTAATGAAAATATGGTAAAGGTAATTAATTATCTTAAAGAAAATCCGGATGCAAATAACACGAAAGCAGCTAAGGAGCTTGGGATAAGCAGAAAGACGGTAAGAAGATATAGAAATTGCACGGACAAGGATATAAAGTATGAAAAGCTTTCAGCGAAAGATGTAATTAATAAAGCTGACCTTCAAAGTTTTCATCAGGATTTACAAAAGTATCTTGATAAACTGAGAATCCCGGCAAGGGTATATACTGGAATTACAAAAGCACGAGGCGGCAATATGACAGTGCAGCAACTCAAGATGCAAAGAAATCATTTAATAGAGCATGGTGGAAATGTAGATGAGATAGTTAAAACTATAGATAATATATTGAATGAGTTTGATAATGGTATAATATAGAAAGATGAGTGGATATGGATTCATTTAAAAAATTGATGAAAATGAACTTACCCCTTATAATAGGATTAATAACGGCGTTAGTAGTTATATATAAAGGGGAAAATAATATCATGACAAATTATATCGGATTAATAATCGCACTTATAACTGTAGCAGGAAGCATATTGGCAAACTTCTTTCAGTACAGGAAGGATAGCAATACAATAGGCACGGTTAAGTCTGATACTTCAAATATGCTTCCGAAAGTTGATACTATTAATGAAAACACTAAAGAAATTAATAAATATATTGTGGATGATGTGAAAGGCAGTTTACAGGATATAATCAATATAGGTAATAAAATTCATGAAAACAATGTTGATATAAAGCTTATTGCTGATGATGTTAAATTCAGGCAAAGACTAAGCAGTGAATATAAAGGCGTTACAA